>NZ_JBHYMQ010000090.1:0-29001 GCF_042742985.1 Streptomyces sp. NPDC058864 | reverse complement strand
ATGAGGAGCATGTTCTCCTCACCGGTGATCAGCCCGTCGACCGCGGAGAACTGCCCGGTGACGCCGATCGCCGCGCGCACCGCCTGCGGCTCGGCGGCGATGTCGTGGCCGCCGACACGGATGTCGCCCGCGTCGGCGGTGACGAGGGTGGAGAGGATCTTGACGGCGGTGGTCTTGCCGGCACCGTTGGGGCCCAGGAGGGCGAAGATCGTGCCCGTGGGCACGTGCAGGTCGATGCCCTGGAGGACCGGCTTGTCCCCGAAGGACTTCCGCAGCCCCGTGGCCGCGATGGCGGATGCGTGCGTCGTTGTCATGCCCCGGAGTCTGCGGGGCGTCGCGTTCAACGGCCTTTCAGCGGGATTTCAGCGGCCGCCGCCCACTGGCGACACGGTGAAACGGGCTGGTCAGCGCGTCGACCGCACCAAGTCCCAGCGAGTACGGCCAGCGGGCCCGTCCGCCCCGGGCCGGCCGGCTACGCGCCGGGCTTGCCGTGGTCGAGTTCGAACGCCGGGCGGTGTTCATCGATGAACTCCTCGACCGTCGTGAGCGGCTGCCCGATGATCCGCCGGGCCGTGTCACTGACGCCCGCCAGACGGCCCTCCTGCTGGTCGAGGGTCACGGCCTCGAAGTGCTTGAGCTTCGCCAGGTCATGCCCGATGCCGAGCATCTCCAGGAAGGTGGACACGGTTACCTGCTCGAACGGAAGGTCCTTGCCCAGCACTCGGCTGACCTCGGCCGCCAGCTCTTCGTGGCTGTATTCCACAGGGCCGGTGAGGGCGTGGATCCGTCCGCCGTGCTCTTCGGGCGCGGCGAAGACACGGGCAGCGGTCAGCGCGATGTCGCGGCCGGCGATCGGGGCGAAGCGGCTCTCCTTGTCGAACGGCATCACGTAGCGGCCGTAGCGGATCAGGCCGGATATGTAGAGCAGCCACTGCATGAAGAACGTGACCCGCAGATGAGTGGCGGGGACTCCCGACCAGTCGAAGATCTGCTCGGACAACCAGTGGTTCTGAGTGGCCTTGCTGCGTGCGTGGGGCCGGGACTGGAAGTGCGACATGTTCACGATGAGCTCGAGCTCCTCCTCCCTGGCGGCCTGAGCGAACATCACCGCGGCCTCCACCAGCCCCTCGCCGATCGGGTAGTTGAAGTAGGCGCGCCGGACACCCTCCATGGCCTTGCGGACGTCGCGGAGGTCGAGCAAGTCGCCGAACACGACGTCGGCGCCCTTGTCACGCAGTCGCTGTGCCCGCTCGTCGTCCGTGCGGACCATGGCCCGTACGTGGAAGCCTTCCCTGAGCAAGTAGTCGACCATCGGTCGGCCGGTCTCACCGTTGGCTGTCGTGATCAAGATCGTGGTCATTGGTGCCTGCTCTTTTGCTTCGCCGGTGCTGCCGATACGTGGGGACCCGGCCTCCTGGCGCTGCGCCACCTTCGAAAGCGGCACCGCCGAGGGTCGAAGAGGGGATCTGCGGACCCACCAGGAAGAACCCAACACGGGTGAATACCGACGTCGGCGGCACTGCCCGTGCGACCATCCACAGGCATAGAGTACATATAACATCTAAATAGGGCAAGAGGGACCACCTCCCGAGCGGGCAGCGCACGATCGGTCGCTCACCGGCAGGGCCTCGCACCCTCTGCCGCGAGCCACTCCACGAATCCCCGAACCCCCTCGCGCACACCGGATGCGTCGCCGAGGCGCCCGCATCACGGGCCATGTCGACGGCCGGCCCGGCGGTGGGGCAGCCGTCGGCGGGGCCGTCGCGAGCCGGCACCGCGCAGCGCCCGACGCAGTGTCACCGTTCTGGTGTCGCAACGTAACGGCCCTGTCACTCTGGGCGCCCGACCTCGAGATGCCGTGCTCGACCGGAAGCACGGCCGGAGGATTCTCGTCGTTGTGCGACGTGGCACCAGCCCCGCTGCACCGGAGTTCATCGGCGACATCGTCGGATAGGCACGAGGGGGTGGCGGCACGACGCCACCGGAGCACAGGACCTTGATCCTCGGCCGTGCGTCGTCCACGGCCCGGGCTCGGCAGCCCGCCACTCCCCCGTACCGGCGCAGCGTCCGGCCCCGGACCTCACGCCACCGCGTCGTACGCCACCCGCGACCGGACACCGCCGCCGGCCCCAGGGCGCGGGGCACGCTCCGCGAACACGGACAGACGCAGCACGAGATAGCGGCCGAGCCCGACGAGCGCGGTGGCCGACAGGTACACCGACTGCTGCAGGACGACTCCCGCGCCGGGGCGGAGCAAGGCCAGCGCGCCGACTGCGGCCGAAGTGACGAGCCAGCCCACGGCGATGGTGGCCGCGCTCTTCAAGTGGCCCGCCAGGCCGGGCCGTCCGTGGCCGAACGAGACGCGGGCGTGCAGCTCGGTGGCGACCACGGACGAGACGACGGTGGTCAGCACGTTCGCCGCCATCCACGGGATCCACTGCGAGAGCAGGGCCAGCGCCGCCGAGGCCACCAGGGTGATCCCGCCACCCAGCCCCGCGAAGCGTACGAAGGCCGCCGCGTGACGGCGCATCAGTCGCAGGCCGTTCATGGTGATCCCCTCCCGGGTCGCCACCCCTCGCGGGGCCGTCGTCGTCATGCCGCAGAGCGTGACCGAGCCTCCGTTCATCGCCGTTTCAGAGGGTTTTCAGGTGCGCCCGCGGTCGTGAAACCGGTGCGGTGCGGCAGCAGGCACCGGCGGGACCTTCACCGACGTCGACCCGGAGACGCGCCGCCCCGACCGGCGGTACCTCTGCGATCGGGGCGGCTGTCCTACCGTCCGCTGCCCGCCGGACGGCCCGGCCTCACTTCAGGTGCCGGTCCAGGAACCGGCACCCGTCCTCCAGTTCGAACCACGGGGTGCCGGTGTGCCCTCCCAGGTTGGCGTGCAGCGTCTTCTCCTTGCTGCCGAAGGCGTCGAACAGGTCCAAAGCCCGCTGCCGGGGGTTCCCTTCGTCGTCCCACTGCAGCAGGAACAGCAGCGGAACGGTGACCTGCCGGGCCTCCTCGCGCTGGGCGCGGGGCACGTACCCCCCGGCGAAGAAGCCCGCGGCCGCGATGCGCGGCTCGACCACCGCCAGTCGGATGCCGAGTGCGGTCCACCCCCCGGAGTACCCGACCGGGCCGCCGATCCCGGGCAGTTCGAGGAGGGCGTCCAGAGTGGTCCGCCATTCCGGGACCGCGTTCTCGACCAGCGGGCCGATGAAGGACTCGAAGATCTCGTCGACCGGCTCGCCGGCCTGCATCGCCCGCCGGAGTTCGGCACGGGCCTGCTCGTCGGCGGCGGAACGGGGCCGGTCACCGCACCCGGCGGCGTCGATGGTGGCCACCGCGTACCCGCGCGCCGCGGTGTACCGGGCCCGGGCCACAAGCCGGGGATCCGCCTTGGGCAGGCCGTTGTTGTGGGCCATCAGGACCAGCGGGGCCGGTGCGGCGGATTCAGGCGTCCACAAGGTGCCGGGAATCTCGCCGAGGGTGAATTCGCGTTCGAGGACGCCGTCGTCGAGGCGCTGTTCGGAAGTGAATCGCACGGTCGTGCCTTTCGGGAGTGCTCGTGAACGGCGCTCCCGGACGACCTATCGTCCGACCGTGACCCCGGAGGGGAGCACCCATGTCAGTACTGTGTTCACGGGTACCACCTCCTCGTTCTCTCGCACGGCCTCCGGAAAGCTAGCAGTGGTCGCCGTGGTCCGCCAACGGGTTTTCGCGGATGCTCCGGGGCCCGGGCGTGCGCGCCCCGCGGCCGGCGGAGCGCCGCCCGCGCCGGTCGCGCGTCAGCAGGCGGTAAAGAACGCGTAAAGATTGCCGGGATCGGGCAATGACCGGGCGCTGAGGCCGGTGACAGCATCGCGGTGTCCACGGAAGACCAGGTCGGCGAGCGGGCGGGGGCGGGATGGAATGGTTTCTCGGTCTCGGCATCGCCGGTCTGGCGGTGCTTGCGCTGGCACTCGTCTTCGACGGCGTCCTGGACGGACTCCTTGACGGGCTGGGGGGCCTGGACGGACTGCTGTCCCTGCCGGTGATCGCGGGGTTCGTGTCGATGCTCGGCTTCACCGGCGCGATCGTCCTGGGCACGACGGGGCTCGGAACGGCGTTCGCGGCCACGGTGGGTGCGGCCGCCGGTGGCGTGGCGGGATGGCTGACCCTGAGGTTCAGCCGCTCCCTGATGCACGGGGGCACGTCGGCCGCACCGCGTGGCGACGACCTCGTCGGCGGTACGGGCACGGTGGTCACCGCGATTCCGGTGGACGGCTACGGCGAGGTGCTCGCGTACCTGGCCGGGCAGCCCGTGAAGCTCGCGGCCAAGAGCCCCGTACCGCTGCCGCGGGGCTCGCGGGTGTGGGTGGAGGCGGCGTTGTCGGCCACGTCGGTGGCCGTCCGTCCCGTCGACCACTGACCGCGCCCCGCATCTCGGACCCGGCACCTGGCACTGGCACCTGGCCTTCCGGCACCACGTCTTCGTCAATTCCGTTCTGATCAAGGGAATCCGGCATGAGCCCTGTACTCACCGCTGTGGTGGGCATCGTCGTACTCGTCGTCCTGCTCGCCCTCGTCGTCATCACCCGCTACAAGGTCGCCGGTCCCAGCGAGGCGTTCATCGTCACCGGCCGGCGTGGCAAGAAGTCCACCGATCCGGAGACCGGACGCGTCTTCACCGACAACAGCGGTCAGAAGGTCGTGGTCGGCGGGGGCGTGTTCGTGGTGCCCTTCGTCCAGCAGAAGTTCACCCTGGACCTGTCCAGCCGGCACATCCCCGTCGCGGTACGCGGCGCGGTCACGCTGCGCGGGGTGAAGGCCCACCTGGAGGGCGTCGCGATCGTCAAGGTCGGGGGGACCGAGGACTCCATCCGCGCCGCCGCCCAGCGGTTCCTGATGCAGCAGGACGGCATCGTCGGCTTCACCCAGGAGGTGCTGTCGGGCGCCCTGCGCTCCATCGTCGGGCGGATGTCCGTCGAGGACGTCATCCGTGACCGCGCGGCGTTCGCCGGGCAGGTGGCCGAGGAGGCGGAGGCCAGCCTGTCCGGGCAGGGCCTGGTCCTGGACGCGTTCCAGATCCAGGACATCACCACCGAGGGCTCCTACCTGGAGGACCTGGGACGGCCCGAGGCCGCCCGGGCCAGGCAGGAGGCGGACATCGCCGAGGCGGTGGCACGGCAGGCCTCGGAGCAGGCCCGGCTCAAGGCCGAGGAGGAGATCGCGATAGCCCAGCGGACGTTCGCGCTCAAGCAGGCCGAGATCAAGGCCGAGACGGACGAGGCCGCCGCCCGGGCCGCGGCCGCCGGCCCGCTCGCCGAGGCCGCCCGCAGCCAGGAGGTCCTCACCGAGCAGGAGAAGGTCGCCGCCCGGCAGGCCGCGCTGACCGACCGCGAACTCGACACCAAGGTCCGCAAGCCGGCCGACGCCGCGCGCTACCGGGCCGAGCAGGAGGCCGAGGCCCGCCGTATCGCGCTGGTCAAGGAGGCTGAGGCGGACGCCCAGCGCTCCCGGCTGACCGGTGAGGGCGAGAAGGCACACCGCGCCGCGCTCGCCGAGGCGGTACGCATCGAGGGCGAGGCACAGGCCGCGGCCATCGCGGCGAAGGGGTCGGCCGAAGCCGAGGCCATGCAGAAGAAGGCGGACGCCTTCGCCCGGTACGGGGACGCCGCGGTGCTCCAGATGCTGGTCGAGGTGCTGCCGCAGGTCGTCGCGAAGGCCTCCGAGCCGCTGGCCGCCGTGGACAAGATGACCGTGATCTCGACGGACGGAGCCGGCCAACTGTCGCGCACCGTCGCGGAGAACGTGGCCCAGGGCATGGAACTGCTCAGCTCCACCACGGGAGTCGACCTCGCCGACCTGCTCAAGGGCATCGCCAGGCGCGGAGCCGCGGCGCCGGGCCACCCGGAGGCGTCCAACGGCAGGATCGAGATCGCCGACTGACGCGGGGCGAGGGGCCGGTGGTGTCACGCACGACCGACCGGTCCCGACGCCGAACCGTGCCGACCCGCCCGGGACGACGGGAGGAAACCATGCGCGACTGGGCCGGAGGAACGTCCTTGGCCACCGGTCTCGCCGTCCTGGGCGCGGTGCAGATCCTCAACACCGGCCTGGCCGTCGAGCTCGGCGTCATCGCCGCCCTGGGCGGACTCGCGGGCCTGCTGCGCTGCCTCCTCTTCGGCAATCACGGACACTGGCCGGTGCACGTGGGCGCCGTCGTGGCGGGGACAGCGGGAGTGGTCATGAGCTTCGCGCTGCCGGTGGGGTACCTGCCGTGGCTGCGCGTCTGACGGGCCCCGGGTTCAGCCGGTGCGTGACGCAACGGCCCGGAGCCTGGCGGCCGTCATGGCGGCGGCCACAACGACCCAGAACCCCGCGGCGATCCAGACCTCCCAGCGTCCCACGTTCGTCATCCACGCCGTGCCGGTCGCATGTCCCAGTTCGTGCGTGGTGACGGCGTACATGCCGACCGGGAAGACGAGGTTCCACCAGCCGAGCTCGTAGCGCAGCGGAACGCGGCGCACCGCGTGCCGCCAGACGCCCAGGGCGAGCAGGAGCGGGATGAGCCAGCTGGAGAACGACCAGAGGACGACGGACGACCCGACGAGGAGCGGGCGCGACAACAAGGTGCTGCCCGACGGCAGTGCCAGCAGCCGCACGGCGGCGAGCACGGCGATCGCCGCCGCCCCCATGAAGATCCAGACGGACGTCATGAGGCCCTCCGGCCGGACCGGCCGGGCGAGCAGCCTGGCCAGGACGATGGCCGCGGTCAGCAGGTACTGCATCAGTCCGACGGACCAGCACACCACCGCGAGCACGGGCAGGGCGTGGCCCGGGGTCACCCGGGCCAGCGAGGCCGCCGCGACCGCCACCGACAGGGAACCCACCGCCCACAGGAACCAGGTTCCGTTCACCTGGTCGAACGAGGGGCCCCGCTTCAAGGTGGTGATGAGCGCGACGGGGATTCCGTAGTCCAGCACCACCCACCCCAGGGTCCCGAACGCCAGGAACGCCGCCGCGAAGGCGGTGTGGCCGTCCGACACGAGGCGCGCGGCCAGCACGTTGGCGGAGATGGCGAGGGTGAGGAAGGCGAAGGCGCGCGGCCCGAGGAGGTCCGCGACGAACCGTTCGCGGTGCCGCAGCAGCCGCCGGCCGTAGGCGGGCAGCAGGACCGCGAACCCGGCCAGTGCCACCCACAGCAGCGCGGCGGAGGCGGTGCCGGCGCCGTTGACGTACAGGGCGGTGGAGACGATGCCGGTACCCATGACGAACGCGAGGGCGCCCGCGTTGAGGTCGGCCACCGCGGCGGACACGGCCGCGCGGGGTCCGGGCGGCCGGGACGGGGAATCAGTACCCCCGAGCGTCCGCTCGGCGGTCCTGCGGCAGATGATCTTGGCCATGACGCACCCTCCGACCGCTCTCGCGGTAGCAATATTTTACCGGCGTGTGCATTTCACTGCCGTTCGGCCCCGGAGGCGGTCAGGGGGCCGGCGGGCAGCGCGGGCACGGCAGGCTGTGCCAGTGCCCGGGTGACGGTGTCGGCCACGGCCCGCGCGGTCAGACCCGCTTCCGCGAGGATCTCGGCACGGCCGGCCTGCCGGGGGAACCCGTCGGCCACTCCCAGGACGCGCACCGGGGTACGGACGCCGGCCTCCTGCAGGGCGTGGACCACCGCGGTGCCCACTCCCCCGGTGCGCAGGCCGTCCTCGACCGTGACGACCAGGGCGTGATCGGCTGCGAGGGCGATCAGTTCACCGGGCAGCGGTTTGACCCACAGCGGGTCCACCACGGTGATCTCCACCCCGCGCCCGGCACAGAGTGCCGCCGCATCGAGGGCGACCGGGGCCATCGTCCCGACGGCGATCAGCAGCACGGCGTCCGCGCCGGGCGCCGCCTCCCGCAGGACGTCGACCGCACCGGCACGAGCGGCCGCCGCGATCTCCGGGCCGACCGCGCCCCGCGGGTACCGCAGCACCGTCGGCGCGTCGTTGATCGAAACGGCCTGCCGCAACCGCTCCCGCAGCGTGCGCGCGTCCCGGGGAGCGGCGATGCGCAGGCCGGGGACGGCCTGGAGCATCGCCAGGTCCCACAGCCCGTTGTGACTGGGGCCGTCGTCACCGGTGACCCCGGACCGGTCGAGTACGAGGGTCGCACCGAGACGGTGCAGCGCGAGGTCCATCAGCACCTGGTCGAGTGCGCGGTTCAGGAAGGTGCCGTACAGGGCGATCACCGGGTGCAGTCCCGACATGGCCATCCCGGCGGCCGAGGCGAGCGCGTGCTGCTCGGCGATCCCGACGTCGAAGAAGCGTGCCGGGTACCGTGCCGCGAAGTCGTTCAGACCGACCGAGCCGGGCATGGCCGCGGTGATCGCCACGACTTCCGGGTGCGCGTCCGCCAGTTCCACCAGTTCCCGGCCGAACGCCGCCGACCACGTCGTGCCGGAAGGCCGCAGAGGGCGTCCCGTCCGCGGGTCGATGACTCCGATGCCGTGCAGGTGGTCCTCCTCGTCCTGCTCGGCGGGCGCGTACCCGAGCCCCTTGCGCGTGATGCAGTGGACGACGACGGGCGCGCCATGGGACTTGGCCTGCTCCAGGGCCGCTTCCAGGGCGCCGATGTCGTGACCGTCGACGGGCCCGAGATAGTGCAGTCCCAGCGCGGAGAACAGCGAGTGCGGCGCCACGGCCTCCGCGGAGTCCTCCCCGAGGCCCGCCCTCAGCCCCTCCTTGATGCCCTCCTTGGCCGCGTGCAGGGTGCGGTGCAGCGCCCGCCCCGGCGTCCCGGCACCGCCGAGGGCCTGCTTGCCCCAGCCCGCCAGGCGCTCGTAGCCGGCGTGGGCGCGCAGGGCCGCCAGGTGCCGGGCGAGTCCGCCCACGGTCGGCGCGTACGAACGGCCGTTGTCGTTGAGGACGATCACCACGGGCCGGTGGGGTGCCTCCGCGATGTTGTTGAGGGCCTCCCAGGCCGGCCCGCCGGTGAGCGCGCCGTCGCCGACGACGGCGACGATGTGCCGGTCCGTCCTCCCCGTGAGCTGTTCCGCCTTGGCCATGCCGTCGGCGTACGACAGGGCCGCCGAGGCGTGCGAGTGCTCGATGTGGTCGTGCGCGGACTCCTCCCGGCTGGGATAACCGGAGAGACCGCCGCGCTGCCGCAGACCGGTGAACTCACCGGCCCGCCCGGTCACGATCTTGTGGACGTACGCCTGGTGCCCGACGTCCCACAGCAGCCGGTCACGCGGGGAGTCGAAGACCCGGTGCAGCGCCAGGGTCAGCTCCACGACGCCGAGGTTGGGCCCCAGATGGCCTCCCGTGGCCGCGACGTGCCGGATCAGGAACTCGCGGATCTCCCCGGCGAGCCGGACCAGCTCCGGATGGCTCAGACCCCTCAGGTCCGCGGGCTGGTCGATCCGTGCCAGCAGGCTCATGCCGCTGCTCCTCCTCGATGCTGCGTGCCGTCGGCGGACGCGCGCTAGGCGGCCCGCGTCGCCGCATTGACGACCGTAGTTCGGGACGGGGACGGGGACGGACGGCCCACCGTGCCACCTCCGCCTCACATCAGGACATCGGCCGGGCGGACGTCCCCGCGGGCCGGGGAGCCCCGCGCGCGGGCGACGCGGTGTCCCGATCCGAGGGCATCATGGCCCCCCGGCCCGCCATCGGCCCTGTCGGTGATTCCGCTGAAGTCCGTGCGGCCGCGCGCTCGCGGCCACACGGACCCACCCAGGGAAGAGACATGACCGACCGCGATCCGGCGAACACCGAACGGCAGCCACCACCAGCTGTCGTGTCCAGCCTGGCCCTGCTCCACGGCGAGCTGCGGGCACGGCACCGTCTGTCGTTCCACGACTACCTCGTCCTCGGTGCCCTCGCCGGAGCCGGTGAACGGACGATGCCCGTGATCCGGCTGACGGCGCTCCTCCGGGAACCCGGGACCCGGACGACCGCGGTCCTCAAGGGCCTGGAGGCCGCCGGACTGATCGAGCGCCATCGCCGGGACAGGGATCGCAGGAGGGTCGAGGTGACCCTCACCGAGGCCGGACGCGCCAGGTTCGCCGACGCCGAGAGGACCGCGCAGGAGCGGCTGCGCGGGCATCTCCTTCCATGACCGGTTCACGCCCGGCGGCCGCGCGGACGAGGTACGAGGCCGCCGCGGTCGGCGGGACGCGGGAAGCCCGCGTCCCTCAACCGGCCGTCACCTCGGCCGGGTCCGGCCAGCGGGTCGTGATGACCTTGCCGCGCGTGTAGAAGTGCACGGCTTCGCCGCCGTACATGCGGTGGTCGCCGAAGGCCGAGTCCTTCCAGCCGCCGAAGGAGTGGTGGCCCACCGGCACCGGCATCGGCACGTTCACGCCCACCATGCCGGTCTCCACCTCGAGTTGGAACCGGCGGGCCGCGCCGCCGTCGCGGGTGAAGATCGAGCTCGCGTTGCCGAACGGCGAACCGTTGATGATGCGCACGGCCTCCTCGTAGGTCTCCGCCCGGAGCACGCACAGGACGGGGCCGAAGATCTCGTTCCGGTAGACGTCCGAGTCGGTGCGGACGTTGTCGAGGAGCGAGATGCCCATCCAGTGCCCGTTCTCGAGGCCCTCGACGGTGAAGTCCCTGCCGTCGAGCACCACATCGGCTCCCTGGGCGGCCGCGCCCGCGACGTACTCCGCGACCTCGTCGCGGTGCGCCCTGGTGACGAGCGGGCCCATCTCGGACGCCGGGTCGTCGCCCGGGCCGATCTTGACCTTCGTCGCCCGCTCGGCGATCCGGGGCACCAGTGCGTCGCCCGCCGGGCCGACCGCGACCACCACCGAGACCGCCATGCAGCGCTGGCCGGCGGAGCCGTAGGCGGCGGTCACGGCGGCCTCGGCGGCGGCGTCGAGGTCGGCATCGGGGAGTACCAGCATGTGGTTCTTCGCGCCACCGAGGGCCTGCACGCGCTTGCCGGTCGCGGCCGCCCTGCGGTAGACGTGCCGGGCGACCGGCGTGGAGCCGACGAAGGACACGGCCGCCACGTCCGGGTGGTCGAGGAGCGCGTTCACCGCGGCCTCGTCACCGTGCACGATGTTGAGCACGCCGTCGGGCACACCGGCCTCGGCCGCCAGCTCGGCGAGGAGCACGGACGCGGACGGGGCCTTGCTGCTCGGCTTGTGGACGAAGGTGTTCCCGCAGGCGATCGCCATCGGGAACATCCACATGCCGATCATCGCGGGGAAGTTGAACGGCGAGATGCCGACGACCACGCCGAGCGGCTGCCGGACCGACGCCACGTCGGTCAGGCTCGCCACCTCCGTGGACGTCTCGCCCTTGAGGGCCGTGCCCAGCCCGCAGGCCAGCTCGACGATCTCCAGGCCCCGGGCCACCTCGCCCAGCGCGTCCGCGTGGACCTTGCCCTGCTCGGCGGTGATCAGCGCGGCGAGGTCGTCCCGGTGCGCGTCCAGCAGCTCGCGGTAGCGGAAGAGGATCGCCGTCCGCCGCGCGAGCGAGGACGTGTGCCAGCCGGCGTAGGCCTCCTTGGCCGCGGCGACCGCGGCGTCGACCTCGTCGGCGCCGGCCATCGCGACCCGGGTGGTGACCTCTCCGGTCGCCGGATCGGTCACGGCGCCCCAGGTCCCGGAGGCGCCTGCGGCGCCCCCGAACGGCTTGCCACCGATCCAGTGGGTGACGGTCTTCATCAGCGGTGTTCCTCCAGGTGCGGCGGTGGCGTTGACTGCAGTCGGATGATCCGCGGCCCCCGTAACCGGGGGGGCGATACTGCTGACATCGAAGTTACGTCTCCGGTCCGCCCGTTCGGGCCCTGCGGAGCCTCGCGGCCCGATGTGCCCGGCTCCTGTCCGGAACTGTCGTGGGGTGGATCACGCTGACGCGTTGCGCCGCCGGCGCGTCGCCGGGCTCCGCCGACCCGGACCGGCCCGCGGGACGGTTGTCCCGCGGGCCGGTCAGCGGCCGTGTGGGCCGCGGGGCCCGCTACTCGATCAGGTAGGCCTTGAGCACGGTCTGCTTGAAGGAGTTGCCCGCGGCGTCCTCGACGAAGGTGCGCAGCGACACCGAACCCCCCGAGGAGTGCTTCGGGTGGGACACCTCGACGGTGCGGTGCAGGCCGGAACCCCGGACCTCGGCGCGCCGCCAGGTCCTGCCCTCGTCGTAGGAGACCTCGACGGTGAACTTCCGGACGGCCGGCTCCGGGGCTCCCGCCTCACGCTGGATGCGGGCGGGGATCTCCAGCGTGCTGCCGGCCTCGGCCCGGTTCCACGCGTCGAGCTCCGGGGACATGCGGACCGCGTACAGCGGCAGCGGCTGGGGCCGCTCGGTGCGGGCGGAGCGGAACCGCCATTCGGCGGATGTGCTGGTCGAGATGTCACTGAGGCCGGGGTCCCGGTCGTAGCCGGCCTTCAGCAGGTAGTCCGCGGGGGCCGGGTCGTCCGGGACCGTGATGTCCGTGAAGGGGTAGTCGGAGACCACCTCGCCGTTGCGCCGCAGCTCGCCCCGGAGGACCCCGGTCTCGCTGCCGACGAGGGTGTCCAGGTTTCCGTTGGCGCCGATGTGCATCATCAGGTCCATGCGGTTGCCCTCGCGCCGGTTCTGCGCCGCACCCGGGATGATGCCGAACGCCTGGACCGCTCCGTTCCAGCGCTCCTGTGCGGTGGTGTGCGCCCGGTAGGCCCGGCGCTCCCCGATGTAGACCTGCCCCGGGACCTGTGTGCCGTCTCCCCCGAACCCCGGGCTCTGGTCGAAGCCGGGCTGCCATTCGAGGCCGTCGGACACCGAGAAGTAGTCGGTCCGCCGGGAGGGGACGGGAACCGAGGCGATCTTGTCGGTGGCCCAGTGCTGCCCTGCGACATAGGTGTCGAGCACACGCGTCGCCGTGGTCCCGGCCCGTGCCGCCGCGAACGTGGTGTCCACCTTCGCCAGGTCCGAGGTGCGCGGGTCGTAGCCCGGGACCTCGGGGATGCCGCCGACGACCGACCGGGTGAGGTGGTAGGTGACGGGAGTGCGGGTGCGGTCCGCCGGCGTCTCCCAGTTGGTGGCGAGGACGTACGCGAACCCGGTGTACCCGGTCTTCGCCGTCGGCAGGGCGTAGACGTCGTCCAGGTGCGCGCGTCCGATCGCGCCCGGCAGCTCGACGCCCGTGTTCACACCCCTGCTGACGGTTCCGACGCTCGCCCGGGTGATGCGCAAGGAGGACCGGGGAGCCGTGGCGGTGACCTTCTTCGCCTTGCGGGCGTCGAAGGTGACGGTGGTGTCGTCGAGCACGGCGACGCGCGGGAGGCCCACGACGGTGGTCTGCGTCCTCGACGGATCGCCGGAGGCCGAGTCGAAGATCACCCCCGCGACCGACCAAGTGCCGCGGGGGACACGGACCTTGCCGGTACCGTCGGCGGCGATCTCCACCGGACGGACCGTGGCCTGCTTGCTGTCGAGCGTGTCGACCGAGACCGCCGCGGAGGTCGGCGTGCGGCCGGTGCGGCCGATGACCTTGAAGCCCAGGTCGTACATGGGCTCCTCGATGTCCATGCCGATGGGGGTCCGGACCGAAACCGCGCCGTCCGGGCCGACCGCCCTCACCGCACCGCTGAACGACTTGTAGAGCGTGCCCGCGGCGTCGGGGGTGCCGGTCAGCGTGACCGTCCGCGAGCCGCGAGCGGGAACGGTCACCTGGTCGGCGCTCAGCCGGAAGAGGCCCTCCGGGGCCGCGGCGTAACCGTCGTAGGAGACGTCGGCCGACAGGTCGAGGGTGACCGGCTCACTGCCGGGGTTGCGGTACGTGATGGTCTTGGACACCGGGGGCCGGCCCGCGTTGCTCCAGCGGATCCGCTTGAAGTCCAGCCCGCCGGGCTCGGCGCTGACGGACTGGCTCGACGCGCGGTCGACGTCGACCCGGCCCGCGCCCTGCCAGTAGGCGCCTCGTTCGAGGCCGCCGACCGTCGTGCTCATCAGCTGGGTCTTGATCTGCTCCGGCGTCCAGTCGGGGTGCTCCTGGAACAGGATGGCCGCCGCTCCGGCCACGTGCGGCGAGGCGACGCCGGTGCCGCTGTCGTAGATGTAGTAGTCGCCCGGGCCGGTACCGCCCGCCGAGGCGGCCAGGACGTTGGCTCCGGGGGCGACGATGTCGGGCTTCAGGCCCCAGTCGCCGATGCGCGGGCCCTTCGCCGAGCCGCCTATGCGGTCCTCGTCGAGAAAGGTGCCGCCGACGGCCAGCGCCGCATCCGCCGAGGCCGGCGAGGCGAGGCTCTGGAGGGTGTCGCCGAATCCGGAGGCCGCCACGACCAGGGTGCCGTACTTCTCGCTCACCGACGCGACCGCGGCCTCCAGCGCGTCCTGTCCGGGGGTGTCGATGTCGTACGGGCTGAGGCTGATCACCTTCGCGCCGCGCTGGGCGGCCCACTCCATGCCCGCGACGATCCCGGAGTTGGGGCAGTCACCGTCGGCGTAGCAGACCTTGCCGACCATCAGTTCGACCCCGGGAGCCACGCCCTTGTGCAGCCCGTCCGACGCGGCCCCGGAGCCCGCGATGATCGAGGCGCGGTGCGTGCCGAAGCCGTTGTGGTCCGCCATGTCCGGGTCGGTGGTGAAGTTCGCCGTCTCGGCCACCACACCCTTCAGGTCCGGATGGTTCGGGTCGTAACCGCCGTCCAGGATCGCCACTTTGACGCCCTTTCCGGTGTAGCCCCTCGCCCAGGCCCGAGGGGCGCCGATGTGCGCCACCGACTGGTCCAGCCTCTTGCCGGCCCCTCGGCTCCCGCTGTGCGACAGCGAGCGGTCCCGGGGAAGCCTGGCCGTGCCGTCCAGCCATACGTGGCGGATCCCCGCGCCGAGCGTCCGGGCACCCGCCGCAGCCGGGGCAAGTTCCTTCCAGAACTCGCCTGCCTCGCCCGGGCGTTGGGTGACGGCGACGAACGCGGTCCCCGGGATCGAGTGGACCTTCCCGGCGCCCGCCATCGCGTGCCGTGCCTGAGCGGCACGCGCGTCACCGGTGTACTCCACGATCAACGGGAGCCCGGACGTGCCGGTCCGCTTCTGCTTGAGCAGGGCCGGGACGTTGAACAGGCGTCGGTCCAGCCGTTCGGCCGCGACCAGCGGCAGCGCGTCGGCAGGAGTGACGCTCCACCCGTCCGCGCCCTTGTGCTTGGCGAACGCTACGTGCTCCCGGCCTGCGGCCGGCGTGACGGCGATGCCCTGGTCGCCCGACGGGGTCTCCGTCACAGTGACCCGGTCGCCCGTGATCAGGGTGAGTTCGTGGGAAGCGAAATGGACGGCCTGGCCCGGAGCCGTCGCACCGGACCGAGCCGGCCCCTGTGCTGAAGCGGGGTCCGTCACGGCGAGCGCTATGAGCGCAGCCGCCAGCGCCCCTGCGCCGGCGCATCGCCGGCCGGAAGAAGAGGAAATCATTGCCGGTTGATAACAGGGCCGCGGATTGTTGGGCAACAATTCACCGCACAGTCAATAAAGGGCCGCCGTTGAGTATTTTGTTGCTCTTCACGCGATTTCGGTACGCCGCCACGGGACCCGGAACCGCGTCCCGGCACATCACGTCCCCGCTCTCACGGAGGTACGTTTCCCCAGGTCAGAGCCACGCACCTCGGGCAAATCGACGGACGGCCCGAACGTGCGCAGGAACTCGGCCAAACGCCGGACAACCCTCCAGCCCGTTTCGCGTCGTCCCCTTGACGTAAAAGTGCCATGTCCACACCTCGCCACGTCCGAATTCCCGCGAACGGGAGAAACAACAGCGCAATAGGTGCCCGGGCACGGGCGGAGGACGGCCGGCGGCAGCCACCCGTATCCGCCGTCCGGGCCTTGGTGTTCAGCGGACGGACTGCTCGGTGCGGTCGGTGTCCCAGCGGGTGTGGTAGGTGCCGGGGCGGTCGGTGCGGTGGTAGGTGTGGGCGCCGAAGTAGTCGCGTTGCGCCTGGGTGAGGGCGGCGGGCAGGCGCGGGGTGCGGAGGGTGTCGTAGTGGGCCAGGGCGGCGGCGAAGGCGGGGGCGGGGACGCCGTCGCGGGTGGCGTGGGACACGGCCAGACGCCAGGGCAGTTGGGCGTCGCCGACTTCCCTGGCGAAGCCGGGGTCGGCCAGCAGGCTGGGCAGGGTGGGGTCGGTGGTGTAGGCGTCGCGGACGCGGTCGAGGAAGGCGGCGCGGATGATGCAGCCGGCCCGCCAGACCGCGGCGACGGCGGCGAGGTCGGTGTTCCAGCCGTAGGTGTCGGCGGCGGCCTGGATCTGGTGGAGGCCCTGGGTGTAGGCGATGACCTTGGAGGCGTACAGGGCCTGTTCGACCTGGTCGGTGAAGCGGGCGGCGTCGCGTGCGCCGAGGAGGGTGGGGGCGGGGCCGGGCAGGGCGGCGCCGGTGGCGCGCAGAGCGCTGTGACCGGACAGGGAACGGGCGAAGACCGCCTCGGCGATGCCGGATACAGGGATCCCCAGGTCGAGGGCGGTCTGCACGGTCCAGCGCCCGGTGCCCTTCTGCTCGGCGGCGTCGGCGATGACGTCGACGAAGGGCAGGCCGGTGTCGGCGTCGTGGTGGGCAAGGACTTCGGCGGTGATCTCGATGAGGTAGGAGTTCAGGCGGCCGGTGTTCCACCGGCGGAAGACCTCGGCGATCCGCGCCGGACTCCATCCGGTGGCATGGCGCAGGAGGTGGTAGGCCTCGGCGATGAGTTGCATGTCGGCGTACTCGATGCCGTTGTGGACCATTTTGACGAAGTGGCCGGCGCCGTCGGGGCCGAGATGGGCGACGGCGCGGGTGCCGTCGGGGGTGACGGCGGCGATGTCGTTCAGGACGGGGGCCAGGAGCTGGTAGGCCTCCTGGGAGCCACCGGGCATGATGCTGGGGCCGTTCAGGGCGCCTTCCTCGCCGCCGGAGATGCCGGTGCCCAGGAAGTGGATGCGGCGCTCGTGCAGGGCGGTTTCGCGGCGGCGGGTGTCGGCGAAGTGGGCGTTGCCGCCGTCGACGATGACGTCGCCGGGGTCGAGCAGCGGCGCGTACTCGGCGATCACGTCGTCGGTGGCCCGGCCGGCCTGCACCATGACGATCAGGCGCCGGGGCCGCTGCAGCGCGGCGACCATCTCCTTCGCGGACTCCGCGGCGATGAAGGTGCCCTCGTGGCCGAAGTCGTCGACCAGGGCCCGGGTCCGGGCGGGTGTGCGGTTGTGAACAGCCACGGTGTAGCCGTGACGGGCGAGGTTACGGGCGAGGTTGCGGCCCATCACGGCGAGGCCTGTGACGCCGATCTGTGCTGTGGGAGGCATTGGTCGTCCTTCGATCTGATCGGGGCGGGCGTTCCGGGGTCGGGTGACGGGCCGTCACGGCCCGCCGCTGACCGGCTACGTGTCAGCGGCGGCCGAAGCGCGGACCCCGGGACCGGAGCTGGACTTGTCGCCGGTTTCAGGCGGCTTGCCGCGGCGGGAGGAAGGCGCCGGCGGTCTCCGGGTCGGGCCACGGCGTGACGGTCTCGCCGGCGACGAGCCAGCCGTAGGCGCCGCCTCGCTTCAGGCGCAGCTCGTAGAGGAAGGGGGCAGCGGTGTCGCTCATGCGGCGGTAGAGGAGCGCGGTCGCGTGCTCGCCCTGGTCCTCGGCGTGCAGGATCCTGTACTCGGTGGACAGGGGCGCCTCGCCTGCGCTGCCCCGGGCGGCGAACTCCGCGAAGACCGCCTTGCGGGGAGCGGCCGCGATGGCACCTTCCTGGGTGGGGAAGAGGATCGCCATGTCGTCCGTGTAGAGCTTCTCCATGGCGTCCATGCGGTAGTTGCTCCCGTCGTGCACGACCCGGGAGATGAACTCCTGCATTTCGGTGGTGATTGCGCTCATGGCTGTTCTCCTTCTGCTTGGTGTTGAGGTGCGCCGGCGCTCGCTCGGGCGAGGAACCGGCGGGCGGTGGTGCCGCAAGGGGCGTCCCAGCCAACACGTTGTGTGCGGCGGGAGGGCGCAGAGCGGAATCCGGCCCGTGTTCGCACCTTGGGCCTTCCGCGGTACGGCGAGAAACGAATGTTCGACGTACGCCGAACAAGCTAACACGATCGGCTTTGCCGCGAGCGTGACGGTGCTCTCATTGCAGAAAGCACACGGTGTCACGCGAGGTTTCGGACCGTGGCGCGTGACTCATGCCACCTTCACGGAAGGCCTCGGCCGGCGCATCCGCGATGTACGGTCGCCAACATAGTTCGATGACTGCCGAACATGCTTACGCAGGCGAAGGTCCTCGTACGGCGAACGGCAGCCCGGTCGGCCCCGGCGGCGCCCAGCAGCACGCGACTCGGACGGATTCCGGGCGGCGCAGGCCGGTCAACGGCCAAAAATACGGATACGCGGCTGCCTGGTGCTGATCCCCCGTGGCGGCGAAAATCGCCGATTTCGCTTCGCCAAGGACGCGCATCAAGTCCGACACGCCGGAAAATCCGGTGACATCGAAAGACAATGATCGGAGTGAACAACGCATGACGAGCCGAGCGAGCAATCTGAGCCGCAGACGACTGCTGCACGCCATGGGCGCGCTGGGTGCGGGAACGGCCGCGGCGGCGCTGACATCAGGGGCCGCCGAAGCCGCCACCGGAACGGGCGCCGCGGCCGTGGGCCTGTCCATGCCGGCGGCGGGGAACGGGGCGGTCGTGCCCATGAGGCTGCACGTGCCGGAGCGCATGCTGCAGGACCTCCGGCGGCGGCTGGAGACGACCCGGTGGCCGGCCCAGGAGCTCGTGGACGACTGGTCGCAGGGAGCACCGCTGTGGCGGGTCAAGCGGCTCGTGGACCACTGGCAGCGGCACTACGACTGGCGCAGGGTGGAGGCGCTGCTGAATGGATTCGGCCAGTACCGGACCGTGATCGACGGTGTCGGCATCCATTTCCTGCACGCCCGGTCACCCCATCGCGACGCGTTGCCCATCATGCTCACGCACGGCTGGCCGGGCTCGGTCCTGGAATTCCGCAAGGTGATCCGGCGCCTGACGCATCCGACCGAGTTCGGCGGATCCGCCCGGGACGCCTTCCACGTGGTCACCCCGTCACTGCCGGGGTTCGGTTTCTCCGACCAGCCGGACGAACTGGGCTGGGGCCGCGTGAGGACGGCAAAGGCCTGGGCCAAGATCATGCCCCGCCTCGGGTACGACCACTACATCTCCCAGGGAGGGGACTGGGGTGCTGCGGTCAATGTCCAGCTGGGGGTGCTGCGCCCCAAGGGGCTGCTGGGAATCCACCTGAACTTCCCGCAGATCGTTCCTCCCCATCTCGACATGAACCACCTGACCCCTGAGGAGCAGGTTGCCATGAGCCAGCTGAACGCCCAGCAGAGGAATGAGATCGGGTACCAGCTCGAGATGATGACCAGGCCCCAGACCGTGTCCTATTCGCTGGCCGATTCCCCCGTCGGCCAGGCCGCATGGATCTACGAGAAATTCGGCGTCTGGACCGACAGTGACAAGAATCCGGAGTCGGTCCTCACCATGGACGAAATGCTGGACGACATCACCCTCTACTGGCTGACGAACACAGCAGAATCCGCCGCACGCTTCTACTGGGAGAACTCGGACATCACCATGAACGCCGTCAGGATCGACATACCCATGGGCGTCACACTGTTCCCCAAGGAGTTCTACACGCCGCCGCGCGCCTGGGCCGAGAAGGCGTTCCCCAACCTCGTCTACTGGAACAAGGCGAGCAGGGGCGGCCACTTCGCGGCGTTCGAACAGCCGAAGATCTTCGCGGAGGAGGTGCGCAGGTTCGGCCGGCTGTTCCGCTGACGGCCCACCGCGCTCCAGGACGGGGGCCGCGCCCCACGGAAGTCCGTGCCCAGTCCCACCTTTCAGGTCACAGCGTTTGCCCATGTTATGTTCGTAGTTCGTCGAACATCGAAGATTGGAGATCACTCATGCCCAGCACCACGAATCTGCCCTTCTCCGGCCACGTCGCGATCGTCACCGGAGCGGGGTCCGGCATCGGCCGCGCGACATCGCTCGCCCTGGCGAACGCGGGGGCGAACGTACTCGGCGTCGGCCGCCGCAGGGACGCCCTGGAGGAAACGGCGAAGGCGCACCCGAACATCGAGGTCCTGTCCGTGAACCTCGTCGACAACGGCGCTCCCGCCCGGGTCGTCGACGCCGCGGTGGAGCGCTGGGGACGGCTGGACGTGCTGGTGAACAACGCCGGCGGCACGGCCGTCATGCCTCTGGCCGAGGCGGACAGGCGGGTGATCGCCGACCTGTTCGACCTCAATGTGGTGGTCCCGAGCATGCTCGCCCACGAAGCCCTGCCGCACCTGCGCGCGTCCTCGGGCAGCATCGTCAACGTGTCCAGCACCTACGGACACCGCCCCATGGCCGGCGGATCCCACTACTCGGCCACCAAGGCCGCGATCGAGCAGATGACCCGCAGCTGGGCCCTCGAACTCGCCGCGGAAGGGATCCGCGTCAACGCCGTCGCCCCCGGCCCCACCAGGACCGACGTCATGCTCGCCGCGGGCCTCACCCCCGAGGCGGTCAACGACATGTACGCCTACGAGCGGGACCGCATCCCCACCCACCGCATCGCGGACGTCGACGACATCGCCCACTGGATCCTGCGCATGGCCGAGCCCGCGGGACGCCAGGCCACCGGCCAGATCATCACCGTCGACGGCGGCCTCGAACTCATCTGACGCCGCTCCTTCACGGTTCGGGCGGAGTCCCGCAGGGCCTCGAAGGCCCCGGGGGCTGTGGCCGTCGACGGCTGCCCGGGGCCGTCCAGGGAACGGCTTCGGAGAATTCCAGGGCGGTGATGTCGAGAACCGCCGGCCGGCTCCGTCCCCGTGGCGAAGGCGGCCACAATGGGTCGCACCGGCACCGAGGAGAACCACGATGGCCAAGTACCTGCTGCTCAAGCACTACCGCGGCGCACCGGCCGCGGTGAACGACGTACCGATGGACCAGTGGACGCCCCAGGAGATCACCGACCACGTCCAGTACATGCAGGACTTCGCCGCCCGCCTCGAGAAGACCGGCGAGTTCGTCGACGGCCAGGCCCTCGCCCCCGAAGGCACCTGGGTCCGCCACGACGGCCACGGCCGCCCCCCGGTCACCGACGGCCCCTTCGCCGAGACCAAGGACCTCATCGCCGGCTGGATGATCATCGACGTCGACACCCACCAACGCGCCCTCGAACTCGCCGGAGAACTCTCCGCCGCCCCCGGCGCCGGCGGAAAGCCCATCCACGAATGGCTCGAGCTCCGCCCCTTCCTCACCACCCCACCCACCATCACCGAATGACCACCCCCATGGACGAGGCCCGGCTCCGCGGCCTCACCCCCGGTGTGCTCGCCGTCCTCGTCCGCCGCGGAGCCGACTTCGCGGCGGCCGAGGACGCCGTGCAGGACGCGCTGGTCGAGGCGGTCCGCGTCTGGCCGGCCGACCCGCCGCGGGACCCGAAGGGCTGGCTGGTGACCGTGGCCTGGCGCCGGTTCCTGGACGCGACGCGGTCGGACACCGCCCGCCGCCGGCGCGAGGACCTCCTCGACCAGGAACCGGCCCCAGGGCCCGCCCCCTCGGCGGACGACACGCTCCGACTGTACTTCCTGTGCGCCCACCCGTCGCTGACGCCGTCGTCCGCGGTCGCGCTCACGCTGCGCGCCGTGGGCGGGCTGACCACCCGCCAGATCGCCCAGGCCTACCTGGTGCCCGAGGCGACCATGGCGCAGCGCATCAGCCGGGCCAAGCGCACCGTCTCCGGAGTACGGTTCGACCAGCCGGGCGACGTCGCCACCGTGCTGCGCGTCCTCTACCTGGTCTTCAACGAGGGCTACTCCGGCGACGTCGACCTCGCGGCCGAGGCCATCCGCCTCACCCGCCAACTCGCGGACGCGATCGACCACCCCGAGGTGGCGGGCCTGCTCGCCCTCATGCTGCTCCACCACGCCCGGCGGGCCGCACGGACCGCGGCCGACGGGAGCCTTGTGCCGCTCGCCGAGCAGGACCGCGGCCGGTGGGACACCGCGGCCATCGCCGAGGGCGTCGGGATCCTGCAGGCGGCACTCGCCCGCGACCTGCTGGGCGAGTTCCAGGCCCAGGCCGCCGTCGCGGCGCTGCACGCCGACGCGCCCACCGCCGAGGAGACCGACTGGGTGCAGATCGTCGAGTGGTACGACGAGTTGGCACGCCTGACCGACAGCCCGGTCGTCCGCCTCAACCGCGCGGTCGCCGTCGGCGAGGCCGACGGACCGCGCGCCGGCCTGGCGGCGCTCGCGGCCCTGGACGACTCGCTGCCCCGGTACACCGCGGTCGCGGCGTACCTCCACGAGCGCGACGGGGACCTCACGACGGCGGCACGGCTGTACGCCGAGGCGGCACGAAAGGCGTCCAACCTGGCCGAGCGCGACCACCTGACCCGCCAGGCCGCCCGGCTCAACTCCCGCCGCAGGCCCTGAGGGGCCCGCCTGGGCCGGCGTGGGCACCGGACGCGTGCCGTGCGGGATGCGTGCCGGATCGGTCGCCCCGAGGACTCGTGCAGCGGACCGGCACCGTCATGGACGCCGGAGGCAACCTTCTGCGCGCACCCGACTTGACGGCGATGCCGCACCGAGGACGGCAGGATCGACCGGCCCACGCAGTGCTTCCCCGCCCCCGGGAAGTTCACCGGGGCCTGGGGCAACCAACCTCGGAACAAGGGCGTTGCGCGGGGCCGCCGGGCATCGGGGCCGAGTCGGGATGAAACTCGGCCGACATGGGCGCACTCTGGAAACAGGCCCCGTTTCGCACGTGCCGGATGGGCCCTCGGGACGGGGCTGTGGTCGCCGGCCGCTGCCGCGCAATTCGGGTCGCGGCCGGGCCACCCACGGGAGCCCGGGTCCCCTCGCGTACCGAGGGGCGGTGTGCCGGCCGGCTCCGGACGCCACGGAAGGTCTCTTCGGCATCTCGGAGTTGGTCCGGCACCCGGCGACCGTGCAGCGTACCGATCGTGCACGGAAGGAAACGCATCATGAGTCGCAGGACACTGATCGCCGCCGTGGCCGCTGCCGCCGCTCTGGCCGGAACCGGAGGCGCCGCGACGAGCGCCGTCGCCGCCGACCACCCACAGAGCACCGTCTCCGTGGTCGCCGATGACGGAGACGGCGATGACGGCGATGACGGCGGCGATGACGGCGGCGACGACGGTTACGGTGACTCCCGCAGCTGACGGCTCGGGCGGCACCGCACATCCGTCGAGTCCCCTCCCGGCCGGCGCCACCACTGGCCCGGCCTCAGGGGTCCCGTCGCCACCCGCGGGTCCCCGCCGCCGCTCCACGGCGGCGAGGACCCGTTCGTCGAGCGGAGCGGGAGGTGAAGCGGCCGGGGTGGAGTAGGGTCTTCGCCGGGTCGACCGGGCCCCGGCGGTTCCCGTGGCAGTAGGGGGCCGGGTGGTGCACCGGACCACACCGCAGCGAGGATCAGCCTTTGACCCCGTACTCCTTGGCGTTCTACATGGACGTCATCACCACCGGCACCGTGCTCGGGCTGGGCCCCGCGGATTCGCCCGACCGCGTCACCGCGGCACTGGGGCCGGACTTCGCCGAGAACGCCTTCGGCGACCTCAGCATGTGCCGTGACTACGGCCTCGCCGAGTTCTACTGGCTGCGCGACTCCGCCGACCGCCCCTGGACGGGCCACCACTTCAGCCTGCAGGTGCACCGGCTCGCGTTCCGGGACCGCACCCTCGTCAACGACGTGCTGCGCGCCCGTTACGGCAGATTCACTCCGCGGCTCCGGTTCGAAAAGCTGCGCCGCCTGCTGGAGCGGCGTGGCGTCCCCCTCCTGGAGATCCCGGAGATCCCGGCGAACGCCCCGTACTTCCGTACGTTCTGGCAGCCCGGATCGCTTGCGGCCGTCTCCGTCGTCGGCACCTACGACAGGTACAGCACGCCGGACGATCTGCGGGTCGGCGACGTGTACAAGGTCCACGCCCCGGTCTCCGCCGAGGAGGTGGAGTGGCGGAGGGCGCGCGGGAAGAGATGACGGACTCCGCCCCGCTCCGCGCCCGGGCGTCCGGCGAGGCCTCCTGGAGTGCGTACCAAGCCCTGACGCGCGCGTACCCGCGCACCTGGAAGCTCGGCCTCAACCTGGCCTTCTACCGGTGCTTCGCCGTGCCGTCCATCGCACGCGTGCTGACGTCCACCGGCCGCATCACCGGGGAGCCGCTGGTGCGCGCCAAGGCCACCGGGGCCGCGCTCTTCCAGGTTCTCGATGAAGGCCCCGACAGCGAGACCTCGCTTCGCGTCCTGGAGGGTCTGCGCCGTGTCCACGACGGACTGCCCGTCGACGAGGACGCGTTCGTCTACGTGCTCGGGCTGTTCTGCGTCCATCCGCTGCGGTTCATGGCCGCCTACGGGCCGCGCCGCCCCACGGCGGCCGAGGAGGAGTCGGCGCACGCCTTCCACCTGCTGCTCGGACGCCGGCTCGGCATCGGGACCGTCCCGGGCTCGTACCGCGAGTTCGCCGACGCCCAGGACGCCTACGAGGAGCGCCACTTCCGCGAGAGCCCCGATGGCCTGGCCCTGTGGGCAGCTTCCCGCCGGGTCTTCGCGGAACGGCTGCCGGGACCGTTCTCCGGGATCAGGCCGCTGCTCGCCGAGGCGTTGATGGGCACGGCCGCCCCCGCCCTGGGCATCCCCGACCGGCCCCGCACGCGGGCGGTGGCCGGGCGCCTGCTTCGCCGGTACCTGGACCGTGCCTGAAGCGGAAAGTGCCGTTGCGCCGCGACGACCGGACGCACTGCCGGGTCCGGTACGTCGCGGCGGCAGAGGCACTTTCCGCTTACTGCGCGGCGTCGTCCGGCGGGAGTCCGCGGTCAGGTCTTCCCGTCGACGCGGTCGGTCACCGCAGGATCTCGACGTACCCGTCGGTCCCGTGCACCCGGATCCGCTGCCCGTCCCGGATCAGCCGGGTGGCCTGATCCACGCCCACGACGGCCGGCAGACCGTACTCGCGGGCGATCACCGCGCCGTGGGTCATCAGGCCGCCCACCTCGGTCACCAGGCCCGCGATTCCGACGAAGAGCGGCGACCAGCTGGGGTCCGTGAAGCTCGTGATCAGGATGTCGCCCGCCTCGAGATCGGCGTCCGCCATGTCGAGGACGACACGGGCCCTTCCCTCGACGGTACCGGCGGAGACCGGTACGCCGACCAGGGCGCCGGCCGGTACGTCGTCGCGCCGGTACGCCCCGGTGAGGGCCTCGCCGTCGGAGGTCAGCACGCGGGGAGGCGTGAGTGCGCGGTACGACCGGAACGCCTCCTTGCGCCGCCGGATGAGCCCGTCGTCCACCCGGTTCGTCCGCACGGCGTCGTGGAACTCCTGGAACGTGAGGTGGAAGACGTCCTCCTCGTCGGGTAGCACGCCGGCCCGCACCAGGCGCCCGGCCTCCGCCAGCAGGGCCCGCTTGTAGACGAAGTAGCGGCTGACGATGCCGTACTTCGGGTACTCCCGGTACCCGATGAAGGTGCGGACCCGGTCGATCATCCGCTTGGTCTCGTCGGCCTTGCGGTCCCCGTCCGGCAGGGCGCGCAGGCGTGACAGCACGTCCTGTTCCTTCTGCTGCGCCTTCCGCCGTCCCTGCTCGAAGCGCCGCTCGGCCGCGCCCGGCCCGAAGTTCCGGACGTTGTCGAGGATCGCGGGCACGAGCGTGGTGGGGCGCTCCCGCCAGCGCGGCCTCGTGATGTCGATCTCGCCGACGCAGCGCATGCCGTACCGGTCGAGATAGCCCTCGATGGCGTCGCGCGCCTCGGTCCCGCCCGCGAGCTTCGGCAGTTCGTCCAGGAAGGCGGCGTCCTCGACGCTCCCGGCGTCCCGCAGGAACGCCACCACCTCCGGATGTGGTCGGATCACGTCCGCGACGTCGAGCAGCGCCAGCCCCATCTCCGACGTGATGTTGCCGGGAGCGGACAGCGTGAGCGTGTCAGCCGCGTTCTTCTCTCCCAGCCATTCCAGCAGCTTGTCGTTGAGCCACCACGTGGCCTCCATCCCCGCCATGATCACCTGCATGTTCAGCGGATCGCCGAGGACCCGCTTGTGCTCCTCGAAGGCCTCCCGCAGGAAGTCGAAGAGCGCCGGGCCGGTCTTCGTCCGGATGTCGCGCTCCAGGGCCGCGATGGACGCCTCGCTGCGCTCGATCAGCTCGGTGACGATGGCGGGATCGGTTTCGATCGGAGCCGGCGCAGCGCCGAACGGGGGCCCGCCGGGACCCGCGTCCGGGAGCGACGGCACGAAGTCGTCGCGGTCGAGGACGGTCTCCAGGGCGTCTCTGACCAGCGGATCGCCCTTCCCCATGACGTCCAGCAGGGCGGCGCGGCTCGCGGGCGAGGCCAGACGCCGGGTGGCGTCGACGAACAGCCTCCCGCCGGCCGCGTGCATCGGCGCCATGGCCGTCAGCTGCCACATGGACAGCCCCAGCGGCTTCATGGGGTCGGTCATCATCTGCTGGTGGCCGACGGAGACGTAGACGTGGTTCTCCTCGTCGCCCGCCTCGGGAATGGGGAACAGCGTCGTGATCGGCCGGCTCTGGACGATCCGGAAGTCGTCGCCGGCCAGGCACCATTCGATGTCCTGCGGGCGGCCGAAGTGCGCCTCGATCCGCCGCCCGAGGCGCACGAGCCGTACGACCTGCTCATCGGTCAGCGCCGGCTGCTCCTGCCGCCGCGCGTCGATCGCCACTTCCTGCGTGCCGCCGGCCGGCAGGGCCTGGACGGCACGCTGTTTGACGGCGATCGTCCTGGTGACCACCTCGCCGTCCCGCACCGTGAAGACGTCCGGGTTCACCAGGCCGGACACCAGGGCCTCGCCGAGGCCGAAGCCGGCGTCCACGGTGGCGACCTTCCGGTTGCCCGTGACGGGGTCGGCCGTGAACAGGATGCCGGCGGCGTCCGGGAACACCATCCGCTGCACGACCACGGCCATGTGGACCGTACGGTCGTCGATGCCGTTGCGCCGCCGGTAGGTGACGGCCCGCTCGGTGAACAGCGAGGCCCAGCACCGGCTGACGTGCCGGAGGACCGCCGTCGCCCCCACGACGTTCAGATACGTGTCCTGCTGACCGGCGAAGGAGGCCGTCGGCAGGTCCTCCGCCGTCGCGCTGGACCGGACGGCGTAGGCGGCCTGTTCGCCGAACCGGGCGAGCGCGCGGGTGATCGCCGCCGCGAGATCGTCCGGGATGGCGATCTCCTCGATGGTCCGGCGGATCCGCGCGCTGAGCGTGCGGATCGCCTCCCGGTCGTCCGGGTTCACGCGCGACAGCTCGTCGAGCCGGTCGTCGATCGACGGCGCCTCCGCCACGATCCGTCGGAAGGCGTCCGTCGTGACGCAGAAGCCGCCCGGCACTCGGACGCCCTCGATCGTCGACAGCCCGCCCAGGTGCGCGCCCTTGCCGCCGACGAGCGCGGCCTGCCCGCCGTCGGCCCCTTGGAGATCCACCACGTACTGCTCGATCACTGCTATCCCTCCGAGGCGGCCGTGCTCCCTCGCACCGCGCCTCCCACTTCGTCGAACCCCTTGCCCGGCGTCGGCTGACGATTGTGCGCCGTGACGGGGGCCTTGCGGCAAGCCCCCCGGTGCGCTATAAGTTGAGAGTGGCAAGGAGAGTCCTCTCCTTGCCTTTGTCGTTTGCCGTCCCCGCCGCGGAAGCAGAAGCTCTTCCCTTCGCCGGCCGGACCCGAACGCCCCCACACCCCCCGCCCATGGACACGGCGGCCGGTCTCCGCCCCCACCTCACGTCGCGGAGGGGTGTTCCTGGGGATCGTCCGCGCGCGTCCTCGAGGTGTCGAGGGCCTTGGCGACCGCGGCAGCGATGGCCTGCTCGACCTTGCGCCTGCGTCGCCCGCGCAGCAGGGTGTAGCCGCAGCCCGCCGCGGTGAGGGCGGCGAGCACGATGAGCTGGCCCCAGGGCCAGGCCCACAGGGAGCGGGAGGCGGTGACCTGGCCGGTACGGAAGGCGGGCTGGTCGTCGGAAGGGAGCGGCTGGATGACGACGTCGGTGTCCAGCCGTACGCCGGGCCAGATGCCGTTGACGGTGACGGTGCGGGTGAGGGAGCTGCCGGGCAGGACCTCGGGGAGGTCGGGGAGGCCGGCGTCCTGGCCGATCAGCCCGAAGAGGGCTTCGGTTCGCAGGAGTTGGCGGGCCTTCAGGCGGACGTTGCCGGTGTTCTCGACGGTGTACGTGACGCGCAGGCTGCCGCTGCCCGCCGGGTTGAGGGTGCCGTGGTAGGTGGCGTGCAGATCGCCGACCGTGAGCGAGGGGTTGAGCGGGCCGGTGACGCGCAGGTAGAGGCGGGAGCCGAGGCGGCGGTCGAGGCGGACGGTCTTGCCCTGGGCCCCGGTGATCAGTGAGGTCACGACGCCGCCGGAGTGGTCGCCGGGGGTGGCGTCGGCGGGGACGGTGAGCGTGAAGGGCACCGTCGCGGACTGCTGGCTCTTCAGCGTCAGGGTGGTGGACCTCATGGTGATCCACGACCCGACGTCGCTCGGCTTCTTGTCCGCGGTCAGCAAGTCGATGCCGCCGCTGGGGGTGGTGAAGGCGTCGCTGGCGTAGACCTTGAGCTTGATGGTGGTGTCGCTGCGGTTCACCACGGCCAGGCCGTCGGTGACGCGGGAGCCGGGGGCGAGGGTGTACGTGAAGCGGCTGCGTCCCTTGCCGACGGAGGTGTCGGCGGGTGCGGCGCCCCAGGAGATCGGGGTGTCGTCCGCCGGGCGGGTCGCCGTGGGCGCGGGCGTTGCCGTGGGCGCGGGCGTTGCCGTGGGCGTGGCCCTGGCGATCGCCGGGGTCCACAGGAGGGCGACGAGCGCCGCGAGCACGGCGGCGACGAGGTGGCGGGGTGAGATCGGGGTGGCGGATCTCCTGGTCATGGGTTCTCTCCGTCGTCGTGGGGCCGCCCGCCGTGCGGGGCGGGCCGGCGGCCGCACGCGGTGTTCTTCCGGCCCGGCACGGCCCCGTTGGTCCGGGGCCGCGCCGGGGTGTGGTGCGGGATCGCTGTCAGCTGAGTGCGGTGAGGGTGAGGGTGGTGGTGTAGGTGCCGGGGTCGGTGGTGGTGGGGAGGCGGAGGTCGAGGGCGGCGCCGAGGGTGCCGG
>NZ_JBHYMQ010000089.1:0-29745 GCF_042742985.1 Streptomyces sp. NPDC058864 | reverse complement strand
AGCTCTGCCCTCGGTGGTGCTCGGGTGGGTTGGGGTGCGGGTTTTCTACGAGCCCCCCGGGGGCCCCCCCCCCCCCCCCCCCCGGCCCCCGCCCCCGGGCGCGTACGGGCCCGCGCGCTCAGGCGGTCTGCGCGCTGCGCAGTGCGGAGTACGGGCCGCCGGAGCGCAGCAGTTGGTCGTGCGAGCCGATCTCCATGATCCTGCCGCCGTCCATGACGACGATGCGGTCGGCGTTGCGGATGGTGGACAGCCGGTGGGCCACCACGAAGACGGTGCGGTTGCGCACCAGGCGCTCCAGCGCCTGCTGGACAAGGGCCTCGGAGCGGGAGTCGAGGGCGGAGGTCGCCTCGTCCAGGACCAGCACGCGGGGGTCCCGGATCAGCGCCCGCGCGATGGCCAGTCGCTGCTTCTGCCCACCGGACAGCCGGGCACCGCGCTCGCCGACGACCGTGGCGAGGCCGGCCGGCAGCCGTTCCACGAACTCCAGGGCGTTGGCGGCCCGCAGGGCCTCCCGCACCGCCTCCTCGGGCACGCCCGGCATGCCGTAGGCGACGTTCTCCCGGATGGTGCCCTCGAAGAGGATGGACTCCTGGGGGACGACGGACACGAAGCGGCGGTAACTGCGCAGGTCCAGGGTCTCCATGTCGGCCCCGTCCAGCAGTATCCGCCCCTCGGTGGGGCGCAGGAAGCCGATGACGAGGTTGAGGACGGTCGACTTTCCGGCGCCCGAGGTGCCCACCAGCGCGATGGTCTCGCCCGGGCGGACGGAGAGGGAGAAGTCGCGCACCGAGTGGTCGGCGGCGTCGTCGTAGGTGAGGCCGACGCCCTGGAAGTCCACCCGTCCGCGGACGGCGGCCACCTCCGTCTTGCCCGCGTTCTGCTCGAGGTCGGGCGCCTGCAGCACCTCGCCGACTGAGCGCACCGACTCCAGTCCCTTGCTGACCACGGGGGTCAGGCTGAGCAGGGTGGTCACGGCGGCGGTGAGGGCGGAGAAGTAGGTGGTCAGCATGACGACGTCGCCGGGGGTGACGCCCAGCCAGCCGTAGTACGCGGCGAGCGCGGAGCCGAGCAGGCAGCAGGCGCCGAGGACGTTGAGGACGATCCAGGCGAGTGAGCCGAAGCGGCCGTTGAGCCGGTCCAGGCGCAGCCCCGCGGTGAGGACCTGGCTGAGCGTGCCGTCGACGCGGCGCAGCGCGGTGGACTCCAGGCCGTGGGCGCGGGTGATGGGGATCAGGGTGGTCATCTCGGTGACGCGGGAGGAGAGTTGCTCCACCTCCTGGCGGAACGATTCGTTGGACTCGCGCAGCCGCCCCCGCAGCCACATCACCAGCGCCGACGTCGCGGGCACCACGACCAGGAAGACCGGCAGGAAGGACGGCGCCTGCACGGCGATCACCACCAGCGCGCCCAGCAGCGTGGCGAGAGCCGACAGGCCCATGTCACCGGTCTGCTGGACCGCCTGCTCGATCGCCTCGACGTCTCGGATGACCTTGGTCTGCAGGACGGCGGAGTTGACCTTCGTGTGGTAGCCGATGGAGAGCTGCTGCATGCGCTGGCAGAGCGCGGAGCGCAGCCGGGTGCCCGTGCGGCGGGCGCTGCCGTACCAGCAGCGCACGTACAGCAGGTGGAAGGGGTAGTTGAGGACGAGCATCAGCAGCAGCACAGCGGTGCCGAGCAGCATGCCCGACAGCGGCCGGTGCTGCACGATGACGTCGATGACCTGCGCGGTGACCAGCGGGGTCAGCCAGATCGGGGTGTGCTTGACCATGAACGCCAGCACGGCAAGGGCAAGTCGGCCGCGGTCGTGGCGGAAGAGGTAGGCGAGGGTGCGGATCGGGTGCTCACCGCGGTAGCGGTGGTCGAGCGGGCCGTGCGGCGAGGCCATGCGGGGACTCCGGGTGCACGAGGGCGCGGGGTGATGAGACGGCTGTGGCTCATCCGGTCACCGCGGAATCCTAGGCCGTGAGCGCTCCCACGGGCACCGCCCGGGGGTCCCTGACCGGTCCCGGCCGACTGGGGGGCGGGTCCGGGGGCAGACGGTGGGGGAAGGGGCGGCGCGAGGACGCCCCCGGACCACTGGGAGGGCCGATGCTGGCCATCGTTGCGGCCGTCGTGTTCGCGGTCGCGTTCGTCGTCAACGCCACCGGGACGGCCACGGAGGACGTGTTCACCCCGACGAGCCTGCTGCTGGTCGGGCTGGCGCTGCTCGCGGCGCACCTCGGCGGGGTCGGCTCGGGTGCGGGCGCCCGCTGGTCGGGGTACCGCCGGCGGCGGCGCTGAGCCCTCCGGGAGGGGAAGGACCATGACGGACCGTCGAGGCAGCGCGCCCGGGAGCGTGCCGAAGCACCGCCCGGGCTTCACCAGTCCGGGGTTCTCCACGTCCGCCGACGGCCCCGGCCCGGACACCGGGGACGGCGGGGCGGTTCCGCCGCCCCCGCGGATCCCGGAGTACGAGGTCCCGGAGCCGGAGCTCGCGGGCGTCGCGGAGCCCGGTTTCGAGTCGCCGGGCTTCGAATCACCGGGCTTCGAATCACCGGGCTTCGAATCACCGGGCTTCGAGTCGCCCGGTTTCGCGTCGCCCGGTTTCGGCGGGCCCGGGTACTCCAGCCCGGACTTCACCGGTCCCGGCACACTGGGCGGCGCGGACCCCGCCGGCGCGGAACGGGACGACGGCGGGTCATGACGCGGGCGGTTCCGCGGCCGGCGTCACCGCCTGGGGTGCGACCCCCATACGGGCCCGGCTCTCGGCGATGAGCTGCTGGACGTTCCGCTCGACCTCCTCGGGGTCGAGGCCGAGGGCCCGGCCTATGTGCGCGGTCCAGACCTCGGAGCGCACGTTCGTCTCGAAGGCGAGGTCGGCGCGGATGTTGTCCCGGGCCGCCTGGCGGTTCTGGCTGACCATGACGAAGGTGGAGAGGAAGATCGCCTCCAGGCTGACGATCATGGTGAGCAGCCCGAAGGGGTAGGGGTCGAAGACCCCGCCCCGCCCTACGAGCCCCTGGTTCAGCAGGATCCACACCGCGAACCAGACGATGTGCACGTAGACGAAGGCCATCGAACCGGCGAAGGCGGTGATCGCGTCCGCGACCCGGTCCTGGGCGCCCCTCCCGCGGGCGAAGAGGACCCGCTCGTGCGGGGAGCGGACGAGCGGGCGCGGCGGTGACGAGGGGACGGCGGCGCCGTCGGCGGGGGAACTCATGCCCCTCATCCTCCCCCCGGCCCACCACGGCGACGGCACCGGGAACGCGGGAAGAAACCACCCCCTCCCCGCGTTGGGATGGGCGGATCAAGAACCGCACGAAAGGAGGCGACCGGTGAAGGTACGTGCCTCGCTGCGTTCCCTCAAGAGCACCCCCGGCTCGCAGATCGTCCGCCGCCGCGGCCGTGTCTACGTGATCAACAAGAGGGACCCCCGCTTCAAGGCCCGCCAGGGCTGACCCACGGAGCACCACGGGCGCCGCGCACTGTCCCAGGACGGCGCGCGGCGCCCGTTCCGTTACGGGTCACCGCGACCCCGCCAGGGAGCGCAGCAGCAGCAGCGCGATGTCGTCGGTGCGCCGCCGGCGCTCGGAGGTGAGGGCGAGGACGCCGTCCGCGACCCGGTCGAGCGGCAGCCCGCCGGCCGTGGCGAGGTGGTCCGAGAGGGCCGCCAGCTCGGCGTCGACGTCCGTCCCCGGGCACTCGACCAGCCCGTCGGTGTAGAGCATCAGCACCGAGCCCGGCGGGAAGGGGAACTCGACGGTGCCGTAGACCGCCTCCGCGTCGATGCCCAGGAGCGGTCCCTGGGCGAGGTCGAGCGCCCGCACCCGGCCGTCCGGGTCCCGCAGCAGTGGCTGCGGGTGACCCGCACCCGCCGCCATCGCCCGCTCCCCGTCCGGGTCGAGGTGCAGGTAGACGCAGCTGGCGAGCAGGTCCACGTCCAGGTCCAGCAGCAGCCGGTTGGTGCACTCCATCACCTGGCCCGGGGACTGCCCGACGGCGGAGTACGCCCGCACCGCGGTGCGGACCTGGCCCATGAGGCCGGCGGCGGTGACGTTGTGGCCCTGGACGTCGCCGATCACGGCGGCCGGCCGGTCCCCCACGCGGAGCAGGTCGTAGAAGTCGCCGCCGATGTCCATCCCCTCGGTGCCCGCGAGGTACCGGGCCGCCGCCTCGAGGCCGGGCAGCTCCGGGAGGCTCCTCGGGAGCAGCGCGGACTGCAGGCCGTGGGCCAGCCGGTGCTTGGCGTCGTAGAGCCGGGCCCGCTCCAGGGCCTGGGCGATCAGGCCGCCGAGGCTGGTCAGCAGGGCCCGCTCGTCGGCCCCGAAGCGGTGCGGTCGCGGGTACCCGAGCACGCAGGTGCCGACGGGACGGCCGGAGGCGATCAGCGGGAGGTAGGCCCACGCCGCCATGCCGTCCTGGACCGGAGGGCGGTCGGGGAAGCAGTCCCGCATCTCCTGCTCGGACTCCAGGAACGCCGGCGCACCGCTGGCCAGCACCCGGGCGGCGGGCGTCGGCATGGACATGGCCATGCCGTCGTAGCGGTCGACGATCGACGGGTCGCGGTATCCGCGGTGGCCGAGCACGCGCATCCGCCCGGCCTCCGGGGCGACCACGGCCACCACCCGGCTGCCGACGGCGGGCATGATCTCCTCGGCGACCAGGTCGATCACGTCCTGCACGCCGACCGCCTCCGTGAGCGCCCCGGACAGGTTCACCAGGTGGGAGATGGCCACCAGCCCGACGGCGGGCTGCGCCGCGCCGCGCGCCGCTCCGGTCACGGGAGCCTCCGCCTCCGGTCCGCGGGCCGGTGAGATGCGCACACTGACGCCGTTGCTGCTGGGGTGGAGCTGGAAGGTGAGCCAGTCGCCGGGCGGGCGCAGCGCGCTGAACGTGGTGGGCTGCCTGCTGATCAGCGCCGCGCGGTGGCGTTCCTGGTGCACGGGGTCCTCCAGCCAGGGCAGCGTCCGCCACAACGGGTGCCCGAGCAGCTTGCGCACCGGTACGCCCAGCCGCCGGGACGCCGCCCCGTTGGCGTAGGTAACCCGACCATCGAGGTCGAGCGAGCACAGCCCGTCGGGCAGCCGGCCCACCATGCGCACCGCCTCGACCGCCGAGGAGACCCCGGCCACCGGGGCACCGAGCGTCACGTCCTGCCCGCGCCGGACCGGCCGGCCCACCGCGGCCTCGTGCTCCAGGCTCCGGGCCAGCCGCTCGCAGGCCGATTCCAGGTGCCCGCGCTCCCGGTCGGACAGTTCGGGCGGATGGGCGCCCGGCCAGGTGACGAAGACCGAGCCGAAGGCGGTGTCCGCGGTCACGACGGGCAGCGCGGCGAGCGTGAACGGATACGGCAGGACGAGCGAGATACGCGGGTAACGGCTCGCCATCTCCTCCTCGCCGCCGACCCAGACCAGCCGGCGTTCGCGCAGCGCCTCCGCCACGGGGATCGGGGCGCCCAGCCCCACGCGTTCCCAGGGCGCCGCGAAAGCGCGCGGCAGGCCGGCCATCACGGCCATCTCCAGCACCGGCTCGCCGGGCGCGAGGAGGTAGATCCCGCCCGCGTGCGCCCGCACGCCGTCCATCATCGCGAACAGCGCCGGTGCCAGCAGGTCTTCGTCCGTCCGCTCCCCGGCGTCGGGGTGGGACGGAGCGGGAGGGGACCCGTCCGGCACGGGTATCACCTCCTCCGCCTCTTCCCCGTCCAGACTGCATCCCGGCCGCGCACCGCGCATGCGGGGGACCCGACGCTCCGGGCGCGTGCCGGCCGCCGGCCGGCGGACGATGCCAACTCCCTTGATTCCCGGGTCGGATGACATACGGCATTTTTGTTCGAACCCCTTGGCGTTCGACTGGCGCGGTGCTTCAATGTGGCGCTGTTAGGAAGGTTTCCTAACTTCTGACCCACGGAGTCACCCGTGCAGATCCCCCCACACCGTCATGCACGCACCCTCCCCCGCCGGCGCGTCGTCCTCTACGCGACCGCCGCGCTGACCGCGGGCGTCCTGGCCGTCGGCGCCGGCACCCTGGCCTCGGCCGCCCCGGGGCAGCCCGCCTCCGCGGCGGCGGCCGGCGTCGGCCTCGACGACCCGCACAAGAAGGACATCGCCATGCAGCTGGTGTCCAGCGCCGAGAACTCCTCACTGGACTGGAAGGCCCAGTACAAGTACATCGAGGACATCGGCGACGGCCGCGGCTACACCGCGGGCATCATCGGCTTCTGCTCCGGCACCGGTGACATGCTCGAGCTCGTCGAGCTGTACACCGACCGCAAGCCCGGCAACCCGCTCGCCCGCTACCTGCCCGCACTGCGCCGGGTCAACGGGACCGACTCCCACAGCGGCCTCGGCTCGGGCTTCGAGAGCGCCTGGCGCAGCGCCGCCGCCGACACGGCGTTCCAGCAGGCGCAGAACGACGAGCGCGACCGGGTCTACTTCGATCCCTCGGTCAAGCAGGCCAAGGCCGACGGGCTGCGCGCGCTCGGCCAGTTCGCGTACTACGACGCGATCGTGATGCACGGCCCCGGCGAGGACAAGGTCAGCTTCGGCGGCATTCGCAAGACCGCCCTGTCCAAGGCCAAGAGCCCCGCGCAGGGCGGCGACGAGACGGCGTACATCAACGCCTTCCTCGACGCGCGCAAGGCGGCGATGAAGACCGAGGAGGCGCACAGCGACACCAGCCGGGTCGACACGGAGCAGCGCGTCTTCCTCAACAACGGCAACCTCGACCTCAACCCCCCGCTCAAGTGGAAGGTCTACGGGGACAGTTACACGATCAACCAGTGACCTCCCCACGCACGGCGTTCCGGGCGGCCTCCCTCACCGGGGGGCCGCCCGGAGCGGCGCCGGGGCCCGGCGTCTAGCCCAGTTCCAGGCTGGTGACGCCGTACATGCCCGCCAGGTCGACGTCCGGGACCGGGCCCGTGTACATGCGAGCGGCCTCGAACGAGGGCGCCAGACCGAGGTGTTCCACCAGGCGCACGGCGGCCCCGTTGGGTTCGGGCACGTCGATCGCCAAGGACTCCCCCGGCACGGTGCGTGCCAGCCCCATGAGGAGCGCGAGGGCGACCTTCGCGGACGAGGCGTACAGCGGCCCCACGCGGGACGGCCCCCGTGCGGCGCGCAGCACCCCCAGGCCCTGCAGGCGGCCGTCGGCGACGGCCGCGAGGGCGGTGCGGTCCGGGAGGCTGATCCAGGAGGCGAGGAACGCGTCTCGCGCGGCGGGGAAGAACCTTCGGTCGTAGCGGGCCAGTTCGCCGAAGCCGAGGCTCCTGGCGTCGATCAGCGCGACGCCGCCGGGCATGACCCCGCCGGACGGCGTTCCCTGGTACCGGATGTTCCGCCAGGCCGTGCTGAATCCGGACCTGCGGTAGTTCTCCTGCTGCGCGACGACCCCGTCGAGGCCGATGTTGCGACCGGCGAGGTGCTCCAGCCCGGCGCGCCAGACCTGGATCCCGTAGCCCCGGCCGCGGAAGGGCGGCCGGGCGATGTAGAGACCGACGAAGCCGAAGTCCGCTCCGTAGCGCACCGCGCAGACCGATGCGACGGGCTCGCCGTCGAGCCTCCCGAACAGGAAGCCGGACGGATCCGCGGGGAAGAAGGCCTGCCCGTCGGATCTGCCGGGGTTCCATCCCTCGTCGTCGGCCCAGTCGGAGAGCCGGCGGATGTCCTCGGCGCCCGCGGAGGAGACGTGGAACGCGGTCATGGGGAGCTACCTCCGGAATCGGTCGCCGGGTGCCGGTGCCGGGCACCGGGGACGTGCGGACGCCGGGGAAGCGTCGCGGGTACGGGCGATCAGCAGGGTGACGTCGTCGGGCGGCGTCGCGCTCGGCAGGGTGCCCAGCACCGCCGAGCAGAGGTCGTCCAGGCGGAGCCCGGGCCGGTCGAGGGCCCGGCGCACGCGCTCCATCCCGGTGTCGACGTCGTGCCGGCGGTCCTCGATGAGGCCGTCGGTGTAGAGGGCGATGAGGCTGCCCTCGGGCAGTTCCACCTCGGCGGCCTGGTACGGGGGCATGCCGAGGCCGAGGGGCGTGCCGTTGGGCAGGTCGAGGAAGGTGACGCCGCCCGCGGGGTGGCGGACGGCGGGCGGCGGGTGCCCGGCCCTGGCCATGGTGCAGCGGCGGCTCGCGGGGTCGTAGACGGCGTACAGGCAGGTGGCGCTCACGGAGGCGGCGTGCAGGCCCTCGCCCTCCTCCTCGGCGAGGCGGATGATCGTCTGGTCGAGGTGGGCGAGGAGCTGTTCCGGGGGCAGGTCGAGATCGGCCAGCGTCCGTACCGCCGTCCGGAGCCGGCCCATCGTGGCCGCGGCGTCGATGCCGTGGCCGACCACGTCGCCGACGACGAGCGCCACCCGGTCGCGGGGCAGCGGGATCACGTCGTACCAGTCACCGCCCACCCCGTCCTCGAGGTCCGCCGGGAGGAAGCGGGAGACCACGTCCAGGGAGGGGCCGCCGCACACCCGGCGCGGGAGCAGGCCCCGCTGGAGGGCGAGGGCGGTGGCGCGTTCGTGCGTGTAGCGGCGCGCGTTGTCCAGGCTCAGCGCGGCCCTGGCCACGAGTTCCTCGGCGAAGAGCAGGTCGTCCTCGTCGAACGGCCGCGGGTCGTCCGTGCGCAGGAGCAGCACCACCCCCAGGATGACGCCGCGGGCCCTGATCGGCACGATCATCAGCGAGTGCATCCCGAACTCCTCGATCTTCCCGGCCCTCGCCGGGTCCCGGGTGAGCCACGAGGAGGCGGTGTCCAGCACGGGTTCGAGCAGGGAGCGGCCGGAGGAGAGCACGCGTTTGAGGGGCGAGGACGACGGCACGTACACCACGTCGCCGACCCGCGAGACCGCCTCCGGGGCGCCCTCGTGGACGGAGGACAGTCCCGCCCGGCGGAACACCGGGACGTAGTCGCCGTCCGGGTCGAGCCGGGACAGCGGCTCCTCACCGAGCCGCAGGGTGTCCGCGAGGTCGACGGTGACGTAGTCGGCGAGGCAGGAGATGGTGAACGCGGCCAGTTCCTGCGCGGTGCGCATGACGTCCAGCGTGGTGCCGATGCGGGCACCGGCCTCGCCGAGCAGCGCCAGGCGGTCGCCGGGGCGGCGCCCACCGGTGATCCGGAGGACGACCAGGCACACGCCCACCGGCCTGCCCTCGGCGTCCTCCACGCGGATGCAGGAGGCGGAGAACGCCCCGTCGCGGCGCACCCCGTCCACCGCGGGCACGGCGTACTCGCGGCCGGTGGCGGGAGTGCCAGTCGCCAGCACCTGGCGCATCGCCGCCTCCAGCCCTCGGGCCCCGGCGGGCAGCGCCGCGTCCGGACGCCGTCCCAGCCGCCGCTCCCGCGGGATGCCGTCGTAGTCCTCCAGTGAGTCGTTGGCCCAGGTGCACCGCAGGTCGGTGTTCCACAGGGCGAGGCCGATCGCCGAGGGGGCGAGGGGGGATCCCAGCGCCGCCCCGGTCACGCCCACCGCCCGCTGGAGCAGGCCAGCCAGGTCGATCGGTGCGGGTGATGCCATGTCGTGTCGGTCCTTCGTCTGGGCTGCGGAGATGTGCCGGGGCCCGGATCCGGCGGGTGAGGGGGCCGGAGCCGGGCCTGAGGAGAGGGTCAGCGCCCGATGAGGTCCGCCGCGCGTTCGGCGACGGCGTAGACCGTGGCGGCGACGTTGCCCGAGGGGATGGCGGGCATCACGGAGGCGTCGGCGACCCGCAGGCCGCCCACGCCGTGCACGCGCAGTTCCGTGTCGACGACGGCCAGGTCGTCGATGCCGATCCGGCAGGTGCCGACGGGGTCCATGGACGAGGCCAGGGTGCTGCGCGCGTACGCCCGCAGGCCGGCGTCGTCCTTCACGCCGGGGCCGGGCAGGACCTCGTGGGCGCGCCATCCGTCGAGGGCGCGCGCCTGACCGATCTCCCGTGCCAGGAAGAGCGCTTCGACCATCGTCGTCAGGTCGCGGTCGTCGCCGAAGTAGTCCGGGTCCACCAGGGGCAGGGCTCCCGGCTCCGCGCTCGCGAGCCGCACGGTACCGCGGCTGTGCGGCCGCATCGGGGAGACCGCCATCCGGTACCCCTGCCCGTCCGGCACGTCCGCCACGGCCGTGTGGTTCCCCGGGGCGTCGGCCAGCAGCACCTGCACGTCGGGGTCGCAGATGCCGAGCCGGCTGCGGACCAGGCCGATGGCCTCGCCGTGGTTGTTGGCCCCGGGCGGGACGGGCCGGGCCGCGCGGTGGACGATGTCGGCCACCGGATGGTCCTGCAGGTTCGCCCCGACGCCCGGCAGGTGGAGGGCGACGTCGATGCCCTTGTCCCGCAGGTGCGCCGCGGGGCCGACGCCGGAGAGCATCAGCAACTGCGGTGTCCCGATGGTGCCCGCGGTCAGCACGACCTCGCCGTGGCAGCCGACCGCGACGGTGCCGGTGCGGTCGGCCTGCCGGTACTCCACCCCGACGCACCGCCCGTCGCGCAGGAGCAGGCGGTGGACCAGGGCGCCGGTCACCACGGTGATGTTGCGGCGGTGCCGGGCGGGGGTGAGGTAGGCGTCGGCGGCGCTCTGCCGCCGGCCGCCGACGATGTTGAGGTCGCTCCAGCCGAAGCCCTCCTCCAGGCCCGAGGCGATGTCGGCCGCACGCCGGTACCCGGTCTGGGTCGCCGCCGTGAGGAGCGCGGCCACGACGGGATGGGGCCGGCCGGCGGGCCCCACGGTCAGCGGGCCGCCGACGCCGCGGAGCAGAGGGTCCCGCCCGGGGGCGTTCTCGCTGCGCTTGAAGTACGGGAGCAGGTCGTCGTAGCCCCAGCCCTTGGCGCCGCCGGCGGTCCACGCCTCGTAGCCGGAGTGGTGACCGCGCACGAAGGTCATGGCGCTGATCGTGGAACCGCCGCCCAGGCCGCGGCCGCGCGCGAGGGCCGTGGTGGTGCCCGTCGCCGACTGCCGGACCGTGATGTCGCCCCAGTTCGCGGGTGTCCCCAGCAACGACGGCCAGGCGGGTGGTGCCGCGGCCGCGGCAGGTGGCCGATCGCCCCCCGCCTCCAGCAGGAGCACGCGGCTGCCGTCCCGCTCGGAGAGGCGCGCGGCGAGCACACTGCCCGCGGTGCCGCCGCCGACGACCACGAAGTCGTAGCTGTCCGTTATCGCATGCATGGATCACCTCTGACCGGCCACGTCCGGCGTTTCCAGTGATAGCCCTCATCGGCTAACACCGGACACGATAACCCTAACCACCCGCAATCGAACATAGCGTTCGTTATCGCCGCTATCTCCAATGAATATGGACCGATCGCCCACACACCTCCGCATCCCGCGACCCTCGGGCCGCACACGCGGACGCGGGTCCGCGGGAGGGGCGGGCGAACGCCGCGCGGATCCCGGACACGCCTTCGGCCAGGGCAAGTTCATCGCCCGACGCCCTATCCAGGGATGGATGAAAGTTGTACGGTCCACGGGATCAAGTCCCCTCACGGAGGTACTCGCCATGGCGTCAACGGGCGTACCCGACGTCCTCACCCGTGCCCGCACCATCGCACCACCGGGCTGGAGCCGCTGGCTGGTACCGCCGGCCGCGCTCTCCATCCACCTCGCCATCGGGCAGGCGTACGCCTGGAGCGTGTTCAAGCCCCCGCTGGAGTCCTCGCTCGGGCTGAGCGGCACCCAGTCCGCGCTGCCGTTCCAGCTCGCGATCGTCATGCTCGGGCTGTCGGCGGCGTTCGGCGGCACGCTCGTCGAGCGCAACGGGCCGCGGTGGGCCATGTGCGTGTCGGCCCTCTGCTTCTCCTCCGGCTTCCTCATCTCGGCCCTCGGCGCCGCCACGCGCCAGTACTGGCTGATCGTCCTCGGCTACGGCCTCGTCGGCGGCATAGGGCTGGGCATCGGCTACATCTCACCGGTCTCCACGCTCATCAAGTGGTTCCCCGACCGGCCGGGACTCGCCACCGGCATCGCCATCATGGGCTTCGGCGGGGGCGCGCTCATCGCCTCGCCCTGGTCGACGGAGCTGCTCTCCTCCTTCGGCGCCGACTCCTCCGGCATCGGGCAGACCTTCCTGGTGATGGGCCTGGTCTACGCGGTCTTCATGACCTTCGGGGTGCTGCTGATACGGGTCCCCGCGGACGACTGGCGGCCCGCCGGCTGGAACCCGTCGGCCGAGGTCGCGCGCCCGCTCGTCACCACGGGCCAGGTCTCCGCGCGCAACGCGCTGCGCACCCCGCAGTTCTGGTGCCTGTGGGTGGTGCTCTGCATGAACGTGACGGCGGGCATCGGCATCCTGGAGAAGGCCGCGCCGATGATCACCGACTTCTTCGCCGACACCTCCACCCCGGTGACGGCCACGGCCGCCGCCGGTTTCGTCGGCCTGCTCTCGCTCGGCAACATGCTCGGCCGGATCACCTGGTCGTCCACCTCCGACCTGGTCGGGCGGAAGAACATCTACCGCCTCTACCTCGGTGCCGGGGCGCTGCTCTACCTGCTGATCGCCCTGATCGGCGACGACTCCAAGCCGCTGTTCATCATCGCCGCCGCCGTCATCCTGTCCTTCTACGGCGGCGGGTTCGCCACCGTGCCGGCCTACCTCAAGGACCTCTTCGGGACGTACGAGGTGGGCGCCATCCACGGGCGGCTGCTGACGGCCTGGTCCACGGCGGGCGTGCTCGGACCGCTGATCGTGAACGCGATCGCCGACCACGAGAAGTCGGCGGGCCGGACGGGACCCGACCTCTACGCCACGTCCTTCGTCATCATGATGGTGCTGCTGGTGATCGGCTTCGTCGCCAACGAGCTGGTACGCCCCGTCCATCCGCGGCACCATGACGGACCGTCCGCCGAGGCCAAGGCCACGACCGGACCCGAGTCGGAAGGAGCCGTCCGATGACCGCCCCGACCCCCGCACCCCCCGCCGAGGCCCCCGCCGGGAGCGGACGGCTGCCGCTGATGGTCGTCGCCTGGCTGTGGGTCGGCGCGCCCTTCGCCTACGGCGTCTACGAACTCGGCCTGAAGCTCAAGCAGTTGTTCACCGGCTGACCGGCATCCCGGCTGCCGCCACGGGCCGCCCCGTCCTCATGGACCGGGCGGCCCCGTCACGCGGTGACCCCGCTGGCACGGCGGATGAGGGCGTCGAAGGCACGGTCGGGCAGGACCCGCCGGGCGGCGATCATCGGCTTGGCGGCGAACCCCGTGGCGTACCGGGTCCGCGGGCGGCGGGCCGTGGCCGCCCGGCCGATGGTGTCGGCGATGACCGAGGGCGGCGAACTGCGCCGTGCGGTGGACTCGGAGGCCAGCGTGCCCGCCATCGCCATGGCCCGCTCGGCGTACGCGCCGTGCTCCGAGACCGCGCGGAGCCGGTCGGCGGCGATGCCGCTCCACTCCGTGCGGATGCCACCCGGTTCGATGACGACGACGTCGATGCCGAAGGGCGCGAGCTCCATGCGCAGGCTGTCGCTGAAGCCCTCCAGGGCGAACTTGGTGGCGTGGTACCAGGCCCCGAACGGGGTCGAGATCCTGCCGCCCATGGACGAGACGTTGATGACGCGGCCGCTGCCCGTGGCGCGCATGTGCGGCAGCACCAGCTGGGTCAGCCGGGCCGCGCCGAAGACGTTCACCTCGAACTGGCGCCGCGCCTCGTCGAGCGGCACGTCCTCGACCGCGCCGTAGGAACCGTAGCCCGCGTTGTTGACCAGGACGTCGACGGAACCGGACTCGGCGACGACCCGTTCGACCCCGGCGCGCAGCGACTCCTCGTCGGTGACGTCCATCGCCAGGACGCGCACGCCCTGTTCCGCGAGTCCGGTCATGCGGTCGACGCGGCGGGCGGCGCCGTGGACGGTGAAGCCGAGGGCGCGCAGCCGGAGGGCGGCGGCCTCGCCGATGCCGGAGGAAGCGCCGGTGACGAGGGCGACCTTGGATGACATGGGGAGGATCCTTCGTGTGGGTACGGGGAACGAGCCGGGTCGAACATGAACCATGGCTCAGGTTCACTCATCATGAACCCGGGTTCATGTTCCCGCAAGCCCCCGCCGACCCTCGCGCGACGAAATGTGAACCATCGCTCACGATAGATGGTGAATTATGATTCACATTTGTTCGCGGCCGGCAGGACCGGCAGGACCGGCAGGAGGAACCGATGACCCAGGCCCGACCGCTACGCGCCGACGCCGTCCGCAACCGGGCGCGGATCCTGGCCGCGGCACGCGAACAGATCACCCTCCTCGGGCCGGACGCGCCCATGGACACCATCGCCGAGGCCGCCGGCGTCGCCGTGGGCACCCTGTACCGCCATTTCCCCACCAAGACCGACCTCGTCGGCGCCGTGATCGCCGAGCACACCGAGCGCATGGCCGCCGAGGTGGAGGCCGCCGCCGACCGCGTGGCCGCGGGGGCGGGGGCGCTGGAGGAGATCACCGCGCTCGTCCACCGCATCGTCGAGGCCGCCGCCGACGACCGTGCCGTGAAGGCCGCCGCCCAGGACCTCGGCGCGACCGACCGGGCCCGCCCCTACGAGGAGCGCGGCGGGGCGGCGATGGGCCGGCTGGTCGCCGCCGCCCAGGCCGACGGCGACCTCCACCCCGACGTGACCGTCGACGACTTCTTCCTGCTGCTCGGCACCGCCCCCACCGACCAGGAGCGGGCCGTGAGGGCGCGCTGGCTCACGCTCTTCCTCCCCGGGTTCACCACCCGTGGCCGCGCGGCGGACTGACCGGGGCCTGACGGGTGCTGAGCCTGCCGGACGGGGGTATCCGGATCGCGTAGAGGACCGCGCGTTCCGTTCCGTGGAGCGGGCGCCGACCCACGGAGGAAGGAACCATGCCCCACAGCAGCCGTACGCGCACCGGCGCGAGCCCCGACACGCTGGGCGTCGTCGGCCTGATCTGCGCGGTCGCCGGATTCTTCGTTCTCGGCATCGTCCTCGGCCCGGCCGCGGTCGTGTGCGGCTGGCTCGCCATGGGCCGCACCTTCCGGGGCGCCAAGCCGGTGCTCCCGCTGATCGCCGTCGTCCTGGGCGCGATCGACACGCTCATCGCGCTGGTGTGGCTCACCGGCACCCACTGGACCGGCGGCGGCTTCATGTGAGCCGCGGCGCGGACCCGGTGGCGGGCAGCGCGTGGCCGGACGGGAGGATGGTGGTCCCCCGTCCGGCCTCCGCCGCCCAGGAGCCTGCGTGCCCCCCGCCGACCCCGTACCGGTGCCGCGTGCCGTCGCCGCCGTCCTCGCCGTCGTGGCAGCCCTGGCACTGACCGCGGGGTGCGGCTCCGGCAGCGGGTCCTCCGGCGCCCCGCGTGTGGTGCCGCCGCGGGCCGGGGCGTCCTTCGACTACCAGATCGGCGGCGGCTACCCGCCGGCCGAAGGCGTCCGCGTGATCTCCCGCGACCGCGCGGACCGGCCCGCGCCCGGGGTGTACTCCGTCTGCTACGTCAACGCCTTCCAGGCCCAGCCGGGCGAACTGTCCCGCTGGCGTGCCCGGAGCCCGGACCTGCTGCTGCGCGACGGGGACGGCGCCCTCGTCATGGACGACGAGTGGGACGAGGCCGTACTGGACACCTCCACCGCCGCCAAGCGGGCGGCCCTGGCGGAGATCGTCGGCGCGTGGATCGACGACTGCGCGCGGCGCGGGTTCCGGGCCGTGGAGCCGGACAACCTCGACTCCTTCGAACGCTCCGGCGGGCTGCTCACGCCCGCCGACAACGCCGCGTTCGCCCGGCTGCTCGCCGCACGCGCCCACGCGGCCGGGCTGGCCCTCGCGCAGAAGAACACCACCGAACTCCTCCCCCGCCGGGCCGGCATCGGCTTCGACTTCGCGGTCGCCGAGGAGTGCGGCGCGTACGGCGAGTGCGGACGGTACGCCGCCGCGTACGACGACCGCGTCCTCGTCGTGGCGTACGACGCCGCCGACTTCGCGGCGACCTGCCGCCGCTGGGGCGACCGCCTCGCGGTGGTGCTCCGCGACCGCGACGTCGCGCCCGCCGGGGAACCCGGCCATGTCTTCCGCACCTGCTGACCGGGGCCCGGCGGCCCGCCGGGGGCTCCCGGAGTGAACGGCCTCGCCGATGTCCGCATCGCGTCGGGGCAGGACGGCGACGCGCCCTCACCGGGGACCTGGCGCGGCTGCTCGCCGCGCACCCGGCCGCGCGCCCGGTGCCGTGCGGACGTGGCGGACGACGGCGGTCGGGCTCTGCCGGCGCCCTACCGGCGCCCGGGGTTCCCCCTTCGTGGACCCCTGGGGCGCCCGTGCGGGACCGGTCCGCGGGGAACACGCCACCGGCCGGCCGCCACGCCCTCTGTCATGAGGTCGTCACGGCGTACCAGAGGCCGTCCCGCTGGTGGACCAGGTGGTGGGCGGCAAGGCTGTCGATGTGCCGCGCGATGGTGGCGGGCTGGTAGCCGACGCTCTCGCTCAGGGCGTCGATGGTCGTCCCGTCGCTGCCGGCCGCGCGGAGCTGCTGCAGCGTCTTGAGCGCCGTGCGGGCGAGTCCGGACTCCTCGGGCCGGGGTGCGGCGGGAGGCGGCACGGAGGGCGTGGCGGCCGTTGCGGGGGCCGGACCCGGAGCCGGAGCCGGGGCGGCGGACGGGGCCGGGACCGTCGAGGCCGCGGGCGCGACCGGGGGCGCCGCAGGGGCGGGAACGGCGGGTGCGGCGACCGCGGTGCGGGACGGGACGGCCGGATCGGCCGGGACCGGCGGGGCGGGTGGGGTGGCCGTGCCGGCCGCCGTGCCGGTGCGGACGGGTGCGACGGGCCTCGGGGTGCGATTGACCGTGCGGTGCTTGCGGCCCTTCTGGTGACGGCGGGTGCTCATCGGGCGGTCCTCCTTCGCTGTGATCTTGATGGGCCAACGGGGGACCGCCGCCGGAGTCACGCAGATGCGTGCATGCGGGGGACCCCCGTCGTCACCGGAGGGGCGCCCGGGGAATGTGCGGCGGCACCGCCGCCGTTGCACCGGAACCGGACGGACCCGAGGAAGGGAAACCCATGCCCCCCACGGACAGCCGCCGCGGTCACCGCGTCGACGCGGTACCCGGCACGCAGCACGTGACCGTCACGATCGACGGCAAGGTGGTGGCCGAGACCCGGCGACCGGTACTGGTCCACGAGACCGGCCTGCCGGTGCGCTACTACATCCCGCCGCAGGACGTCGACCTCGCGCTCTTCCGCGGCAGCGACACCAACACCACCTGCCCCTACAAGGGCGTCGCCTCCTACTGGTCGTACGGCGACCACGCCGACGTCGCCTGGGTCTACGAGGAGCCGCTCCCCTCGGTGCCGGAGATCACCGGGCACCTCTCCTTCTACGACACGGTGGCCCAGGTCGCGGTCGAGGAGGCCTGACCGGACGGACGGTGCGCGGTGGCGCACCGTCCGTCACACGCCGTCCGTCACCACCTCCCGGCGGTGCCGGGGGCATGTGCCCGTGTCCCGTACGGCACTTGAAGCACGACTGTTCGGTTTGCTGCGCACGACGGCCGCCGGAGAGCAATGATGGTCACATGGCGAATCCGACGATCCTGACCGTCGACGACGATCCCGCAGTCTCCCGTGCCGTGGCCCGGGACATTCGCCGCAGGTACGGCGACCGCTACCGGGTGGTGCGCGCCACCTCGGGCGACGAGGCCCTGAGCGCGCTGCGGGAGATCAAGCTGCGAGGCGAACAACTCGCGGTGATGCTCGCCGACTACCGCATGCCGCAGATGAACGGGGTGGAGTTCCTCGAGGCGGCGATGGACCTCTTCCCGCTCGCCCGCCGCGTGCTGCTCACGGCGTACGCCGACACCAGCGCGGCCATCGACGCGATCAACATCATCGACCTCGACCACTACCTGCTGAAACCGTGGAGCCCACCGGAGGAGAACCTCTACCCGGTGATCGACACCCTGCTCGACGCGTGGCTCGCCACGCCGGACCCGACGGCGTCCGAGACGCGCGTGGTCGGCCACCGCTGGTCGGCACCCTCGTTCAAGGTGCGTGACTTCCTCACCCGCAACCTGGTGCCCTACCGCTGGCTGCCCGCGGAGGAGCCCGAGGCCGAGCAGCTGCTGACCGCGGCCGGACTGACCTCCGCCGACGTGCCGCTGGTCGTGACCGACGACGGGACGACGCTGGTGCGGCCCACGGAGGCCGAGCTCGCGGCCCACGTGGGGCTGAGCACCGTACCGGCCTCCGACTTCTACGACCTGGTGGTGGTCGGCGGCGGTCCCGCGGGGCTGGGTGCGGCGGTGTACGGCGCGTCCGAGGGCCTGCGCACGGTGCTGGTGGAGCGCCGGGCGACCGGCGGCCAGGCGGGGCAGAGCAGCCGCATCGAGAACTACCTCGGCTTCCCGGACGGCGTCTCCGGCGCCCAGTTGACCGACCGGGCCCGCCGCCAGGCGACGAAGTTCGGGGCGGAGATCCTCAGCACGCGCGAAGTGGTCGCACTCGAGGCGGCCGGCACCGGACGCGTACTGTCCTTCGGCGACGGCAGTTCCATCGCGGCGCACACGGTGGTGCTGGCGACCGGGGTGGCCTACCGGCGGCTGGAGGCGCCGGGGCTGGCGGAGTTCACCGGCGCCGGGGTCTACTACGGCTCGGCGATGACCGAGGCCATGAACTGCGCGGGCCAGGAGGTCTACATCGTCGGCGGGGCCAACTCGGCCGGGCAGGCGGCCGTCTACTTCTCCCGCAACGCGCGCAAGGTGCACCTGCTGATCCGCGGCGCGGACCTGAACCGTTCGATGTCGCAGTACCTGATCGACCAGATCGCGGCCATCGACAACATCGAGGTCAGCCCCTGCACCGAGGTCGTCGGCGGCAAGGGCGGCGACCACCTGGAGCAGCTGATGCTCCGCGACGCCAAGACCGGCGACGTGACCACCGTGGACGCCTCGTTCCTGTTCATCTTCATCGGCGCCGAGCCCCGCACGGACTGGCTGGAGGGCGTCGTCGAGCGGGACCGGCGCGGTTTCGTGATCACCGGCCCCGACCTGATCGCCGGTGGCAAGCGGCCCGCCGGCTGGCCGCTCCCCCGCGACCCGTACCACCTGGAGGCCAGCGTGCCGGGCGTCTTCGCCGCCGGGGACGTGCGTGCGGAGTCGGTCAAGCGGGTGGCCTCCGCGGTCGGCGAGGGCGCGATGGCCGTATCCCTGGTGCACCGTTACCTGGAGGCGCAGTGACCACGACGGACCGGCTCGTGCCGGAGCAGCTGCGGACCCTGTTCCTGTTCGAGTCGCTCGGTGAGAAGGAACTGGACTGGCTGAGCGAACAGGGCCGGGTGGAGCGGGTCCCGGCGAACAGCCCCGTCTACGCCGAGGGCGAGCCGGCGACCTGTTTCTACGTGCTGCTGAGCGGCACGGTGTCGCTGGGCCGGCTGGTCCACGGCGACGTGGTGGAGGTCAACCGCACCGACCAGCGGGGCGTGTACGCCGGGGCGACGCAGGCGTACCTCGGGGACCGTGTGGAGCAGACGTACCCCAACTCGCTGCAGGCGGTCACCGACAGCGAGTTCTTCGTGATCCCGGCCGACGACTTCGCCGGGGCGATGCGCGCGTGGTTCCCGATGGCGGTGCACCTGCTGGAGGGGGCGTTCTTCGGCTACCGCAAGCAGAACACGATCGTCGGGGAGCGCGAGCGGCTGCTGGCTTTGGGCTCGCTGTCCGCCGGGCTCACCCATGAGCTCAACAACCCGGCCGCCGCCGCCGTGCGGGCCACCTCGGCGCTGCGCGACCGGGTGACCGGCATGCGGCACAAACTGGCGATGATCGCGGACGGCCGGCTGGACACCCGGCAGCTGCACGAGCTGGTCGAGCTGCAGGACGCCGCGATCAAGCGCATGGCGTCGGCGCCCGAGCGGTCGGCGCTGGAGGCGGCCGACGCCGAGGACGAGCTGACGGACTGGCTCGACGACCACGGCGTCAACGGCTCCTGGGAACTGGCCGCGACGCTGGTCGCGGGCGGTGTGGACGCCGAATGGCTGGACTCGGTGGTGAACACGGTCGGCGAGGACCGGCTGGAGGCGGCGATCCGCTGGCTCACCTACACCCTGGACACCGAACTGCTCATGGGCGAGATCGACGACGCCGTCACCCGGATCTCCGGTCTGGTGGGGGCCGCGAAGCAGTACTCGCAGCTCGACCGGGCCCCGCAGCAGACCGTGGACGTGCACGCGCTGCTCGACGCGACGCTCACGATGCTCCAGGCGAAGATCCCCGGCGGGGTGCGGGTCGTCAAGGAGTACGACCGCAGCCTGCCGAAGATCCAGGCGTACGGCGCGGAGCTCAACCAGGTGTGGACCAACCTCGTCGTCAACGCCCTGGACGCCATGCGCGGTTCGGGCACCCTGACGCTGCGCAGTTCCTGGGACGGACCCCAGCGCCTGGTGGTGGAGGTGGGCGACACCGGTCCCGGTATCGCCCCGGAGATCCGGCCGCGGATCTTCGAACCGTTCTTCACCACCAAGCCGGTGGGCGAGGGCACCGGGCTGGGCCTGGACATCTCGTACCGCATCGTGGTCAACAAGCACCACGGCGACATCCGCGTCGAGTCCAGTCCCGGCGACACGCGCTTCACCGTGTGCCTCCCGGTCGCCCAGGCCGGGACGACGCAGCCGGGGGACGCGGAGCGGACGGGCTGAGCCCCCGTCCGGGCGCGGGCGGGCCGGCCGCTGCCGGCCCGGATCAGCCCACCGGGCTCTTGGACTTGGGGAGCGTACGGGCGCGGTCGCGGCCGACGGGCAGCTGTCCGTCGGCCGCGCTCTTGAGCGAGCGCAGGGCCAGCAGCAGCACACCGATGTCGTCGATGAGGATCGGATCGGGCAGCAGATCCACCGGGCAGACCAGGTAGACCAGCGCGGCCCAGAACGCCAGCTTGCCCGAGCGCGGCACGTCCGCGCTGCGCAGCAGGGTGCGGATCCGCGCCATCTTCACCACGAGCACCACGGCCACCACGAGCATCACCACGACCGCCACCGCGGCGATCACGAGGGCCGTGGTCGACCAGTCACCCAGGTCCATGTCTGCCTCCCTCGATCCCGTGTACCCGGCCGGTGTGTGCGGAAACGGCAACCGGCCCCGACGGAAAGGAAGCACACAGTACATGATCACGCCCGAGGAGATCTGGCGGACCGCAGGCCTGCCCGCGCGCCGGCTCGCCGGCCTGGCGCTCAATCCCGCGGCCCCCGAGGACATCCTGCTGCGGCTGCTCGCCGACGGCCCGCCCGCGGCACGCATGGTCCTGTGCCGGGACCGGACGCTGCCGGACGCCGTGGTCGACGCCGTGGTCGCCCACCCCGACCGGTACACACGCAGCTTCTTCGCCCGGAATCCGCACGCCGACCCGGCCCAGCGGGCACGGCTGCTGGACGACCCCGAGTGGTTCGTGCGGGCGCATCTGGCCGACGCCCCCCGGATGCCAGGGGGCGTGCGCCCGCGGCCGCTCCCGGACCAGGCCGTCGTCCACATGATCCTGACCTACGAGCAGGAATTCCTGGACACCCTCTACCGCCAGGCCTCCCCCGGGCTGATGGAGTCGATGCGCACCCATCCGGAGCCGAAGGTCCGGCGGATGGGTGTCTTCTGGCGCGGCGTGCCGGACGAGGCCCGCGAAGCCCTTCTGGCGGATCCGGACGACGAGGTACGGGACGCGGTGCGGCGCCATCTGCGGTCCGAGGACCCGGCCTGGACGGAGCGGGAGCTGCCCGACCGGCCGTGCCACGGGCGGACGCACCTGCTGATGCACTGCGCCCTGAGCCGAGGCGTCGTGGAGGGCGTGCTCAACGCCCCCGTGGGCGAGGGAGACCGCTGGACGATCGCGGGCAACCCCACCCTCCCCGCCGATGTGGTGGTCCTGCTGGCCGCCGACGCCGACCCCGAAGTGCGGGAGCGGATCGCGTACCGCTCCGACCTCGGGCCGGAGGAGCGCCGGGCGCTCGCCGCGGACACCGATCCGCGGGTACGCCTCGCGCTCTCCGTGCATCCCGCGCTGAGCGAGGCGGAACGCGCGGCGATCGACTACGAGGTGCCGGTGGACGGCGTGTTCGGACCGGCACTGCAACACCTGGTGCCCCGGGATCCCGCCGCGGTGCGGCGGGACGCCCTGTCCGGCCATCCGTTGCTGCGACGGCGCGCCGCCCGGGACCACGGCCTGCCGTCCGACCTGGTGCCGCGGCTGGCCGTGGACGACGACCTCGGCGTACGGGTGCTGCTCGCGCAGAACCATCCGGAGGCGCCCGCCGAGCTGCTGCTGAGCGCGTTCCTGGAGTACACCGGGCCGGAACGCGAACTCCTGCTCGCCCGGCCGCGGTTCCCCACCGCCGGGCTGGCGCGCTACGCCCGGCACGAGGACCCGGCCGTCCGCGCACTGGCCACCCGGGACCCGGCGGCCGCGGCGGGGACGGTGGACCGGCTGACCCGCGACCTGGAACCCGGTGTACGGGAGGCCGCGGCACGCCATCCGAACCTCCCGCGCGCCCGCCTCGCGGAGTTGCTCGACGACGCGGAACTGGCCCACCACGCGGCGGCCAACCCGGCGCTGGCGCCCGACGTCATGCGCCGGCTGGTGGCGTGCCTTCCCCTGCCGGACGGTGCCGCCGGATGAGGGCGGTCAGCCGGCGGTAGGCGGCGCGCAGTTCGCGGCGGGCGAAGTCCTCGCGGACGTCGATGAGGGCGCCGTGGGCGGCGGTGGGGTCGACCGTGAAGCGGTCGTGCCAGCCGCCTCCCGAGGCGATGATCACGGGGGTGTCGACGCCGTCGAACTGGTCGGCGGTGATGTCGACGCGCAGGCCGTTCTTCTCGATCCACGCGTGGGTCGCGCCGTTCTCCCAGGCGCTGACGTAGGTCCACACCCCCTGTCCGTTCTCGTACAGGTACTGACCGAGGAGGATCGAGGCGTCCCCGCAGGAGCCGTGCGGGAAGCGCTTCAGGGAGACCAGCCCCGGGTCGGGACAGTCGACGATCGCCTGCCGGAATCCGAGGGCCAGTGTGCGGAGTTCGGACACCCGCGGAGTCTAACCCGTGAAGATCATCTGTGGGACCCGTGGAACCGGCTCTTCTGGCCGACGCGGATCCGGGCGCCGCGGGGCGGGGGACACGTGGGGGGATGGGGGCACGATGGCGGCAGCGACCGGGACCGGCATCCGAGCCGGTTCCGGGCGCTGCGGCGGCAGTCAATCGAGCGGACCCGGTGACGTCAAGACTTCACGTCAGAATTGGTGCGGAGCACTTGCGACGGCCCCGATGAGTCCCTTCGCGTTCAAGTCCCGAACACATTCGACTCCTTGCAGGTCACGGCCACTTAAGTGCGCCCAGGGGCACGGCAACTGCGGATCCGTCGGAAACACTTTCTGCGAGGAGTCTTGACCGCGACTTCTGTCACGTCTTAACTCACGCCCTAAATTAAGTCGTGAGGCTGACACGGGAGTTCCTATGAGACTCGAAGTCAACGCCGCCCGCCGCAGACCCCTTTGGCTGATCGCCCTCCTGGCGGTACTTCTCGCCCTGATCACCGTGCCGGCCGGGCCGCTCACCACGGCCCACGCCGCCGCCTGCGGCACCGCCAACGCCGCCCAGGGCAGGACCGCCACCGCCTCCTCCTCCGAGAACGGCTCCTTCACCGCCGCCAACGCCGTCGACGGCAACGCCGGCACCCGCTGGTCCAGCGCCTTCAGCGACCCCCAGTGGATCCAGGTGGACCTCGGCAGCTCGCAGACCGTCTGCGAGGTCGTCCTCAGCTGGGAGGCCGCCTACGCCAAGGCCTACCAGATCCAGCTCTCCGCCAACGGCACCGACTGGACCACGGTCGCCTCCACCACCACCGGCGCCGGCGGCACCGAGACCCGTGCCGTCAGCGGCACCGGCCGCTACCTGCGCGTGTACGGCACCACCCGGGCGACCGGCTACGGCTACTCGCTCTGGGAGCTCGCCGTGCACACCACCGACGGCGGCACCGGCCCGGTGATCCCGGGCGGCGGCGACCTCGGCCCGAACGTCCTGGTCTTCGACCCGTCGACCCCGGGCATCCAGGCCAAGCTGGACCAGGTCTTCCAGCAGCAGGAGTCCGCGCAGTTCGGCACCGGCCGCTACGCGCTGCTGTTCAAGCCGGGCACCTACAACAACATCAACGCCAACATCGGCTTCTACACCTCGATCGCCGGCCTCGGCCTCTCCCCCGACGACACCACCTTCAACGGCGACGTGACGGTGGACGCCGGCTGGTTCAACGGCAACGCCACCCAGAACTTCTGGCGCTCCGCCGAGAACCTCGCCCTCAACCCGGTGAACGGCACCGACCGCTGGGCCGTCGCCCAGGCCGCGCCCTTCCGCCGCATGCACGTCAAGGGCGGCCTCAATCTCGCGCCCAACGGCTACGGCTGGGCCAGCGGCGGCTACATCGCCGACAGCAAGATCGACGGCACCGTGGGCCCCTACTCGCAGCAGCAGTGGTACACCCGGGACAGCTCGGTCGGCGGCTGGACCAACGGCGTCTGGAACATGGTCTTCTCCGGAGTGCAGGGCGCTCCCGCGCAGAGCTTCCCCAACCCGCCGTACACCACGCTCGACACCACACCCGTCTCCCGTGAGAAGCCCTTCCTCTACCTCGACGGCAACGACTACAAGGTCTTCGTCCCCGCCAAGCGCACCAACGCCCGCGGTACGAGCTGGGGCAACGGCGCGCCGCAGGGCTCCTCGATCCCGCTGAGCCAGTTCTACGTGGTCAAGCCGGGCGCGACGGCCGCCACCATCAACGCCGCGCTCGCCCAGGGCCTCAACCTGCTGTTCACCCCGGGCGTCTACCACGTCGACCAGACCATCAACGTCACCCGCGCCGACACCGTCGTGCTGGGCCTCGGTCTCGCGACGGTCATCCCCGACAACGGCGTCACCGCCATGAAGGTCGCCGACGTGGACGGCGTGAAGCTGGCCGGCTTCCTGATCGACGCCGGTGCGGTCAACTCCCAGGTGCTGCTCCAGGTCGGCCCGCAGGGCTCGGCCGCCGACCACGCCGCGAACCCGACGACCGTGCAGGACGTCTTCATCCGGATCGGCGGCGCCGGCCCGGGCAAGGCGACCACCAGCATGGAGGTCAACAGCGACGACACCATCATCGACCACACCTGGATCTGGCGCGCCGACCACGGCGCCGGTGTCGGCTGGGACACCAACCCGGCCGACTACGGTCTGCGCGTGAACGGCGACGACGTCCTGGCCACCGGCCTGTTCGTCGAGCACTTCAAGAAGTACGACGTCCAGTGGAGCGGCGAGCGGGGCAGGACCGTCTTCTTCCAGAACGAGATCGCCTACGACGCCCCCAACCAGGCCGCCATCCAGAACGGCGCGACGAAGGGCTGGGCCGCCTACAAGGTGGACGACTCGGTGAACACCCACGAGGCCTGGGGCCTGGGGAGCTACTGCAACTTCACCACCGATCCGACGATCCGCATGGACCACGGCTTCGAGGTCCCGGTGAAGTCCGGCATCAAGATGCACGACGTCCTGGTGGTCTCCCTGGGCGGGATGGGCCAGTACGACCACGTCATCAACGGCACCGGTGCCGCGACCTCCGGCACCTCGACCACGCCGTCCACGGTGGTCTCGTTCCCCTGACGGCGCCTGACGGCACAGAGCAGGGGTGCCCCGTCCTCCGGCGGGGCACCCCGTCCGCCGGCCTCAGGCGGCCGGCCGGTGCCGGGAGTGCAGGACCTCGCCCACGGCGACCGCTCCGGCCATGGCGAGTCCCGCCACCGGCACCGCGAGGCTCCCGCAGAAGGTAGCCGCCAGCACAGCCAGGGCGCAGGCGGGCAGCACGGCGTGCTCGGCGACACCGCGCTTGGCGCTGCGGGAGTGGATCAGCCAGACCGTCAGCAGGAAGAGCGCGGTCGGCAGCGTGACCGCCGCAGCCGCGGCCGTCTGCGAGATGTGCGCCTTGTGCACGGCCTGCTCGACCACCACTTCCAGCCCCGCGCCGATGGCGGCGGCCGAGCCGAAGATCAGGTAGTGCCCGTAGCCCCACAGGAACGCCCGCGCGCTGCTGGTGAGGTGCTGGTGGATGGGAATGGCGAAGTAGAGCCAGTAGGCGCAGAACACGATGAGCAGTCCCCCGAAGGCGGCGGGCAGCAGCTCGCCGAGCGCGGAGAACTCGTCGACGGCGGACTGCACGGCCACTGTCGCGGCGGCCACCGACTCGCCGAGCACGATGATCGTGAACAGGCCGTAGCGTTCCGAGATGTGGTGCGGGTGCCAGGTGGTGCGCTGCGACCGCTCGGCCCAGGCGGGCACCAGCAGTTCCGCGACGGCCAGGATCAGGAATCCCCAGTTCCACAGGCCGCCGACGGGCTGGAGCAGCAGGACGACCCACCCCACCTGGACGAGGACCAGACCGCCGGCGTAGCTCAGCGCCGTGGTCCGCGCCGGTCCGGCGGCGTTGCGTGCCGCGCGCAGCCACTGGAAGGCGAGCGCGACGCGCATGATGATGTAGCCGGCCACGGCGATCGAGAAGTCGTTGGCGTCGAAGGCGCGGGGGACGCCGGCCGCCAGCACCAGGACGCCGGTGATCTGGACGAAGGTGGCGATGCGGTACGGCACGTCGTCGGTGTCGAAGGCCGAGGCGAACCAGGTGAAGTTCATCCACGCCAGCCAGATCGCGAAGAAGACCAGGCAGTAGCCGAGGAGCCCGTGCCCGGGATGGCCCTCGGCGACCGCGTGCACCAGCCGCGCGCCGGCCTGGGCCACCGCCACCACGAAACACAGGTCGAAGAGCAGCTCCAGCGGGGTGGCGACCCGGTGCGGCTCGTGCGGGTCGCGGGCCGTCATCCGGACCAGCGGACGGAAGCGGCGGTCCGGCGGCACGTGGGCGTGATCGGTCATCCGCGCATCGTAGGCGGTGCGCACGTGCCCGCGCCCGAAGGGACCGGGCGCGGGCACGTGGCGGGGGACGGGGTGGAGGTCAGGCGCAGCCGTCCTGGAGCAGTCCGGCCCGCAACCGCGCCAGGGTGCGCGAGAGCAGCCGGGAGACGTGCATCTGCGTGCAGCCCATGATCTCGCCGATCTGGGACTGCGTCAGCTCCTCCACGTAGCGCAGATGGAGCAGCTTCCGGTCGCGTTCGTCGAGCTCCACGACGAGCGGTGCCAGCGAGCCGAGGTCCTCGACGAGTTCCATGGCGGGGTCGACCGCGCCGATGAAGTCGGCGAGCACCGTCTCGCCCTCGTCGCCGTCGTCGCCGTTCATGGCCGCGTCAAGGGAGGACGCGGTGTACCCGTTGGAGGCCACCTGGGCCTCGACGACCTCGGCCTCGGAGATGTCCATGAGTGCCGCGAGCTCGCTCACCTTCGGGGCCCGGCCCAGCCGGGAGGACAGCTCGTCCCGGGCACGGGCCAGTTCCACCCGGCGCTCCTGGAGACGGCGGGGCACGTGCACGGCCCAGGTCGTGTCGCGGAAGAACCGCTTGATCTCACCGACGATGTACGGCACCGCGAAGGTGGTGAACTCCACCTCGCGCGAGATGTCGAACCGGTCGATGGCCTTGATCAGCCCGATCGTCCCGACCTGGACGATGTCCTCCATCTCGTCGCTGCGGTCGCGGAAGCGCCTGGCCGCGAACCGCACGAGCGACATGTTCATCTCGATGAGGGTGTTGCGGGCGTACTGGTACTCGTGGGTGCCCTCCTCGAGCACCGTCAGGCGCTCGAGGAAGAGCTTCGACAGCCGTCGCGCGGTCGTGGGGGCCACGCTGCTCGGGTCGGTGATCTGCGGCAGTACGTCGACCTCGGGGCTCTCGACCCCGGTGCTCGTCCCGCTCACGTGGGCGATCACGGCTCCTCCTCGCACCTCTGCACCTCTACGTCATGTTGCCGTACGTTGCCCCTCGGGTACCCCCTCCTCCGCGAAGCATTCCCCCCGATCCCGGAAGAACGTGAATCGCGCCAAGGGCGGCGTAGGACCGGCCGGCACGGGCAGACCAGAGAGGGACCGATGATGCCTACGGGGTGATCGTGCGTGTACAGCATTGACCTAGACGCGGAAGGCGGGGGGATTGTGCGGCCCGCCACTGCGGACCGGCCGTTGCCCACCACCATCGGCGAGGCGCGTGACTTCGCCCGCGCCCGGCTCAGAGGCGTGGATCCGGAGCGGGTCGAGGACTGCCTGCTGGTCGTCTCCGAACTGGTCACCAACGCCTTCCGGTACGGCGGCGGGCTGGCGGCCCTCGACGTGGTGGCGGTACCGGACGCCATCCGTGTGTCCGTCGAGGACCACAACGACCAATTGCCGGTCCCGCCCCAGCCCTCCGAGCGCTTCCTGCCCGGCGGCCACGGCCTGCGCCTGGTGCGCCGGCTGGCCCGGGACTTCCGGGTGACGCTGCTCCGCGCGGGCGGCAAGGTCATCCACGTGCACCTGCCGCGCTGACCGGCCCCGGCCCCCGACACCGCACGTGTGGACGAACGGATCGCGGTAACACGCACTTTTGGTGCAAGAAGACCCGCACCACGGTCAGTTCGAACGTCGGGGCCGGACGACGGCCCCCGGGAGGCACACCATGACCACCGGCATCATCATCGGGGCGGTCGTCCTCGTGGTCCTGATCGCCCTCGCCGCGGTCGTCACGACGCGGCGCGGCGGCGGCACGGGACGGCTCAGGCGCCGCTTCGGTCCGGAGTACGAACGCACGGTCGCCCGGCACGACGGCGACACGGAGGCGGCACGCCGGGAGTTGCAGGAGCGCGTCGACCGGCACGGCGGTCTGGCCCCGGAGCCGCTGAGCGCGCGTCAGGCCGAGGAGTACCGCGTCGAGTGGGCCGCCCTGCAGGAGCGGTTCGTCGACTCCCCCGCGCAGGCGGTGCGGGACGCGTCGCGGCTGCTGGACCGGCTCGCGCACGACCGCGGCTTCCCGGAGCACACCTCGGGCGAGCAGATCGACGCCCTGTCGGTCCACCGCCCCCGGCACCTCCAGGCCTACCGCGACCTGCGCGGGGTCACGGAGGCCCGCGACAGCGGTGACCGCGCCGCGGCGGACACCGAGGAACTGCGCGCCCGGCTGCTCGACGCCCGGGCGCTGTTCGACGACCTCATCGCGGTGGACGAGGAGCCCCGCACCACCGCGCGCGAGGACCGCGCGGGGGACACGGACTCCGGCCGACGCGGCTCCCACCGCTTCCACATGCCGACTTGGAGCAGCCGATGAATCCCACGCACGAGCACCACGACACCGACGGAACCGACAAGACCGGCCTGGCCGCCACGACGGACGGCACCGGCACCGGCACCGGACACGAGGAGCGCCCGGAATCCCCCGAGGGCACCCCCGGCGAGCCGAAGCCCCCCGCAGCGCCGGAGTCCGCGGAGAAGACGACCGAACCGCCCGCCGCGCGCCGGCCCGCCGGTTGGTCGCGGCCCGAGGACGGCGAGAGGCCCGTGACGGTGGGCGCGACCGGGGCGGCGGAGAAGCCCGGCAGCCCCGAGAAGCCCGCGGCCGCCGCCCCGCGCCCGGCGCAGGACGCGCGGGTGCCCGCCCCCGGCGCTCCGCCGCGCGTGGACGGCGCCGTGGACAAGCTGCAGCAGCGGCTGCAGCACGCGGTCGGGGGCTTCGTGGACGAACCGCGGCACGCGGTCGAGGAGGCCGACGAGGTGCTCGGCGAGGCCACCGAGCGGCTGGTCGAGGAACTGCGCAGCCGGCGCGACCAACTGCGCGCGGACTGGCGGGCCGGCGGGCGGAACGGGAACGAGGACGGCGACACGGAGAGGCTCCGCCTGGCCCTGCAGGGCTACCGGGACCTCGTCGACCGCGTCCTGCACGTCTGAGGACCGCGCGCGGGACGACGCGGACGACGCGAAGGCGGTGGCCGGGAACTG
>NZ_JBHYMQ010000088.1:17290-31032 GCF_042742985.1 Streptomyces sp. NPDC058864 | reverse complement strand
CCGAAAACACCATCTGCACAAGCTCGTTGACATCCATCACATGAAGATCAACGACCCTCGCAACTCTCCGTCACCACCGAATGTGAGACAGAGCCCAAAGAACGGCACCTCTTTGTGTCAAGCGGAGGCGATCAGAGAGTCATCCCAACGTGTTGAATCGGCACCGGAGATCGTGGTCTGCAGCCATGATGTCCGAGGCTGTGGCAGGGGTCGCGCAAGTTACACCTGCCGCCCGCGGGCTGGCCCTCGAACGGCGTGCGACCCGGCCGCAGCCGCCGACGGGAGTGGCTCAAGAGAGGTTTGCACTGCAGGCGTTGGTCTGCCCTCCTCGTCGGTCACCCGAATCCGACCACAATGAAGACACCGCGCCACCCCGCCACGTTCCGTCCACGATGTACCGGATCCTGCGCAAGAAGGGGGCAGTCCGACGAACGCCGCCGCCGCCGGCATGCGCTGGTAACAGTCCGTCGTGTCTTAGCGCCGCAGCTGGAGACGGGACCAGACCAGCACGGTCAGCGCCGCGAAGGCAAGCGAGAAAATGACGCTGACCGTGAGCTGCGCCGTCGTCGCTGGCGCGATCGGGCCGCCGGGCGCGGCGTGTCCCATCGTCCAAAGGGCGGGCGCGGCGAGGGGAAGCCAGCCGCCCGCGCCGGCGAGGACGCCGACCTGGGCGATGACGACGAGGCCGATCGCAGTCGAGACGCCTCCCAGGAGCGAGCGGGAGACGGTTGCGACGCAGGCGACGGGCAGCGCGACGAGCCCGGTGAGCAGGCCGAGGAGGAACTGACGGCCGATTCCGGACCAGGTGGCGGCGTCCGGAAGACCGTAGCCGAGCAGGAGTCCCAGGACGAGGAGTCCCGCGACGAGCAGCGTGTTCAGGACGACCAGCCACAGCCCGTAGACGGTGAGCTTCGCGGCCGCGGTCTGGGCGCGGCTCACCGGGAGGGCGAAGAGGCCGACCACCGTGCCGTCTGCGAACTCGCGGGCGAACATCCAGGCCAGGACGGTGCCGAAGCCGAGGAGCCCGCCGGCTCCGGTGATCTGCGCGACCATCGTGAGCAGCCCTGGCCAGTCCACGGTGGCGGTCGGGCCGAGTTTCGCGGCGAGTTCGGGGGTGCCTCCCGCGAGAGCCACACTGGTGCCTGCGGTGATCGTCAGGATGCCGCCGGCGATGACCGCGGTGCCGAGCGCGCCGACTCGGGAGCGGGCGAGTTTACGCAGCTCGCAGTGGAACGCGGCGGCCAGTGCGGTTCGCGTGGCCATAGGCGTCACCGCGGATGTGGCCGTCACAGGACCTTTCCTTTCGTGCGGGTTCGGGTTTCGTCGTCGGCCAGGAGGCGAGCGAAGAAGGCCCGTTCGAGGTCGGCGCCCGCTGGGTCGAGGTCTCCGATGAGCCGCCCGGCGTTCATGATCACGATGCGGTGGGCGATTCGGGCGACCTCGTCGAGATGGTGGCTGCTGACGAGTACGGCGGCCCCCGCCCGCTCCCTGCGGGTCAGGGCATCACGGAGCAGGAGGACCGCGGCGGGATCGAGGGCGTTGCTCGGCTCATCGAGGACGATGAGGCGCGGGTAGTGCTGGAGCGCTACGGCGAGGCCGACGCGCTGGCGGTTGCCGAGGGAGAGCCGGCCGAAGCGGCGGTGGGCGAGTGCGCCGAGGTGCCACTCGTCGAGGGCCGCCTCCGCTGTCGCAGGTGTGGCTCCGTGCAGCCGGGCGGCGATCCGGAGGTTCTCGCGTGTGGTGAGTTCAGGGTAGGCGGACGGCACCTCGACGAGCTTGCCGACGTGGCCCCACTCGGCGCGCGGGAGTTCGTCGAGCGGACGGCCCAGGATCCGGACGACGCCCGCGGCCGGTCGCAGCATGCCCAGTGCCAGGCGCATCAGGGTTGTCTTCCCGGCGCCGTTGAGGCCGATGAGAGCCACGATCTCCCCCGATCCGACGGTGAGATCGAGGCCGTGTACGCCCGCGCCGCCCGGGTAGCGGACACCGACGCCCTCGAAGATGAGGCTCATCATCGGCCACCCAAGATGTCCAGGACGCGGTCCAGTACATCTCGCAGCCCGGCCGCACCCGCCACCGCCGCCGTACTGCCGTCGCCTGCCCAGTCGAGGAGGGCGACGCTCAGTCCCGCAATGACGGCGCTCGCCGCGACTCTGGCTTCGGTCTGCGGGGCGCCGCGTTCGCGCAACACCCCGACGAGGGCGTCCACGGTGGCCCGGCTGTTCCGCTCGATCGCGCCCTGCAGTCCCTTGGCACCGGCGATGATCCGGATGCGCTCGCGGACAGACTCCACCTGGTCCTCGGGCAGCCGTCGCCAGACCGCGCGGATGCCTTCGGCGGCCGCGCGCATCGGGGGTTCCTGCAGCGGCCGGGCGCGGACCGCGGCGGCGACCTCCGGGTCGAAGGCGTCCTCCAAAAGCAGTGCCTCCTTGGTGGCGAAGTGCCGGAAGAGCGTCATCTCGCTGACCCCGGCACGCTCCGCTACGGCCGCGGTCGTGGTGGAGTCATAGCCCTGGGCCGCGAACAGCTCGAGGGCGGCGGTGCGGAGGATTTCGTGCGTGCGGTCGTATCTGCTCACCCTTTAATGTTAGTCGCTAACATTAAAGGGTGAGCAACCAGCCACTCCCGGCAAGGTCGGCATCCAGGCGAGGACCGGCGCAGTGGATCCAGGCGCAGCGCCTCACGTGGAACCAGCTGCTGCCCGCGCAGGCCTGGATGCTGGAGAACATGCTCCACCTCTCCCCTGCAGAACCGCCGGCGAGGCCACCAGGCCCCGCACAAAGGCGGACAAGCGCGCGTCAACCTTCGCGCCGACCGGCAGTTCCACGCCCGCGAACGGCCTCCAACCGCCCCGCACATGGAACAGCTCACCGAAGCCGACGAAACCATGACCGACATCAAGCCGGGCCAGTTCGTGTTCATAAACAACACCCGCCGGAGCGCCGGGAAGCTGACCGACGACCGGCCGACGGAACTCGACGCCCTCGACATGCGCCGGTAACCGCTGTCACCGCCAGTGTCACGAGCCGGGGTTGCCGCCGATCGGGGAGCCCGGCCTCCGGGCGTCCGCGAGAGGTCGTCTGAGTACTCACGCTTTCGACCGAGGCCGCCCCGTCGTGAGGGTGGCCTCCCTGGGAGCCGCGTCCTGTGCGTCCACTGGCAGCTGGTACGTGCCGGGATACTGGCCGTCCGGATCAAGGACTTCGCGGGCCACTTGAATCAGCCGCTCCCACAGGATCGCTGAGCGGGCCGTCAGACCGATCGAGAGAGTTCGCAGCCACCCAACCAAAGGGGACAACTCCCCGAGTTCGGCCGGGAGAACGCCGAACAACTCCACCGGGGTCAGGCCCTGAAGCGCGACCAGTCCGGCTGCCGCTGGTCAGCGACTGCTGCCTCCGCCCGACGGTGATGAGCGCTGAACAATCCGATGGCGATGATGATCTGCACACGCCTTGTGAAAGACGGGAAGTCCAGCCCCCACGTCGCGCTGGTGTCCTCCAGCCGCCGACGGAAATGCAGGTTCCGCAGACGCTCGGTGAGGAGGTCGGTTGCTTCCAGTTCGCAACTGGCAAACGTGGTCACTGCTGGCCTCCCCTGTCATTCCGTAGAGATCCAGGCGCCTTACAGACAGCCACGCGCTCAGGCCGTTCCCATCAAGCACGCCACCGTCGGTCTGCCCGTTAGCGTTCCCAATCGAACCAATGCGCTGGTCTCCCCGCGGGGGCTCCAGTTCAGCCCTTGGGTGCCGCCATGAGCGGCCCGCTGACACGCGGCGACATGCAGGTGCAGAAGCTTTGGCTATTCGTATGGATGTGACGCACCCGGGGCTGCGTCGTGGAACTATCCCAAGCACACTCTCGCGTGGCTCCCGGGGGCGCATGGACCCGGGTGCGACGCACGCAAAGGGCCATAGAACCCTTCAGTCATGCCTCGTTCGGCCGACAGCGCGGCCGGCGCCTGGCTCGTTGCGCGGATGTGAACGACGAACGGAGGGTCCGGGACCGGTCGCCGTACGGGGCGGGGCAGCACCGTCGCGCGCGCTGAGGCTTGGCACCGAGACTGCCCTCGCCCGGCGCCTGGGGGTGATCACAAGGCCGTCAGCGTGGCCCGATCCGGCGAACTCCGCCGGGACCAGGCCGTGCGACGGCCGGTGCCCGCTCGTAGGCTGCCGCCATGACCGAGATCCAGAACCCGATGCCTCGCGACGCCTTCGAGCTGCTCATGGCCGGTAACCAGCGCTTCGTCTTCGGAACCCCCGAGCACCCGAACCAGGACGCCACCCGCCGCACCGAGATCGCACCGTCCCAGCAGCCCTTCGCTGTGCTGTTCGGGTGCTCCGACTCCCGGCTGGCCGCCGAGATCATCTTCGACCGTGGCCTGGGCGACCTGTTCGTGGTGCGCACCGCAGGGCACGTCGCCGGTGCAGAAGTCCTCGGTTCCATCGAGTACGGCGTGAGCGTGCTCGACGCCCCGCTCGTCGTTGTGCTCGGCCACGACTCGTGCGGGGCCATCGCGGCCGCCCGTGCGGCAGCCGACGGCGGCAGGGTGCCCGGCGGCTTCGTCCGCGACGTCGTAGAACGGGTGACCCCGAGCGTGCTGGCAGCCCGCGCCGCCGGACGCGACCAGGCCGGCGAGATCCTGGCCGAGCACATCGAGCACACCGTGGACCTGCTGCTGGAACGCTCCCGCGTCCTGGCCGAGCGGGTGGCCGCCGGCCGCCTCGGTGTGGTGGGGCTGTCCTACCGGCTGGCCGACGGCAGTGCACAGCTCGTCGCCACCCGCGGCCTCGACGCAGCAGTCCCCGCCGCGTCCTGACCATCCCAGCCGTGGCTGCCCCCGATGTGCCCCGGCCGGAGACGACCGGAGCCGACGACGAACGGTCACGTCACAAGGCGCTTCCCACCGTCCACGACCTTGGACCCCACGAACGTGTGCGGTCGCTGGATACCGCCCGCAGGGGCGGGGGCTCACCCCGTGTGTGAGTACGGAGAGTCGCCTTGAGCAAGCATCTGTCCCGGAACGTCCGCCTCCGCAGCCAGATGCTGTTCCGAGCGACATCACGCAGCCTCAAGCCGGTATCGCATCCGGCGGACCCCGGCTGCCCGGCAGGTTGCTCGAGCGATCCCGCCCGATGGATGTGGAGGTATGCCGGGCGGGACCGCCTGGGGAACACCCGGGGCCCTCGCCGCGCAGCCCACAGGCGGCGAGAGCCCCTCTCCTCTACCGGTGGCGGCCCCGTCCAGCGGTGACATCGCCGCGAGGCCGCACTTCCAGGATGCGCCCTTGCCGGGCGCGGCGCGCGCCAAGGCCGAGGGGCCCCGCCCTGGATGCGTATGCACGGAGGTACGTCAGAGCGGAGCCCCCTACAGGATGCGCCCTGGCACACCAGGAGGCACGCTGGAGACGTGAGTCGGGTAGGAGTCGTCCTCACCATCCCCGACGAACAGCTGAGTGAGGGGTCCCCGGCGCTGCGCCGCGCCGGGGACCTCCTCCATACCTTGAGGTGCCTGGGGGTGGACGACCCCAAACAGGGCACGCAGATCGAGCCGGAGCGACAGGGGCACGAGCCGCTCGACGCAGACGAGTGACGGGCGGCCCCGTCCTGAGCATGACGTCTCCTGCATGGACGGAACCGCACTTCCAGCATGCAGCCATATACGACTCGGGACACAATGCGCAAGATCCCAAACGCGTAGAGCGGTGGCGGTTACCCTCACCCCATTTGTCTGCGGGCACGGCCACGGGCCCTCCAGGCGCGCGGGGCCCTCCTTCACGCTGGGCGGTCCGTCCGGCCTCGCGCATGGACCAACTCGCAGGACCGGACGGACCGCCAACGGCCCACCGTGGGGAACTCGAACGGAGGTTGTCGGCAGGGCCGCCCTTCCAGGATGCGCCTTCGCCGAGGCCGGGGCACGCCCGCCCGCGGTTTCCCGCGCGCTCAGCACCCGCCTGGGGACCGGTGCCCAGGCGTCGGCGGAGTTCAGCCGTCATCGACGCACTTGGACATCTCGAAGAACGCGGTGAAACGCGGGCGACCAGCCGCCGGGCCGGTCTATCGGCATCGTGAAGGGGGCGGTGGAGGGCGTTCGAGCTCGTCATCCGCGAGCTGCTGAAAACAGACCCTGACGATGCCCGCTGCGGTGATCCTCATGTGAATCGGATGGAACTGCGGCCGAAGGCCGTGGCAAGCGCAGTGGCACGCATCGCCACGGGCGCCAGCCCAACGCCGCTGGACCGCGCGGGATGGCGCGAGTTGTCTGTCAGGGGGCGCTGGGGGACCAGTGGCCGGTTAGTGCTTGGTCGACATGGTCGGCGAGGTCGTCCAGGTGAGCACGCTCACCGGGGTGAAGATCCTGGGCGGCGGCGGTGGCACGTACTCGTTCAAGGTAGTCGACGATGGCAGGACGCTGCTCGGGTGTGCTGTGCCAGGCCAGTTCGCGCAGCAGCATGTAGATGCGGCCCAGGACCTCTGGGTCCGCTGCGCCGTACCGAAGGGGCTGGGCCACTGCGAGGTGCAGCAGTTCAGCCAGCGTCGGGCGGCGCAGTGCGACGCGGAGCTGGCCGTGGTCGTCGTGCAGGAGGCGGGGGGACAGGTCGCGCTTCGACAGCTCGCACAGCAGTGCGGAGGAGTGGGAGAGGGCGTGGACTGCGGTGGTGGGGTCATTGATGCCCGGGGAGAGCGCCTTGCTCGCGACATCGGTAAGTTGGCGCAAGCCGAAGGCGATGTCCTGTTTGTGGGTGCGCTCGGCCTCGGTGGAGAGAGCACGAGCTGTTTCCTCAATCAGGCGGTTCTGCTGGTGGGAGGCCAGTGCTCCGCCGGTGCGGGGCCAGGCGGCTCCGGCAGGGGTGCCGGCAATGAGTGAGCTTCCCGGGCAGCGGTCGATCAGGACGACGGCGTCCGCGTCGACCGCTGCCGCCAGGAGTGCCTTCTCGTTCACGGCAGCCAGGAAGCCTGAGGCCCCGGCGCGCAAAGGCAGTGCGTCGGAAGGTGGCTGCGGCCACGTGGTGCGGTCCGCGCCGGCCGCGTCGGCCTTCGACAGGAGTCTGCAGATGGTGGCGTCGGCGTCGGCATGGACGTCCCGCAGCATCGTCTCCACCCGGATCTTGCCCGCCAGGTGGGACAGGAACGCCACGAGGGCAAACACGCTCGCCAGGGCGAGAAGGAAGGCCACGGTGACCGACAGTTGCGGAACGAACATCGGCTGCCCGATGGCCTCGGTGCGTATGGTGCGCAGCACGGTCAGTGTGTAGGTGAACGTCGCCAGGAACAGTGCGAGCGTGGTCTTGACGTAGCGGTCCTGGTTGAACGTCCGTAGCAGACGCGGGGAGAACTGGCTGCTCGCCAGCTGCAGAGTCACCACTGTGAGCGAGAAGGTCAGGGCCGTGACGCTGATCAGAGAGCCGGCGATCGCCGCCAGCACGGTGCGTGCGGCTTCGGGGCCGCCTCCGAATAGGTACTCGGTAACAGAGGGCGGCAAGTCGTGCCGAATCCGTACGTCCAGCCGGGGCAGACCCACGCCTGCAGCAGCAGCGAGGACTACCCCCAGTGCCGGCAGCGGCCACAACCGGCTACGCAGCGCGTCATGCGCCAGCGGAAGGGACCCCACGACACCCCTCCTCCCGGATCAGGACACCGATCCGTGCCCGCCCAGGGGATGGGGCCGGGCGGGCACAGAGGCGGTCACGCTGCAGACAAAAACGGGCCGGGCTTCATCGCCGACGCTCATCGTCCCCACCAGTACCCGAGCCGCTGTCGTCGGCGCCTTCGATGTCGATGCGCTCCTTGCGGACCCGGCCGTGCACGGTCTCTTGTTCAGTACGCTCCTCAGCACTCAGGCGCACCCGCTCCATCGGCCGTGTCTCGGTCTCCACCACAGGGCGTTCCTCGTGCAGGACCACTTCGTGTTCGGCCTCGGTGATGTCCGGACCGGACAGGGCGGCGTCCCGGTTGGCGTCGGTGATGGGCTCCCGCTCGACGCGGGCCTCCTCGTGGCGCACCGGAACGGTCATCTGCTGCTCTTCGGTGACGACGTACTTGCGCAGACGTGCGCGCCCGGACTCGCGGCGCTCGATACCCACCCCCAAGTACTCCTCCGAACGCGTCATCGCGTCATCGGAACTCGGGGTAACGGAGAGGTCGCGGTCTGAATCGGTGGCGGCACCAGGTTCGACGCGGGCCGAGCCACCGTGACCGGACTGCTGTACCCGCTGCCAGGCCGCGTCCCAGTCGATGCCGTAGTGGTCGTACAGCCGATGCTCCTCCTCCACAGACAAGTGCCCCCCGGCGTCAACGTCCACGTTCGGAGCGTCCTTTATCTGGTCCTTGGAAAACGGCACCTGCAAATGGTCTTCTACCACCTCCGCGTCCCTGATCGGCACGAACGACTCCCCGGAGCCGAACAGGCCGGTCTTCACGCTCACCCACTCAGGCACGCCGGTGGCGTCGTCCAGGAACAGGTGCTTGGCGTCCCCGATCTTGCTGCCACTGGCGTCGTAGACGGGATGGTCCAGCACTGCGGCAATGCGCTCACGGGCAATCATGACTCAACCTCCAGAGTCTTCTAGGCCATTCAGTCCTCCCCCGGTTCGAACTCTCGACTGCCCGCCACTCGGGGGACATAACATTTGAAAGGCTGACAAAAAATCAACACCGGAAGTGCTTTTCCGGCCCAGGCTCCCCCATGCCACGCAACGCACCCACCCGAGGCACCCTCGCCTTGTCGCTGCCGACCTGTAGTGACGTGTGGATGGCATCGCCCTATTCGGCGCGGCGTGCTTTGTGTCGTCCGACGTCGAAGCGCGCCCGGGTGGGCAGTTCGGTCAACCCGGTGCTCTCGCGTGCGTGCGCCACGGGGCCGCGACACAGCGCCTGCAGGACCGGGGCGGGTGCGGCATCATCCGTCAGCGTGACAGCGACGTCGAGCCGCGGATGCGCCGGGCGTCCGGTCATATGGGCGGCCGCCCGCGCGACGCCCGGCAGAGCGCCTGCTTCGGCCGCGACGGCGTCACTGAGTGCGCTGCCGCGCAGTTCGACACCGTCGGGCGGAGGCGTTCCGCCCAGGTGCACCGAGCCGGGACGGTGGCGTTGGAACTGGGCGAGCAGCCACAGCAGGGCCAGGACGGTCGCCAGGGTGAGGGCGGCGATGACGGCGGGCCACCACCAGCCCTGGTCGCTCCAGCGGATCCGGTCGGCGTTGCTGAGCAGGACGTCATTGTGCGTGGTCAGCGGCCAGCCGGCGGGCGCAGCCACGTGAACCCGACGGTAGAGGTCGACAGCTGCGGTGAGGATCAGCAGCCCGCCACCGAGCAGCACCAGGCCGCTGATGGCCAGGAGGAGGCGGTTGAGTGTGGATCGGCCGTTCATGGCGCGCTCCCGGGCGGGGTCAGCGGGTGTGGTGTCGTAGGCGGACCGCCAGCCGTGGGGCATGTGCCAGGGCGAGCTGGCGGCACTGGTCTTGCAGGGCGTGGGTGAGGTCGTCGTGGACGGTTGCCGGGTCGCGGAAGCGGACGTCCGCTCGGGCGGTGACGCGGCGGCGTCCGATTCGGACCCGGGCTCGGGCTATGCCGGGGACCCGCATCGCGGCGTCGCGCAGCACCAGTTCGGCTCCCTGGCGGTCCATCCAGGCATGCAGTCCGGTACAGCCGTCGGGGGCTCGCAGCGGCAACTGCCGGCGCTGGCCTGGGGTGAGCGCGAGGAGAAGCAGCCACAGGCCGAGGAGGACGGCGACGGCGGCGCCGAGCAGCATCCACAGGTCGTCGATCGGGCGGCTGGCCAACTCCTCTGCGAGGCGGGTGCGCCACGCCCCGGCGCGCTGCCCGGCACGCACGGCGATCACGTCGTACAGCGTCACCCCGAAGGCGCAGGCTGCCACCAGAGCGACCACGGTGGCCGGGATGCGGCGTGCCGACCACAGGCGAGGTGACCTTGCCCCGCGGCTGTCGCGCGCCGGCGACCTCGCCGCGGGAACACGGATGCCGGGCCGGCCCGAGTCCGCGTCTCCTTCGGTCTTGGGCCGCGGTGCATGGCGGCCGGGCGGTGCGATACCGGAGCGGACAGTCATGGGGAACTCCTTGATCGGTGCGTGACGATCGACTGGTTGCGTGCGGCCATGCTGGGGCGGATGAGGTCACTGAACGCGCCCGGAGCCACCGACGGTGGCCAGGCGCCGGATCGTCAGCCTGACGTCGCGGACGTCCAGACCGGTCAGTTGGGCCACCCCTTCGGCGACCTCGCGCTGCAGCTGCCGGCAGGTGGCGGCGATGTCAGCGGGGTAGGGGAGGTCCACCGTCAACGCCAGTTGTGCCGTCCCGCCGTATGTGGTCGCGCGGGCATTGGGTGCGGACAGATCCGCACCCGCCCGTCGGGGGCCGATGAGCCGGTGGAGCGCTTTGCTTGTGACGCGAGTGGCGATGCGGGCTACGACCCGGTCGGGTATCGCCGTCGCACCACGCACGGCAGGCGGCGGAAGGCTTCGGCCGTCGTCCGTTGACCCGTCAAGAGGACGCCCGGATGATGCGGCGGGACCAGCGATGGTACTCACTGTGACCGCCGTCCGGCCGCGTCCCGCCGCCGGGTGAAGACATCGGCGTCGCCCTGCAGGACGAGGCCTGCGACCAAACCGATCGCGCCCAGGGCCGCCACCAGGAGAAAGGCCCAGAAGCCGCCGAAGTAGCCGGCGAATCCCAGTGCCATGCCGGCCGCCAAGCCCACGGTTGCTGCATTCATACTCCCTCACCTGTCCTAGCTGTCGTACGCCGTCTTCGGGCGCGTGCTTCCCGGCTTCGGGCCGGTGGAGGCAGGGTCACTCACCTGCCTCCGGACGTCACTGGACGCGGCCTTCGGCCGGTTCGCCCTCGTCTTCTTCATCGGGCAGCTTCACGTCGTCGACGACGAGGTTCACTTCGACGACCTGCAGTCCGGTCATGCGCTCCACGGCGGAGATGACGTTGACGCGCACGTCCGCCGCCACATCCACGATGGGGTAGCCGTACTCGACGACGATGTCGAGGTCCAGTGCGGCCTGACTTTCGCCGACCTCAACATTCACGCCCTGGGTGATGCTGGTGCTCCCGGCGCCGGGGACGCGTTCGCGCATGGCGCCGATCGCGCGGGCCATGCCTGCACCGAGGTTGTGGATACCGGGCACCTCGCGGGCAGCAGTTCCTGCGATCTTCGCGACCACGTTGTCGGCGATGGTGGTCTTGCCTCGCGTTTCGGGGGACGCGTCGGTGCCGGTGGGACCCTTGAGCTTGCTACCGGTCCTGGGGGAGCCGTCCTGCCCACTGGCAGGACGGCGATCGGTGGTCTCCGTCATGGCAATCGCCTCGATCAATCGCTGCGAGCACCGGTGCGGCGCCCGTCAACAGATTGGACACACCCAAAAGGCAAAACGTCACACAATCAGAAGAACCGACATCAAGCAGCAAAAGTCGGGCACATGTAACATCGCAGGGAGGAGGTGCGGTCATGAGGCACGGCGGCCCCGACGCTCCCCCGAGCCAAGCAGCAGCCGGCTCCGGCCCCTCCTTGCGACCGCTCGCCCAGGTTGTGCCCGACACCTTGCAGTACGCACCGGATGATCTTCTGGCGACGCGCGCCGGGGAAGGCGACGACGAGGCCTTCGCGATCCTGGTGCAGCGCCACAGCCGGCCCTTGCTCGCCTTGGCATTCCACACCCTGGGCAACGCCGAGGACGCCGAGGACGCCGTCCAGGACGCATTCGTCAGCGCCTGGAGACGCCTGCCTGAGTTCCGCCACGCCTCGGCGTTCAGCACCTGGATGTACCGCATCACCGTCAACCGCTGCCTGAACGCCCTGCGCCGCCGCCCGGCCCCGGTACCGTTGAACTCGGTGGCCGAACCCGCCGCCCCCGGCATACGCAATTCACCCGCGCGGGCCGCCGAACAGGACGCCCTCACCGACGCACTGGTGAACGCTCTCGCCGCGCTGGAACCGAAGCAGCGGATCTGCTGGATCATGCGAGAACTCCACGGCCTGTCCTGTGCGCAGATCGCCCAGGCCACCGGCACCTCCCAGCAGACGGTCCGCGGGCGGCTGCATCGATCCCGGACAGCCCTGAAGGAGGCGCTGGGCCCATGGCACTAGACGACCAGCCTCCCCCGCCGTCGCAAGAACCGGCAGAGGACTCGGCTCTCGAGCAGGTCCGGCTCCGCACCGGTGACGAAGTGCTCACATGTGGGAGAACCCTCCGCCATGCCTGGGAACAGGCCAGGGACACCAGCCACCCCGCCGATCCCCACGTCGCTGACTGTCCTCACTGCCGCGACGCGATCGAGGGGCTCGCGGCGCTGGCCCAGGCAACCACAGCGCTACGAGACCAGGAACCACCCAGCACTCACAAACTCGTCTCCCGCATCATGAACATCGTTCGTAACGAAGTGCGACTGGGACCCCTGCTTCGCCTCGACGACCCCACACGCACCCTGCAGATCGCGGAACAGACCGCCGCGGCCGCTTTGCGGCGCGCGGCAGATCAGGTTCCCCGCGTCACCACGGCCAGTTGCCACCTCACCCCTGCCGAGCCAGGAGAGGGCGTGCACGTGAGCATGACGATAGCGGCCGGTTTGGACCGCCCTCTGCCGGAGACGGCCGAACACGTACGCCGTGCGGTAGCAGAAGCCGCCGACCACGAACTGGGGCTGGTGCTGGCATCCATCGACATCAAAGTCATTGAGGTTGCCCCCACGCCCGAGACACCACACTTCCCGGACCCCGCCCACAATGAACCGGACAAGAACCAATGACCACATGCAGCCCTGCACGCATTCGCCACGCCAGCGCTGAGGCCGCACTGGCGGTCAACGGCGTCCTTGCGCTGCAGCCCAGCCTCGCGAGCCGTCTCGCCCATGCCGCCTCACGCGCGATCCCGGGAACTACAGACGATGGCATCGCCTCACCCCTGTCAGGGGTCCACGTCCACCGCGACCCGGACAACTCCGTCTGGCAGGTGGAGATACGTTGCGTTCTGGCCAAGGGACACCGAGCCGTCGACGTCGCCCGCACCGTCCACGACCGGGCCCGCACCTCCCTGGCCCCTCTCCTTGCACCTCACGACGACGCAAACGCCCTCAGTGTGACCGTGACCGTCACCCAGATCACAAAAACACCAGCTGGCACAAGACCCCGTGATGACATGCGAGGCCGTTCCGACCTCGAGATGCCGCTTACTCCCTCTCCGCGATGACATACATCCGGCAACGGACGGTACCGTCCGGCAGGTCCACTATCGAGCTGCGGACCTCAACCGAGCGGAACTCAATCCATTGCCTGATAAGCGCGACCTCATGCGCCAGCCCCTGCAGTACAGCCTGTCGACCATGTGCGGGCTTGCCGCCGGGACAAGGTCGTCCGTCACATCGTGGCTCACGATCGCCAACGATCCCCCGAATCCCAGGCCCCCACATCTCGAGGCCAATACGCCACTCGACAGACCCGAAATCGTAGGCCAACCCCTCCGAGGACACTCTGCTCGCCGTTCGGGACTGGCTCAAGCACATTACGGACTGTCACCGGGCAAAGTGCCCAGCGCCCTGACAGCAGGTGGTAAAGGCCCGACAGACCGACGGCAACGGGCCAACGCCGCCACACGAGCGCAGGTCGCTCCCCCCCTTCGGGGCGTCCCCGCCCGGGTGGGAGGGGGCGGGGACGCGACTCCAGGTTTCACAGAGGCCGACCAAATCAGTGACGTATAAACAAAAGACGCAGCCCACCAAAAAAATTT
>NZ_JBHYMQ010000088.1:0-17280 GCF_042742985.1 Streptomyces sp. NPDC058864 | reverse complement strand
AATGGCCCTACCGCCCCCCGGAACCGGCCCACCGCCCCCCCCCCCGCGCGGGGCCCCCCCCCCCTGCGGGGGCCCCCCCCCGGGGGGGGGGGGGGGGGGCCCGCGACTCCAGGTTGCACAGAGGCCGACCAGATCGCGCGCAATACCACCACCGTCGCCGACGCCCTGCCCAAGCCTGGTCCGAAAATTAACGTCGGAACCCTGGCGGGTAGGTGCGTTCAGGCGGCCTCGATGGGTTCGAAGCGGACGGTCAGGCCGAGGGCGTTGGCCTGTCGGGTGATTCTGCGGGGGACCAGGCGCATGTAGCGGGCGCCGAGGTAGGTGCGGTCGCGGGTGCGCGAGGCGGCCATGGCGGCGGTGCCCGAAGCGGCGCCCAGCCAGCGGTTGCCGTGGCGTCTGCGGCCGGACCTGTGCTTGCCGGCGGATTCGTGGTGGCCGGGGCAGACTCCGGCCCAGGAGGCCAGGTGGCCGGCGGTGCGGAAGCGGGACATGTCGCCGCCGGTCTCGGCGATCAGGACCTCGGCGGTGGCCCGTCCGACACCCGGTATGGTCTCCAGCAGCTCAAGCTGCCGGGCAAAAGGGCGCATCTCCTCCTCGATCCGTGCCGACAGCTCGGTGATCGTGGCTTTGAGGTGGTCGATGCGTTCCAGGTGCAGCCGGCACAAGAAAGCGTGGTGCTCGCCGAAGTTCCCGGTCAGCGCCTCCACGAGTTCGGGGATCTTGGGGCGCATGCGGGCCTTGGCCATCCCGGCCAGGGCGTGCACGTCGCGTTCCCCGTCGATGAGCGCGTTCAGCATGGCCCGGCCGGACACGCCAAGGATGTCGGTGGCCACCGAGGAGAGCTTGATCCCGGCGTCCTCGAGCTCCTTCTCCAGCCGCTGAGCCTCCCGGCTGAGCTCACCGGCGAGCGTGGAGCGGTATCGGGTCAGATCGCGCAGGTGCCGGATCGGCTCCGGCGGCACGAACGAGGCCTTCAGCAGGCCGCACTCGCCCAGCTGGCACAGCCACGCCGCGTCGGCGACGTCGGTCTTGCGCCCGGGCAGGCCCTTGGCATGCGCGGCGTTCACCAAGATCACGTCCAGGCAGTCCTCCAACAGGTAGAACGCCCCGCGCCAGTAGTCGCCCGTGGCCTCCATCACCACCAGGGTGACCTTCTCGGCGACCAGCCAGTCCCGCAGCTCCAGCAGCGCGTTCGTGGTCGTGGCGAAGGTGCGGATCTCCTGTCTGCGACTCCGCCTTCCGCTCGGGCTCGGGGCGCGCACGCAGGCCTTGAGGTCCTTCTTGCCGATGTCCAAAGCGGCGCACCGCTCGTGCAGCACGTCCATGCAACCCTCCCCGACCACAACTGATCACGACCGACGCGCGCCGTCCGGAGAGGCCACAGGGCTGAAGAGTCTGGTCCGCGTGCTGCAGCAACAATTGACGGTCCCTGTCAGCGGCCCCCAACGCAATACTGACTCACGAGCTCACAAGGCATCACAGATTGATCGGCGTCCCGGACGGACACGGGCTCATTTTCCCGCCTCCACGGCGGCCGCGCAGCGGCCTGGGTTACTGATTCGAAAATCCCCCGTCCCGTGTCCGTAGCCGCCGGTCAGGCAGCTCCTTCTGCTTGGAGGGTCACTTGATAACCGAGTTGGTTGAGCTGGCTCACCAGACGTCGGGTCTGCCTGGCCCGGCCGGTGCGTTCGAGGAAGTACTGGCCGCCGAGGTCGGCGTATTCGGTGTCGTGGGTGAACATGTGCCAGACCGCGATCAGGATCGAGTGCTCCAGGGCGACCAGGGCACGCTTTTTGCCGCGGCGGGCGACGATGCGCCGGTAGCGGGCGGCGAGGTAGGTGTCCTTGGTCCGCGCGGCGGAGACGGCGGCCTGGCCGAGGGCCGCTTTGAGCCAGGGGTCGCCGTGCCGGGTCTTGCCGCTGCCGGTCCGGCCGCCGGACTGGTGGTTGCCGGGGCAGACGCCGGCCCACGAGGCCAGGTCTGCCGCGCTGGGGAAACGGCCGATGTCCGCACCGATCTCGGCGAGGATCACCTGCGCCGCGCGGGCCTCGACGCCGGGGATGGTCACGAGCAGCTCGATGCGGCGGCGAAAGGGCTGGAGCATCACCTCGATGTGCTCGCTCAGGCGGGTCTCGGTGGCGGTGCAGGCGTCGATCCGGTCCAGCATCGCCCGTGCCAGGAAGGCGTGGTGGGCGGTGAAGTTCCCGGTCAGCGCCTCGGCCAGGGCTTCGGTCTTGCGTCGCATGCTGCCCTTGGCCAGATCCGCCAGGACGTGCGGGTCGCGTTCACCGGCGATCAGGGACTCCAGCATCGCGCGGCCGGAGACCCCCAGGATGTTGGAGACGGTCGCGGACAGCTTGATCCCGGTGTCCTCCAGCAGTTTTTCCAGCCTCTGGGTCTCCCGGGTGCGTTCGCGGATGATCTCGGTGCGGTAGCGGGTGACGTCGCGCAGCTGCCGGATCGGCTCCGGGGGCACGAAGCTGGGACGGACCAGGCCGTGTTCGACGAGCTTGGCGATCCACTCGGAGTCCTTGACGTCGGTCTTGCGGCCGGGCACCGACTTCATGTGGCGGGCGTTGAGCAGCCAGCACTCCATGTCGTGCTCGAGCAGGTAGAACACCGGCTTCCAGTAGACGCCGGTGGCCTCCATTCCGACCACGGTGATGCCCTCGGCGAGCAGCCAGTCCCGCATCGCCAGCAGGCCGGAGGTCACCGCGGAGAAGGTCCGCACCTCGCTGCGGCGCCGCTTGCCGGTGCTCGGCACGCGGATACAGACCTTCACGTCGACCTTGCTGATGTCGATCCCCGCCACGCGTTCGTGGATCACTTCCATCCCGCCGGCACCCCCTCCAGTCGTCGGCCGCGAGCGCGCGACCGTCCGGCGGGGGTCCGGCAGGCGGAAGAGTCTGATTCACGTGCTCGGAGCAACACATCCGGGTGCCTGTCGGTGGACCCCCAGCGTCCTACTGACCCACGGGCGGCGAACTCCGCATCCGCGAACAGCGCGCCGAGCTCGTCCCGCACCCGCATCGCCAGCGGCAACTCCCCACGCGCCGCCGCGGCTCGCGCGACTCGCGCCGCGAGCTCGGGCACCTCAGGCCATTCCTCCGGCCGCAACGACATGACTCCCACCCCAGCGGCCGGGGAACGACAGGACCGGCCACCACAGTGCCAACAGCGTCCTCACACCCCAGGACACGACATTTGGCCAGCAGGATCCACAGGGTGTAGCCGTCAGGCGACCGGATTACTGACCCCCAACAGCTACGTCCCCTCGCCGACCCGGCAGGCAGCGCCGCGACCCTGCCCCCAAGGGGCAGCTTGTTGCAAGCAAAGGACAGGGTCGCTTTCCCAGCCTGCGCTCCCATCGGAAATTCTGCGAACTGGGCCGCTTGAATGGCAGCCGCATGACTCGTGTGGCCGAGAACGCCCACCCGGTCGCTGGGCACAGATCCGGAGCGCATAATGCTCCCTCCGCTGGCGGGGATGCCAACCCTCGGCTTTGGGCAGCCAGTAGGGCCCCGGCCACCCGGGAGGACGGGGCCCCGTGCAGCGCCTGGTCAGGTCGGGATACGGGCGCATGACTGTCAGACAAGCCATCTAGGTGCTGTTTCTCGGATCTCCTGACGTGATCATGGGTGTGGGTTGACGCTGTTCAGCATGGTTGGCCGTGGAGATCTGACGAATGCGGAGTGGGGGCGGCTGGAGCCGCTCCTGCCTCGTGGTGGTGCGCGTGGCGGTCGGTGGAGCGAGCACCGGAAGGTCATCAACGGGGTGCTGTTCCGGGCCAGGACGGGGGTGCCGTGGCGAGACCTGCCGGAGCGCTTCGGGCCGTGGGAGACGGTCTACAAGCGGCATCGCCGCTGGTCGGCGGACGGTACGTGGGACATGCTGCTGGCGCGCGTGCAGGCGGCCGAGAACGCCGAGGGCAGGATCGACTGGGATGTGTCGGTGGACTCCACGACGGCCCGGGCCCATCAGCATGCCGCCGGCGCCCGCAAGGCCGCTCCACCCGTGATTGCTCCTGAAAAGGGGCCCCACAGCGGGGCAAACCTGGGCGATCCGGCACTGGCGAGCCTGTCCGTCCGCCTGGCGGAGGTGGTCAGGCAGGCGAGTGCTTAGGCCGTTCGCGCGGCGGCTTCACCACGAAGATCCACCTGTCGGCCGACGGCCGGTGCCGTCCGCTGTCGATCGTCCTGACGCCTGGTCAGCACGGCGATAGCCCGCAGTTCCAGGCCGTACTGGAGAAGATCTGCGTGCCGTGCGTAGGGCCCGGCCGGCCCCGCACCCGGCCGGACAGTGTCAGCGCGGACAAGGCCTACAGCTCCCGCAACAATCGCCGCTACCTGCGGCGACGCAAGATTCGGCACAGCATCCCCGAGCCGAAGGACCAGCGGGCCAACCGCCGCAGGCGGGGCTCGGCCGGCGGTCGGCCGACCGGCTTCGACAAACAGCGGTACAAGAAACGCAACGTCGTCGAGCGGGCGATCAACCGCCTCAAGAACTTCCGGGCCGTGGCCACCCGCTACGACAAACGCGCCTACACCTACCTCGGAACCGTCACCGTCGCAGCCCTGGTGATCTGGCTCCGCACATGATCCAAGAAACAGGACCTAGCGCCCGCAGAGCGAGCGGACACGCCGGGCGTCACCCCAACGGCCGCGCGCCAGCGAAGACGCAGCCTCATCCGATCACTCAAGGTTGCGTGGCTGTGTTCACGTCGCCGTGAACACAGCCAGTTTGCGGGACTTCTGGTGGCGCGACGCCGTAGGGTCTCACGGCCGGTAGGCTGAGAGAGCCGCTTCGTGGCAGGGCCGGCAGGCGATTTCCCGGGCCGGTTGCTGGGAGGTGGTCTTCCCCATGGTGGCGAGTCGTTCGATGACCACAGTACCGACGTGGGCGTGCGCCTCGCAGAGGCCGGCCCCGCATTGGTGACACACGGCAATGGCCGTAGTGCGGCGACTGCCTTGAGCACAGTCGAAGCAGTCCATCACGAACCCCTCCTGGGGTGCCGAAGCTGTGGACGTCGGCTGCTCGCTGCCTGTTTATGCGTGCGTGGTATCCGACGGATTGCCCGCTTGCCAGCGTCCTGCGCAGCAAGCGCCCGGTCATTGACGGAAGGCATTCTGGGCGGGGCCGGGCGACGATGTCTCTGAGACGACAGCAGCGAAGGTGCCGATGCCCAGGAGGCACTCGCCTATAACGTCCGCGCCAACACCGAGGAGGCGGCGGACGTGCCCGTCGCGCGGATCGAAGTCGATGTCCTGAACGGTGCCCATCTGCCGGCCGGTCTCGGTGAGCAGTATTTTGCCGAGGGGGTCGGGGAGGTCCGCGAACGACCGGAGGTCGGCGGCATGTTCGGCCGGTGAGACGATCACCGCGTCGGGGCCGAACGACTTGACCTCCTCCCACGCCACGAGTTCGCGGCCGGCCCTGGGCTTCAGTTTCAGGCCCACGACACGGGCGGGGAGCGGTGTGAGCGTGATGCCGGCAACGGAGCCGATGATCTCCGCAGTCTCGGCGTCCACAACCTGCCGACCGCGTGCTGTGGTGAAAAGCATCAGGTGCCCCCTTCCGCCGTGGTCCGCAGGGTCTGCAGGGCGTCGGGGAAGTCCCGCGGTTCGGGGGTGGCGTAGCGGAGTGCGGAGTCCGGGATGATGACCACGTCCCCCGAGGCCGCGGTCGGGCCGGGCAGCGGCAGCAGCATGTGTTTCGACGATGGCCACATCGTCCCGGAGGGAGCAATGTCCAGCCCGGCCACGTGGGCCTGTCGAATGTCACTGACCTCCAGTACCACGTCGACGATCTCGCCGAGGTCCACCCCGTCCTCGGATACCGCCCGGCCGCCCAGCACGTTGCCCCCGGTATCGCCTTGGCCGGCTGTGGCGCCCTGGTCGGTAAGTGCGTCCTCATCCCGGATCATCACCGCGTCCGGGCCGAGGTGGTGCACGTTCTCCCAGGAGAGCGTGGCCTTCAGGGGGCCTGAGAGCAGTCCGCGCCCGCTGAGGGTGAAGCCGTCGATGCTGGCATCTTCCGTTCGGAAGATCGTGTCCTTGATCTGTGCGACGTCCTCCCCGCCGAGCGTCACCACTGGTCGGCCGGACAGAGATCGTGCGCGCATGTAGGTGGCGTTCATGTGCGCCTGCCCTTCTTCCGTTCAGGACTGGCCGGCGCGGCAATCACGCCGCCCGTCCGGCGCCGGGCCTGCACGCCAAGGACCGCGACGGCGAGCAGGATGAGGGCCGCGACGGCGATGATCAGCCATACCCACCAATCCACATCCTCACCTCCCGACGGGGAAGCGAGAAAAGTGCTTCCCCTTCCAGGGTTACGCCGTGGGCCTGACCCGTCCACCGCTCGCACTCGGGTCGCTGCGGCCGGTGTCATGCGCCCCGAATCCGGGCATGCGCCCTACCGTGAGGGGCGGGTGATTACCATGTCTTCACGTAAAGGGCAGGATCGGGCTCTGGCCGCACTCGAGCGGCAGGTGAGTGCCGACGATCCACACTACGCGGCACGAATGAACAAGCTGAATACGCGGCTCGGCCGCAGGCGCCGCCGGTGGCGCCCGGAGGCGATGGCCCTGTTCGTCTGGCTCCTGTCAATACTGGCGCTGATCGTCCTCGCGCTATCCGCACACCAGGCACAGACACCCGACGCACAAGGCGATGCCAGCCCTCCTGCGGCCGCCACTTCCAGGGACCCCACCACACAGCCCAAGGCGCCCCTATAAGGGGTGCCGACAACAGCGGCCGGTAAAGGCCATGCAATTCCGTTCAGGCAGCAAATGATCAGACACGCGGTGACATCATGAAGCACGAGGCAAGGGAAGCACGCGAATTTACGAGCATTGAACGCCGTCTCGCCAGCGAAGACCCCGCCATGGGGCAACGCATCAAGGCTTTGAATCGACAATTCAGCAACAAACCCACAAAGAAGGCTCCTGGCTGGGATTCCGTCGCATTCGTCGTGGTCGGATTTCTTGCCATGACGGCTCTGATTCTATTCTCAATTTTCACTCCTCGAGTCGCCGACCAGGAGCCGACCCAAACGAATGGAACATCGTCCACGCAGCACGTCGCACCCTCAAGCCCAATCTCACCCTAATTAGTACACTCCAGCCGTAGATCGTGATCACGAGTTGAGCGGTCGTGGTAATGACCGTGGGTGCTCATCACTCATTATGGAGAGGGCTTATTGACGTTTTCTCAGCGAAATAATCTTCGCGAAACGATGTGAACGACCCCGTTCGTGAGCAGGTAGGACGAACCCTCCCCGGAGTCGGGCAGACGTGAAGCCCCTGGTAGGACGGTTCTCACCACAAGATCGTCCGCGCAACCAGAGGCTTCACGTTGGTCACCTATGTGGCCATGCTCGACGTCCCGCGCCATGTCGTGGACCAGTTGTCCCGGCTGCTGGCCGGGCACCGCCGCCGGATCGGCACACCGAAAGGCTCGCGGGCACTGGGGCCTTCCGCCCCAGGCGGTGTTGGTGCTGCGCTGGTTCCGCGAACGCGGCTGCGTGCACTGCCTGGCCCGGGATCCGGTGTCTCGCAGGCCACCGGCTACCGGTACCTCCACGAAGGCATCGACATTCTCGCCGACCAGACCCCCGACCTGCACGAGGTCCTGGACCGCTGCAGGCGCGAGGGCATGAGCCACGTGGTCCTGGACGGCACGCTGATCGAGTCCGACCGCGTCGCCGGGGTCCGCGAGAACGGCAACGACCTGTGGTTCAGCCAGAAACACAAGGCGTTCGGCGGGAACGTGCAGTTCCTGTCCGCCCCGGACGGCACCCCACTATGGTCTCCGACGTCGAGCCCCGCTCCACTCCCGACATCACCGCCGCCCGGATCCACGCACTTCCCGCCCTCTACAACCGCCGCCGACGGCCTGCCCACCCTCGCCGACAAGGGCTACATCGACGCCGGCATCGGCATCCACGTCCCTGTCCGACGCCCCAAAGGCCGCTCCGAACGGGCCCTGCACGCGGACACGCAGACCACGAACAGCCTGGTCAGACATCCCATGGCGTAGGGAGGTCAAGCAGCTGTGGCAAGGGCTGCTCCCGCGCGCGGACGGCCCCGGGGGATTCATCCGCCGCGGCGACGTCACCCGGACCGTCCTGAAGGCCAGGCGACGAACAGGCCCTGGAGAGAGGCAGGACCGTCTTGACGGCCTGTGACCCGAGGCGGGCGAGATGCCGGCGGGCTTCGGCGGCCAACAAGTGCCGCCGACGGAACCGGTCCCGCTTCATCACCGCCACGACCCCGGTGACGTACACGGCCGCAGCAGACACCTCCATCACAACGTCGCGCAGATCGGCACGGATGGCCGCCGCGACAGCGCAGGCCCGAGTGGCTTTATCGAGCAGCAGGGACGTCGTTTGGCGATGAGTTTGGGAGGGCCCCGTGCCAGGCGGCCTCTCGTCACGCTGTCGGCCACGGACAGCACCGCGCGTGCAGTGCAGGACACCGTCACCTGCGCTCTCTTCGCGAACAAACCGAACTACAGGGGCAGTAAGGTCACAGCGACCGGCGGCATCAGCTGGTGTACCCCTCACGCACCCACCTCCTGCAACAGCGAGGTCGACCTCCAGGAACGTGCCCGGCCCCGGAGTCTGGCAGACCGCGGCTGCCAGCAACCGGCAGTACAGCTGCCCGCGGCGTTTAGGGTTTCCGGGACAGGCCATACGGCATGCTGCATCCCTGGGGACGAAACAGTATGGGACACGGAGCGCGGAAGCAGCTGGCGGAGCTGCTCGACGACGCACAGCGGCGCGGGGACTTCAGCACCCGTATCGAGATGTCGGCCCGCGCGCTGCGCATCGAGGTCGACGGGGTGGGGGAACTGCCGCTGCCGTTGCGTGCCCCGGTCACCAAGAAACTGATCGCGCAGGCCCGGCAGGCATCCTTCGGCCGCGGCGAGCAGACCCTGTCCGACACCAGCGTCCGCGACACCTGGGAGATCACTCCGGACCGCATCACGCTCGGCGGCACCGACTGGGACCGCACCCTGGACGGCGTCCTCGACGGTGTCCGCACCGCGCTCGGTCTGCCGCCCACCGTCGTCCTACGTGCCGAGCCGCACGCACTGCTTGTCTACGGCAGGGGCCAGTTCTTCCTGCCGCACCAGGACTCCGAGAAGGACGACTCCATGGTGGGCACCCTGGTCGTCTCGCTGCCCTCGCATCACACCGGCGGCGAACTCGTCGTCTCGCACGCCGGCCGCAGCGTCGTCCACCAGGCGTCCCGGGAGAAGCTGACCTTCGCCGCCTTCTACGCGGACTGCCTGCATGAGGTCAAGCCCGTCAAGTCCGGCTACCGCGTCACCCTGACCATGAACCTCCTCGCCGAACGCATCCGCCCGGCTGGCGAGGACGACGGGGACCCGGTCGCCGACCTGGCCCACTGCTTGACCGAACACTTCACCGAGCCGGCCGAAGAGCGCTACGCCTACGGCCGCCAGAAGGCCGCGCCCCCGAACCGCCTCGTGTACCTCCTCGATCACGAGTACACCCAGCGCGGCCTGGACTGGGACCGCCTCAAAGGAGCCGACGCCACCCGCACCGCCCTGCTCCGCCAGGCCGCCGCAGAGACGGACTGCGAAGCGGTCCTCGCGTTGGCCGAGGTGAAGGAGACCTGGGACGCGCATGCGCCGTACGACCGCTACGACTACTACGGCGAGGTCGAGCACTACGACGACTGCGAGGACGAGGAGTGCGAGGGTGAATGTCTCCTGGACCCCGACGGGGAACCCGGTGCCGAGCGCCGCCGCAGCGGCGATTTCTCCAGCTACGAACTGAACGAGCTGATCGACGACGAGATCACGCTAAGCTGGTGGACCCGCCCGGACGGCACCGGCGGCGAGCAGATCAACCTGCCCGTCGCGTACGCCGAGGTGTGCGCCACCACCGAGAACAAGGACCTGACGCCCTACCAGTCCGAGTACGAGGGCTACATGGGCAACTACGGCAACACCCTCGACCGCTGGTACCGGCGGGCCGCCGTGGTCCTGTGGCCCCGGCAGCGCGCGTTCACGGCCCGCGCCGAGGCCGGCTCCGAGGACGCGCTGCGGGAACTTCAGGGCCACCTGGATGCCGGGGACCTCGACCGGGCGCGCACACTCGCCCAGTCGCTCGCCCCGTTCTGGAAGCACCACGGTTCGGGCGAGGCGGCCGCGGCGCTCTTCGCCGCCGCCCTGCCCGTCGCGGTGGGACTGCGGGAAGCGGACACTGCCACGATGCTCCTCGCGCCTTTCGGGGTGGAGACCCTGGGCGAGCGGCACGCCCCGGGTCTCGCGGCAGCGGCCGCGCGGTACGGACGGACGTGGGCCCGCGGGGTCGTCAGCAGCTGGTTCGGCACGGTTGGCGCGTACACCGGGGCCGACCGCGCGACGTGGCTCGAATCGCTGCCCGGCCTGTGCACCGCGCTGCGGGCCACCGACGGCGATGGGGACGCGATGGCCTCGCCGCTGGCCGAGGGTGCCTGGCAAGCAGTCGAGCAGCAGCTCACCGGCTGGCTCGGCATCGGCCGCGAAACGGAGCGCCGCACAGGCATGGAGGGGCTCGGCGCATCACTGGCCCGCGTCCTGCAGGCGGCAGGGCCCGAGACCGCCGACACCATCGCCGCCACGCTGCGCGGCCTGCCGGACACCGCCCTGGAATGCCTGCTCCCCGCCCTGCGCACCGCGGCCCGCCGGCCGACGACCATACGCGACGGCGCACCCGCCGCCCGCGCCTTCCAGACCCTCGCCGACCACTGCGAGGACCGGCTCGCCGCGGCCCTCACCCGCCCCGTACGCGCGGCCGACGACTGGTCCCTCACTCCGGCCGGGACATGCCGGACTGGCTGCGGACTCTGCCCCGACTTGGACGCCTTCCTCACCTCCCGTACCCGCCACGTCATGGAGTGGCCGCTCGCGAAGGACGGACGCCGCCACCTCCACAGCCGCATCGACCAGGCCGGCCTGCCCGTCGCCCACACCACCCGGCGCCAGGGACGCCCCTACGTTCTGGTCCTGACCAAGACGGACGCCGTCTTCACCCGTGAACAGGCGACCCGTACCCGCGCCGAGACCGACCTGGCGTGGCTGCGGGACAAATGGCCCCGGGCGTGCGGCTGAGAGGTGACACATCCGTACCTCTCCCCGACAGCGATGACGAGAAGAGCGAAGGGTGCGGGCAATGCCGTTGCTTGAATGGCTAAACCAGTTTGGGTGCGAGGGTGATGTCCTTCGGTTGGACGCGGCGGGTCGGTTTGAGCCTCCCTGCCCCGCCCCCCTGCCCGTCCGACGCCGCTTACGGCCAGCGCATTCCGATCTCGGAGGGCTGCTGCACCCGCTCCGGCGGCAGCGTGGCGGCCGTGCTGCGCTGGTTGCTGATCCACGATCCCCGTTTGAGGTCTCGTTCCTCCTGGCCGTGGCCGTCGCCGGTGACGATCCGTTCGACGTGTCCTCTGGGTACCTGGAGGTGTCCTTCTCGTTCGTAGTACTGGCGGGCGGCGGTGTAGTTCAGCACCCACTTGTCGGCGTTGTGCGGCGTGGCTTCGGCTGCTCGTCCTGGGCCGCAGGGTCGATCCCGAGGACGTTCTCGCACATCCACTGCTGGGCGCCGGTGAGCCGGTCCCATCCAAGGCGTTGTGCCCCGACCCACCGCCCGGGGTCCTCGCCCTGGTGTACGGCCTGGCCCGGTGCAGTGGGCAGTGTGCCGCCGGTGTCCAGGTGCTGGCGGACGAGGTGGAAGGAGCGCTGCTATTCCACGGGCCAGGCAGGGCACCAGGAGGGGTCGATGTCGTCCAGCGGCTCGCGCCGCTCCGCAGTCAGCGTCCCGGCGCGGGCGTCGGCCCGCGCGTTCTTCAGCCAGATGCCCACCTTGTGGCCCCGGTGGACGGGGTCGAGCGGTGCCAGGAGGTGCCCGTTCTCCTCAGTCCATCCACGCACCGCGGTGAGTCTTTCCTCCCACGCGACGTCACATTCCCTCGATCGCCTCCGCGGGCGGGTATGGATCTCGGCGAAATCGGCCCCGCCGACGGTGCGAATCCGGATCATGGAGACGTGGAGGACTGGCATGTCTGCAACGACCCGGCCGAACTGCGCATCAGGCTCGATATGGCGCTCGAGGAAAACGCCGCGCTGCGCACGGAGAACCTGCGCCTGCGCACCCGGCTGGGAATGCCCACCACCGACGCCCCGCAGGAGTTACCACCGGTCCCCGAGCTTCCCGCACCGACTGTCGTCGAAGATGGGCAGGGCCTGCCGCACGCGGATGCGACTTCCGGCACGGAAGCGAAGATCACACTGTTCCGGGCACTGTTCGTCGGCCGCGAGGACGTCTACGCCACGCGGTGGGTGAGCACGCGCACGGGCCGGACGGGCTGGAGTCACGCCGAGGACAACCCCTTCGCCCAAATACAATAACGACGCCGAGCGTGTGTTCTGGCCGCTGAACGATAAGACGGTCTACAACCACCTCTCCCGTCCCGAGCACGGGAGCCGGGAAGTACACCTTGGGCTGTACCCGCTGCTCGCCGACGACACCTGCCGGCTCCTGGCGGTCGACTTCGACGGCAAGGACGGCAGCGACTGGCGCGGCGACGCAGCCGCCTACGCTTCCGCCTGCCACTACGCCGGTGTCCCCGCCTTGGTGGAGATCTCCCGCTCCGGGGCCGGCACCCACGTGTGGACCTTCTTCACCGCCCCCGTCGCCGCAGCCACCGCGCGCACGCTGGGGATGGCACTGCTGCGCCAAGCAATCGACGCTCGTGGGCAGATGACGCTGTCCAGCTACGACCGGCTCTTCCCCGCCCAAGACCTGCTGCCCACGAACGCCAAGGGCAACGCTCGGTTCGGCAACCTGATCGCGCTGCCACTGCAGGGAATCTCACGGCTGAAGGGCACCACGGTCTTCGTCGACCCGCAGACCTGGGAGCCGTACCCGGACCAGTTCGCACACCTGTCGCAGGTTGAGCGGCTCTCCCCAGCGCAGGTCGAGGCGCTCGTCGACAAGCTCGGCGAGGTCAAGGCGGGCCCGTCCGCGACCGCTCCGGTCCTGCCGCCCAAACCCCGACGGCGGGCCCTGGGCAAGGCCCCGGAACTCGTCGAGGCGCGGATGTCGGCGATGCTCGCGATCTCCACCAAGGGGCTGCCGGCGGCGTTGCTCGCCGCGCTCAAGCACACTGCGTCGTTCCACAACCCGGAGTTCTACCGCCGCCAGAGCCAGCGATACTCCACCTGGGACACCCCTCGCCTGGTCTGCTCCTTCGACGCCACCGACCCGGACTGGCTGAAGCTGCCGCGCGGTCTTCGTGACGAGGCCACCCAGCTCATCGCCGCAGCCGGCGGCACACTCACGATCAGCAACGAGCTCCCGGACGTCACACCGATCAGTTCGGCGAGCTTCTCGACCCGGCGGGTGGAGACCCCGAGGAGGTAGGCGGTGGCGACCACCGAGATCAGGGCTTGTTCGGCTGCGGCGCCGTTCGAGGAGCCAGTGCGGGAAGTAGCTGCCGCTGCGGAGCTTGGGAATAGCCAGCTCGACGGTGCCGGCCCTGGTATCCCACTCGCGCGGGCGATATCCGTTGCGGTGGTTGACGCGCTCACCGCTGACTTGCCCGTATTCGGCGTTGCAGAGCGCATCGGCCTCCGCGGACATGAGCGCGTCGGCGAACGTTTTGACCATCGCGCGCAGCAGATCGGGACTCGCCGCGGCAACGTTCTCTTCGGCGAGGGCGTGCAGGGGCAGACTGTCAGGTGCGGTCATCGTGCTGATCTCCTTCGAGGCTTCGACACTTCGAAGATCAGCCGGTGGCCGTTTGTCTATGCGGGCGCCAACCCGGACGCCGGAGCAAACCCCCGCATCAGGTCCAACCCGTTACACCACTTCCAAGGACGCAACCGGCCCCCGCTCAGGAGGTGTGTCCTACATGCTCAATGTGCAGCGTGCTGTTCTGGGCGTCGACGCGGTACAGGATCCTCCACGGGCCGCTGTGCAGACGCCGGTGGCTGCTTCCCCACGCGCGAGAGCCTTCGGGGGCCGGATCATCCGCCAGCCGGTCCGTGGCATGCAGCAGTGCGTCCACGCCGGTGGGGTCGGCCTTCAGATGGCCGGCTGCCTCGTTGAGCGCTGTGGGCTCCCACGTGACGCTCCAGCTCACTCTCCGCTCCGGCCTGCCGCGTCGAGGAGTGCGAGACGCGCCTCGGTATGGGGGACGGGAGCTGGGGTGATCCCCAGGGCCCTATCGCGCTCCAGGCGCGCAACGGCCAGGGCGTCTTCGAGGTCTTCCAGCTCCGCCGGGGAGATCAGGACGGCGGCGGGTGTCCCCCGGTCGGTGAGGGTGATGTGCTCGTGCTGGGCGGCACGACGCGCGAGGTCACCTAGACAGGCGCGGGCTTCAGCGATCGGATATGTACTTGACATGAATCTAGAGTACACCTACATAGCACTTGGCGGTAGATCGCCGGAGCCTTGAATGAGAAGGGATCGCGGAGAAAACACAGCAGTCCGGAAAAACGGCTTCAAGGCCATCAATGACCAATGACACCTACGGACACACCGCCGGCGGCCAGGTCGTCATCGCCCTTGCCCACCGCCTCCGGCAGTGGGCCACCGACCACCGCGGCGTGGCAGCACGCCCGGGAGGCGACGAATTCGCCGCCCTCGCCCATCTCCCCGCCACGCGGCCGACCGCGAGCTGGTGGCCCTGCGGGCGCACATGAACCGTCCCGTCCCGCACCAGGACCTGCTGCTGCCGTTCACGGTGTCGATCGGCGCCGCCCACACCACCGACCTGCCCAACCACGACTACAGCGCTCTCCTGCACGCCGCCGACGTCGCCATGTACCAGGTGAGACCGGTGCCGAGGCATTCCCGCACCTGGCCACCGCCCAGGACAGTCCCCGAACTCGTTGCGAACGGGCCCTCGCAGGTCTTCACCTGGGACATCACCCGACTGCCCGGCCCGGCCAAGGGCATCTGGTACCACGCCTACGTGATCATCGACATCTTCAGCCGCTACATCGTCGGGCACACCGTCGAACTCGCCGAAACGGCCGAGCGGGCCGAGGAGTTGATCCGCGACGCCATCGAGCGCAACGGCATCGTGCCCGAGACGGTGCACGCGGACCCCGCGGCACCTCCATGACCAGTAAAAAGGTCTCCCAGCTACTGATCGATCTTGGTATCACCAAGAGCCACTCGCGCCCCAGGGTGAGCAACGACAACCCTTACAGCGAAAGCCAGTTCAGGACCACGAAGTACGCCGCCGACTACCCGGAACGGTTCGATTCACTGGCCCACGCCCGGGAGTGGATGGACGCTTGGCTGGGTGTCTTCCCGACGGTAGTGGGCGGTCTGGGCTCTGGCTTGGTGGCGTCGGCGCCACTGTGACCAGCGAAGTCGGTGTGCCATGTCATGCATGGCATGGGTGACGAGCGTGGTGAACAGGTGCTGGATCTCGTTGCGGGTCAGCGGGATCAGTCCGCTGGTTGTCTGGTGCTGGTCGCGTTCGAGTGCGGTGACCGCGGCGAGGAAGGCGTGGGCGAGCATCGCGAGGGTGACCCTGCGGTGCCAGGACGTGACGTCCAGCGTCTGACCTGGTGTTCGTCCAGTCCGGCCAGCCCCTTCGACGATTGGAATGTCTCCTCCACCGTCCACCGGCGTCCCGCGTTCTTCACCAGGGTCTGCAGGGTGGTCGGGGTGGTTGAGTAGCAGCGGTAGTAGGCGAGTTCGCCGGTGCGGCGGTTGCGGCGGACGAGGAGGTGCCGGTGCCCGGGACGCTCATCGGCGATGGTGGCCAGGGCCCAGTCGTAGTAACGATGGCCCTTGGCTCCGGCCCCTGCGGACAGTTTTTGCCAGGCCCGCTTCGGGATCCGTTTGACCAGGGTGTCAGCGCGGATCTTCCCGGCCGGGGTGGTGATGTGGTGTCGGCAGGAGACGGCGAGGACGTAGTTCTGCCCGTGTTCCTCCAGGGTGTCCCGCAGGCGGGTGTTGCCGCCGTATGCCTCGTCCGCGGTGACCCAGCCCGCGGGGATCCCGGCGTCCAGGGCCCGTTCGATCATCCGGGCGGCGAGCTGGGGTTTCGTCGCGAAGGTGTGGGTGTCGGGGATGCCGGCCGCGTGGCAGCGGTCCAGGAGCGGAGCACGTAGAGCTCGCGGTCGATCGCGGTGTGCCCGCGTGGGGTGGAGTAGGCGAGGTAGACGGCGACCTGGCTGTTCTCGATGCGCCCGGCGGTGCCGGTGTGCTGGCGTTGGACACCGACGGTGTGGGTGCCCTTCTTCAGGTCGCCGGTCTCGTCAACCACGAGGACTACGTCGTCGGTGCCGAGGTGGTCGACGACGAAGCCGCGCAGGTCGTCACGGACGGCGTCGGCGTCCCACTTCGCCCGCGCGAGCAAGTGCTGGTAGCCACCTGATCCCGCCCGGCACCAGACCCATCGCGGCAAGGCCCCGGCCGGTCCACCGCCCCGCCGACACCCCCGCACTCCCCGGTCACGACATGGCGCAGGTAGTACCGGTACATCTGACCCGCACCGATCAACGCGATTTCCATCACCGCGCCAGCCCACAACAACCAAGCCGGGAGCAAGGCGACTGCGGCGAGGACCTCCCACACGACGGGACACCACAGCCAAAGCGTTTGGAGGCGTCCCGCCGTGCGGTCAGCCACGAGAGAGGAGCGGAACACACCGGCCGGCCGGCGTCACCGCTCTCCGGCAGGACAGGCGCCGAGTGCCTGCCCGGCCGGCGCCGTCAACGCGGCATCGGGCCGCCGCCGACCAGGCAGGCCACCCCCAGGCTACGGGCCGGTCAGCCAGGATTGTCCACTGCAGCCACACGCGGCAGATGCCGCGCAAACCGCTGATACGCCGCCTGCCGCGACGAACCCCACCACATCTCCGACCTCCACCCACGTCGCACCCTGGCCCCGCGCAGCCACTCCCGCCGCCGGCGCCTGTTGCCCGATCAGCACCTCCACCCGGCCCACCGCGTCCAGCGCCGCCAACGGATCAGCCAGCAGCACCCCCAGGCGCTCCACCGTGCGGTCCAGCTCCTCCCGCCCACCACCAGCCATGTCAAGGCCCCTTGATGAGATAATCGGCCGCTCGCCCCGGCGCCCCCACCCCAAGTCACGTCAAGGCCCCTTGACGCGGCCGTCGGCACCACGCACCCTGTCAGCCACTCCCCCACCCGTGCGCAACCGCGCCCCGCCACTCCACCCAGCGCGGGTCGTCCACCACCAGATCCGGCTCCCTCACCCCCGCCGAACGCAGAATCAGCAGCAGGT
>NZ_JBHYMQ010000087.1:0-31488 GCF_042742985.1 Streptomyces sp. NPDC058864 | reverse complement strand
GGCCGAACCTCTTCAACCGCCTCGACAGAGGCAGTCACGTCGCTCATCAGGTGTTCTTCCTTGATCGGGAGTTACACCGTTCTTTTTACAGTCCCGATAGGGCTTGGGCACAGCGACATCCTTCCCACCCGCCCCACAGGGCAAGCCAGTTCAGATGTCACCCGATCGTGCATCAGACCCTGACGCGGCTACGTGGCGGTGGTGGCTTCGGTCCGGAGCCAGTCGGGGATCGCGGTGGGGTGGCGGGCGAGCCAGGCGGTGTAGCGCTCGATGCCATCGCAGATCGTGATGCCGGGCTTCCAGCCGAGTGTGTCGTGCAGGCGGGTGGTGCCGGCGTAGCCGCCGAGGGGGTCTCCGGGGGGCAGGGGGCTGGATTCGGTGCGGGTTCCCGGGTAGCGGTAGGCAATCAGGTCGGCGACCTGGCGGATGCTGGTGGGAGTACCGGTGCCGACGTTGAGGGTCTGCCGGTGAGCGCGCGGTGCGGTCAGGACGCGGCAGGTCGCTTCGGCGATGTCGTCGACGTGGACCAGGTCGCGGACCTGGTGGCCGCCGCCGTTGAGGTGCAGCGGGAGGCCGACCGCGGCGCGGGCGGCGAACCAGGCCACGACCCACGAGTGCGATCCGGGTTTGATGACCTGGGGTTCGCCGTAGACGGAGAAGTACCGGAGCACGGTGAATGAGGTGTCGGCCGCGTCCAGCGTGAGAGCGGTCTGGGTCTCGCCCCAGGGTTTGGTGTTGCCGTAGACGGACAGGGGCCGCAGCGGGGTGTCCTCGTCGAAGCGGACCGGGGTGCGGCCGTAGACGGTTTCGAGGAGCTGGCACATGGTGCGCGTCTCGTCGGTGGGCGGCGTCTGGTCGGAGGAGTTGCCGTTGCCGTAGACGGATGCGGAGGAGACAAACAGCAGGCGCCGTGTCCTGCTGCTGGCCGCCGCGGCGTCGAGGACGACCTGGGTGCCGGTGACGTTGGTGTCGATCGCAGCGTGCGGGGTGCGGGTGCAGGCGGCGACGTCGGCCAGGGCGGCGGCGTGGACGATGTAGTCGGCCTGCCCGGCCAGGCGGTCCATCAGGTCACGGTCGCGGATGTCGCCGGTGACGACCTGCGGGCCGGCTACGTCGATGCCGAACTGGTCCCGGTAGACGGCGGCCGGGTAGGCGTTGAGGGTGCAGACGACGGTGGGGTGGGCGCCGGCGGCCGCAAGGTCGCGCACGATGCGGCTGCCAACCAGGCCTGCGCCGCCGGTCACTAGAACGCGGGCGCCGTCCAGCTCTGGCGCCCTGTGCAGGGGGTGGGACACGGATCCTCCTCGTGAGGTGAACGAGGGCGCCGCCGCGAGGGACAGCGCGGTACGCGATCAGATCACCAGTTCGACCGGCTAGGGCGAAGAGGATGAGTGTGTGCCCGGTGTGTGCCCGCCCGGGGAAGGGACTTGCTCGCCTGCGGGCGCCTACGGCAGCGTGAGGGATGCCCATCGAACCGTTGAGCCGGGGTGCTGTTGTGGAGACCGGGATCCTGCATCCACTGACGTGGGTGCGGCGCGAGCACCACTGGTCGCAGGACGACCTCGCCCGCCAGGTTCAGCGCGTCGCGGCCCACTCAGGCCTGCGCTCAGGGGCGGACCGTAACCGGATCTGCAAATGGAACACGGCGTCACCCCGTCACTCCCCTCGCAGCTGCAGCTTGCTCAGGTGCTGCAGGTTCCCGAAGCCGACGTGCACGCCCTGGGCTGGCCAGGCTGGCTGCCCGCCTACAGCCAGACCTTGTCCTTCACCCCCGCCGACAGCCGCATCGCCCTGAGGGAGGCCACCGTGGCCCGCACCGACCGCCGAGCCTTCCTCGTGATGACCGCGGCAGCCGTCGCCGGCGTTGCCCAGCAGTGGGCAGCCACCGAACCCGGCCGTCTCACATCAGCCTTGGGCGGCCAGCGCGTCGACGGCCAACTGGTGGTCTGGCTGGAACAGCGCTGCGCGGATCTGCGAGCCCTGACAGCCGTCAGCGGCGAGCAGCTGCGCACGGTGGTCGACGCGCACCTCGACACGGCCATCGACCTGATCGACCGGGCAACCTACACCGAGACCGCCGGCACCCGCCTGCATGCGGCCGCCGCGCAACTCGCCCTCACCTCCGGCTGGCTGCGCTTCGACCAGGCCAGCCACGGCGCCGCGCAGCGGCTGTGGCACATGGCGCTGCACGCCGCCCACGTCGCCGACGACCGAGACCTCGGTGCTGCGGTGCTGAGCGACCTGGCCTACCAAGCGACCTGGCTCCACCAGCCCGCTCAGGCCGTCGAAATCCTCGACCATGCCCGCCGTCGCACCCACTCCCCCGCCGCACGATCCCTGCTCGACCTGCGCCGCGCCCGCGCCCTCGCCGCCCTTGCCGACCCCACCAGATGTCAACGAGCCCTGGCTGCTGCCGAATCCGAACTGGACCATGCAGCGCCGGGCACGACACCGCCGTGGATCGCCTGGATGTCACCGGCAGACCTCGCGGTCGACGCCGGGCGGGCCCTGCTCGACCTGGGCAAACCACAGCGTGCAGCGGACGCGCTCGAAAGCGGCCTGCGCCAGCTCGACCCGGCGCGGGCACGGACCCGCGCGGTCTTCCAGACCTACCAGGCCGAAGGTGCCCTGGCCGACCACGATCTCGACGCCGCCGTCTCCCACGCCCGCCACGCCCTCGACACCGCCCTGAACACCGGAGCGGCCCGCTGCCGAGGCCTGGTCACCAGCCTGTTGCCCCGCCTGGAAGCTCACCGCACCAGCCACCGCGAGGTGACCGCCTTCGTCGACGAGGCCCACAGTCGGCTCGCGTCAGTCGCCTGAACATGGCTGGCATCGCGTCCGCACACATCAGGGAAGCAGTCGCCGACATCCGCTCGCACCTGTCAACCTTCCGCCAACGTGGTGTCGTGTGGCTGCCGCACTCGATGCGCGGGCGACGGCATGGCAAGCGGCACACGCCTAACCTGAGCAGCGGGCACACACTGGCTTCGGCGCGACCCGCCCCATGGGCCGGGCTCACGGCGGTTCCAGTAGGCGAAATGCCCGGCCCTGATGTTCCGCTCACTGGACGCCCAGACGGCCTGGCGGACTTCGCGGTTCCTTGCCTGGCGTGCTGTTCCTAGCGTGATGGTCGTCCTCACGTCCGGGGGCCTCAGACACCGGAGGAACCATGCGTCCGAACCGCTCCGCGCGCCCCAACCGCTCCGCCCGTCCGAACCGGGCCGTCCGCCCCAACTGAGCGTCGCCCCCCGGTCAGAAGGCGGCCGCACTTCGCGGCCGCCTTCTGTCTTGCCCGCACCCATCCGTGATCTGCAAGGGGACCGGCTCGTGGCCACCACTGATGCACCCCTCACCCGCCACGCAGCGCCCGCACGGACGGGCCGCTCCGTGGTCTGGGCGCTGATCGCCGCCTCGCTGGTCGTGAAAGCGGGCGGCTTCGCCTGGGACTTCCTGGGCTACTACGTGTCCGTCACGCACGGCACTACCGCCGCGGGGGCGTCCATGACCCTTTTCGGCGTCGGCTGGTGCCTCGGCCAGGCCATCTCCGGCCAGCTCACCGACCGTGCCGGCCAGCGCACCGCGCTGGTGCTCATGATGACGTTCGCCGCCATCTCCTGCGCCGCGCTGACCCTGGTGGCGTCGCTGCCCGGCCTGCTGATCGTGTCCGTGTGTCTCGGGCTGACGATGGAGACCTACCGTCCGGCGGTCTCGGCGTCGATCAACGAACACATCGCCTCCGGCGGCGCCCGGGCCCGGGCCCAGACCGCGCTGTACTGGACGATCAACGTCGGGATCGCCATCTGCGGCGGGCTCGGCGGCTACCTGGCCCACCACTACGGCTGCAAGCCGTTGTTCATCGCCAACGGTGCCGGATGCCTGGCCTTCGCATTGCTGGCCCTGCGCCTGCTGACTGCCCGCCGGGCCACACCAGGCGGCCCGGGGAAGGATGTCACCTTCCGCCAGGTCCTCGCCGACCCCGACCTGCGGTGGATCGCGCTGGTCTCGACGGCAGCGATGGCGTGCGCATGGGGCATGGTGTCGGTCCTACCGCTGCTGATGACCGCCGACGGGCTTCCGCCCACCGCGTACGGCACCGCGATGATCGCCAACACCGTCGCTGTCCTGGTCCTCACCCCGCCCATGACCAGACTCCTCATCGGCCGCGGCGACCTGCTGCGCTTCTCCCCCGTCGCTGTGCTGGCGGCCGGGACAGCCGTCCTCGGCGCGGGCATCGGCTTCGCCGCCTACCAGCACACCACGCTCGGCTACTCGATCGCGTGCGCCGCCCTCGCCCCCGGCGAGATCGCCTACAGCATCGCCGTCGGCGCGTACCTATCCACCGCGGCGCCGGACGGCGCCGTCGGCCGCTACCAGGCCGTCATCTCCGCCTCCTCGGCGGTCGCGTCCCTGCCACCGCTGGGTATCGCCATCGCTCTCAGCGCGTGCGGCCGGGCACTGGTTGCCGCGCTCCTGGGTGGCTGCGCCCTGCTGGGTGTCGTGGCCTGCCTCCCGCTCTCCCGTGCCCTGCGCCGCAGCGCCTGCGCGCACTGACCTCGTACAGAAGGAATCGTCGTGACTGCCAACTTCTCCCTCCTCCCCTGGCCTTCGGACCGCGCACCGGTGGCTGCCCAGCAGTCCGCCGTACCCACCGCCAGGCCCGCCCAGCCCTCGGACGCTCCCACCGAGCGGACCCAACCCGAGGTGCTGGCCGCGGTCCCGGCCGCGGTGCTCGATCGCGCCGCGTCGCTCCGTACGCCGACGATGTGCGGCCTGGAGGCTCAGAACGATCTGGGAATGTCGCATCCGGGGCCGCGTATGCCCTGGTGGTGGTAACGACGTCGATTCGGCGTTCGTACGACGCCAATGAGCCGGGCGCGACCAAGGTAGGGGCCCTGCTCGCGCCCGGCTCGTCTGTGGGCGGATGCGCTGTGGTCAGGCGGCCACCGACGATGCGGCGCCGGCAGGGCGGACCACGGCCGGGGCGGGGTGCAGCTGCGGCAGGTGGTGGGCGAGTTCGGCGAGGTTGCCGGTGTAGTGCAGCGTGCGCATCCCGAGCCGGGCGGCGGCCTCGCAGTTCTCGATGCGATCGTCGATGAACAGCGTCTTCTCCGGCTCGGGCCATCCCGCGGCGGCGAGCGCGGCCTCATATGCCTTGGCGTGCGGTTTGTTGATGCCGATGCGGGCGCTGTAGACGGTGCGGGACATCAGGCTGCAGGACCACTCGGCGACGTCGATCGCGTCCGCGACGACGTGTGGCGCGTTGCTGAGGAGTGTCAGACGCGCTCCGGCCCGGTGCGCGGCGCGCAGCAGGTGCACGACGGCGGGGTCGACGGTGATCCACATGGCGACGTCGGTGGCGATGAGGTCAGGCAACAGGTTGCCGAAGGTGCGGTCGGTGCGCAGCACCAGGCCGCTGCTCCAGAACTGGGCGTTGGTGATGACGCCGGCGTCGTAGCCGTCGCGGCGCGCCCAGAATGCCTGCTGAAACTGAGGGATGCGGTCGGCGGGCCATCCGGCAAGGTGGGCGAGGTGCTGCCAGGCTTCGGCTGGTGGCTGCACGCCGACCACGCCGTTGTAATCGAGGATCACGGCCTGCAATGCGTTGGCCGGGGGACGAAGGGTCATCGGGGGGACTCCAGGGCATGTCGGGAGGCTGCGGCAACGGTGGCCGCGAGCAGGACGGGCAGGGCGAGAGCGACCGGCAGGTTGCCGGTGAGGGAGGCGAGGGCGCCGATGGCGGCGGGCCCGGCGAGCAGGCCGATGTATCCGGTGGCGGTGACGGCGGCGACAGCCCGGGGGCCGTGCCGCCCGGAGGCGGTGATCAGGGCGGGCACTGTGGTGGACAGGCCCAGCCCCAGCGCGGCCCAGCCCACGAGGGCCGACCAGGCGGTTCCGACCAGAAGTCCGGTACCGAGGCCGGCGGTGGCGAGGAGCGCGCCAGCTCGGACCAGGGCGGTTGCGCCGTAGCGGGTGGTGAGGCGGTCGCCTGCGAGGCGGCCGGTGGCCATGGCTGCGCTGTAGACCGCGTATGCCGATGCGGACACCGTGGCGGTGGCGTGCAGTCCGTGGAGGTGGACCGCGGACCAGTCGGCGGCCGCTCCTTCGCCCAGCAGGCAGGCTGCGGCCAGCGCTCCTAGCAGCCACAGCCCGGCCCGACCACGGCCCGGGGCGGCGAGCTCCGACGCGGAGCTGCCCGAGCTGTCCGGCTGGTTCGTGGGGAGGGTCGTGATGCTGCGGACGGCTGGTGCGGTGAGCAGAGCCGCGGCGGCCGCCGCGAAGCCCGCGATCAGGAAAACCCGGCTGTGGCCGGTGTAGGCGGTGGTGGCGGCTGCGGCCGCGCCCAGGAGCGCGCCGATGCTGAAATTGGCGTGCAGGGACGACATGATGCTGCGGCCGTAGGCGTCTTGGCAGCGGACGGCGGCGACGTTGGCGCCGACGTCGAGGAGCCCGTGAGCCAGGCCGAAGGCGAGCGCGGCCACCAGGAGCGTGGGCAGGGTGCGGCAGGCGCCGAGGGCAGCCAGCGCAGCGGCGAGCGCCACGGCCGGTGCGGTCAGCAGCGCGGCGGGGCCGTGCCGCTGGGCAATCCGGCCGCCAGCATAGAGGCCCGCGACCATTCCGGCGGCGGCCGCGAGCAGCATCAGGGATAGTCGGCCCGCGGTCAGGTGGGCTGCGGCCTGGACGGCGGGCATCCTCGCGCCCCAGATCGCCATCAGCGCTCCGAGCCCGGCGAAGTAGCCGGACAGCAGCCTTCTGGCGGCGACGGGCGGCGCATCGTGGACAACCGGTGCTGCAGCTGCGCGGGCGGTGGTGGTCAGCATGGCTTGACCTCGGCGGGTGTCAGGTGGGCGAGGACTTCTGTCGTCAGCCGGGCAGGTTCGGCATCGACGACCACCAGGTCGCGGTCGCGGTCGCGGGCCGCGAGGAACCCCGCCTGCTGAGCGCTGGTCAGGAAGGTCAGCAACGGGCTGAAGAAGTTCGCGGTGTTGAGCAGCGCGATCGGTTTGGTGTGCAGGCCCAGTTGAGCCCAGGACCACATCTCGGCGAGTTCCTCCAGCGTGCCGAGCCCGCCGGGCAGGACCAGAAATGCGTCGGCTAACTGGCACAGCCGGGCCTTGCGGTCGGGCATGTCGGCCACGATCTCCAGATGCGTCAGGCCGGGGTGGACGATGTCCGCGCGGTTGAGGACCTGCGGCAGGACACCCGTGACGCGGCCGCCGGAGGCCAGGGCGGTCTCCGCGAGCGCCCCCATCAGTCCGATGCGGGCGCGGCCGTAGACGATCTCGACCCCGGCCGCGGCCAGCAGGCCGCCCATGGTCCGGGCGGCGTGCTCGTAGGCGGGGTGACGGCCGGTGGCCGACTCACAGAACACAGTGAACCGAAGTGGCCGGCCGGGGTCGAACGGGGTGTCCAGGACGGGCGAGGCAGAGGCGGTGGTCAGATCTCGCACAACGTCACCTCGAATCCGCGCATCGCCATCTCAGGCAGAGCATCGGCCAGAGCGCGGCGCTGCTGGCGGGCGTAGTCCAGGTGCGCGTCGGTCACGGCGGTGGCGAACTGGGCGCGGCGCAGCCGGGCGGGCAGGCCGCGCAGGTGCATGGGGTCGATGCCCTCGGTCGTGCACAGGTCAATGACCTCGCGGTACCCGGCGATGCTGTACAGCCGGGGCCGGGCTTCCGGGTGGGGCCACAGGTCGGCGAGTTCGTCGACCAGCGTGCGTTCGCTGTGGTTGCCGTAGCCGAGCATCTGCTCGACGCGGTCGGCGACCCGGGCAGCGTACGTGCCGGCGCTGGACTCCAGCCAGCATTCGACAGCAACGGTCGCGTCCTCGAACCAGTCGCCGCGGGTGAGGAGTTCCGCGAGGATGGAGATGGAGCCGCCTTCGAGGATCAGTCGGTCGACGCCGCTGTCCTGGAGCATCTTGCGGTGGTGGACGAGGCGGTCGACGGCGTCGGCGGCGGTGATCACGCCGTGGTGCACTGGCCGCTCGGTCAGGTAATGGCGGACGGTGTCCTGCAGTTCGGCTTGCGTGGGGCGACCGCAGCCGATGGCCAGCTGCGGGTGGCACTGCACGCGGTCCAGTACCAGGACGGGGCTGTCGTGCCGCTGTGCCAGCGCGGCGGAACGGCCGGTCTTGCCGACGGCTGTCGGGCCCAAAATGAGATGGATCGGTATCAAGGCGTGCCTCCTGCCGCGGATCGCCATCGCAGCGGACCGTTGGGGGGATGGGTGGGTGGTGCCGCCGGGCCGGGCGTGGACGAGGACGTTGGGGTGGCCCGGGTCGGCGGCAACGGCTCATGGGAGGGTCAGGAGGTCACCGGTTGTAGGGGCACTCGACGTTCTCGGGCAGGCACATCTGGATGTCGAGGTAGGAGGCGCTGACCCAGCCGTAGGTGCCGGCCTTGAGGCCGGTCTTGGTCTTCTTGTCAGTGCTGATGTAGTACCAGGAGCCCTTGCGGCAGCGGGCGGTGAGCCGGTCGGAGGTGTAGAGCAGCCCGGTCGCGGTGTAGCTGGTTCCCGGGCCGGTCCGCAGGCGCAGTCCGTTGGTCAGGGGCCAGACGTCCTGGTCCTTGATGTTGGTGGTGCAGGCACTGGATCCGACGGCGGATGCGGTCGGGGCGAGGGCGATGCCGCCGCCGAGGAGGACGGCCGCGCTCGCGGCGATGGTGAGGCCCTTGGTGGTCACACGCATGGGGAGGTCTCCCGGTGGTGAGGTCTGATGGGGTTGCGGTGGGTCAGGAGCGTGAGGGCGGCGGCGAGGGCCGCGGCTGCGCACAACTGGAAGCCGGGCCCGATGCGCCCGCCGGCCGCGGTGCCCAGGGCGAGCCCGCAGTTGATGGCGGACACCAGCCAGCCGATGACCTCCGTGACGGTGCCGGGCGCGGCCAGGTCGGTCACGACCTGGTAGCCGGCCGTCAGCAGCGGCAGGAAGAGCCCGCCCGGAGCGGCGATCAGGGCGAGCGCCAGAATCGGCGGGGGATCCATGAGCAGAGGGATCCACGCCAGCGCGAACAGGGCGGCCAGCGCGTGGAGGTGGGTGGTACGGCTGCCGGGCCAGGCCCAGCATCCGTAGATGAGGCCGCCGGTGATCCCGGACAGCGACAGCGCCGCCGGCAGCGCTCCGGTCAGCCACAGCGCGCCGTGCCGGTCAGCAGACCCCGCGGCCGCCACGTTCAGCCCGCCCAAGGCCACACCCACACAGAAGTAGGCAGCCAGGACCACAACCATCCCAGTCGGCCGCAGGGCCCCGAACAGGTCGCTGTCGCGGCGCGGCTGCGGCCGCCAGCTACGGGAGGGCTGCGAGGTGGCAACCGCGAGGGCACCGGCCAGGCCCACCACCGTGACGGTGAGCAGAGCCGCACCCGGGGAGATCGTGCTCGCCAGCACCGTCGCCACGAGCGGGCCGACCACGTAGACGCCTTCCTGCGCGCTGGAGTCCAGCGCATACCCGGCTTTCAGCGCCGCCGGACGACCGTCGAGCAGTGTGGACAGGAGCGCACGCAGGCACGACTCCAGTGGCGGGCTGGCCACGCCCGCCACCACAACACACACGGCGGCGGGCCACCGGGTGGCGTCCAGAAACACGACCGCAGCCAGCGCGACGGCGGAGAGCGCCGCGCCGCCGGCCAGCGGAAGCGTCTGCCCCCGCACATCGGCCAGGCGCCCGAGCAGCGGCTGACTGAGCGCGGCTGCCAGCCCATAGGCAGCAGCGAGCATGCCCCGCTGCGCCAGACTCGCCCCGTCGGCGGCCGCCACGAACAGCAACGCCACCGGCGTCATGCCACACGGCAGCCGCCCAACGTGCGTGGCCAGCATCAGCCGCGCCACATCCGGGGCGCGCAACACCACGCCGTAGCCGACAGCCGCTGTGGATGCGGCCGGGCGCAGTGGAGCTGTTGCAGGCACAGTCATCGCAGGGAGCTCCTGGCGAGGGGAGGGCGGGCAGCAGGCGTCCGGCTGGAGAGTGGGGTGGGGTGCCGCGCGGGGGCTGAACCGTCAGTACGGCCAGCCGAAGTCGCGGGAGTCCCAGGTGATGAGGGGGCTGGAGACCCAGCCGGTCCGGCCCTTGGCCAGACCCGACTTGCTCTTCTTCGTCAGGTAGCCGTACGCCCACTGGTTCTTCGCGGCGTAGCACTGGACCTTGAAGATGTAGCCATCGCTCTTGTAGAGCAGACCGACCGACGTGTAGCCCGTGGACGGCCCCGTCCGCAGGTTCAGGCCATTGGCGTTGACCTTGAACGTGATGTCCGTCGGGTTGTAGGTACAGGCGCTGGAGCCGACGGCCGATGCCGCCGGGGCGAGCGCTACAGTCCCCCCGACGATGAGGGCCGCCGCGGCGGCAACCGTTGCGGCTGTATGCCCGATCTTCATGGTGGATCCCGTCCCTGCCACGCCTACGCCCTGGTAGGCGCGCAGCAGTCGCATTGAAGTAGGTGGAGTGCGATGGCCGCGGCCGGCGGATCGTCCCGCTCAGGACCGGCTTACGGCACCGCGTGACCACCACTGGACCGCGAATGGCAAGGACGCAGCAATCACAAAGTGCTTTACATCGCTCCCGCTTTCATCCTCCGAAACCGAAAAGACTTCACTTTCAGGCTTCAAAAACGACGCGCGAGGAAATGAGACGATGTCTGCGCATCACCGATTCCGCTGCCTAAAATCCGTTGCCGGTTTTGATTTCGTTCAGCGGAAGGGGCTCCCGCCGCGAACGCCTGCTGGACCGGGCCAGTCAGTGGGAGCGGCCTCCATGTCTTCCCGTCCCGCCTCGTGCCTGCTGATCACGGGCGCAGGTGTCTCAGGGGAACGCCGGTCCGGAACCCCGCCGGCGTACACGGCGGTGAGTGCCGCAGAAGGCTCCGCCCCTTGATCACAGGTCGTTAGAATCCCGTGGTTCGAGCGCTCTCGGTGGACTGGAAGCAAATCGTGAACGATGACTTTTGGGCTGGCTGGCCGGAACGATGGGCCGGCACGGACTGCGACATCCGGACGGCCTTGGGCGCGATCCCGCAGGAGGTCAAGGACGGGTTCAGGTATGACGAGATCCCTTGGCGGCGGTTCCGGCACTTCTACAGCCCGGGCGAGGAGATCCCTAACCTGCTCCCGACGCTCGCGTCCGGGGACGCCGAAACTGCAGACAGGGCTGATCCGATGGCAAGACGCCCGGCACGGCTGCGCCAAGCTGCTGACTGCGGCCGGCGTCGCGCCCCGCGTGGGCCTGTACCAGGTAACGTCGCAAGCCAGCAGGGGTTTAGAAGTCATCTCAATTGGCTGGTTCGGTAGTCTGCGAGCGTGGGGATCGTTGAGCGGCTGGTGCCGGATGAGTTGTGGGCCTTGTTCCAGCGGGTGGTGCCGCCTGCACCGACCAGGCCGCAAGGCGGTGGCCGGCGACGGCACGGGGATCGGGAAGTGCTTGCGGCCATCGTGTTCGTAGCGACGTCGGGCTGCACGTGGCAGCAGTTGCCAGCGCCGTCGTTCGGGCCGTCGGGAGCGACTGCGCATCGCCGGTTCACGGAGTGGACGAAGGCGCGGGTGTGGGCGAAGCTGCACCGCCTGGTGCTCGACGAGCTCGGCTCACGCGGTGAGCTGGACTGGAGCCGGTGCGCGATCGACTCGGTGAACATGAGGGCCCTGAAAGGGGGGACCTGACAGGCCCGAATCCTGTCGACCGGGGTAAGAAAGGGTCGAAGATCCACTTGATCACCGAAGGCTCCGGTCTACCCATCGCCATCGGGATCTCGGGAGCGAATACGCATGACAGCCAGGCACTGATTCCCTTGATCCGCGGCATACCGCCGATCCGCTCCCGCCGCGGACCACGCCGGCGCAAGCCCTCCAAGCTCTACGCGGACAAAGCCTACGACTACGCTCACCTGCGACGATGGTTACGGCAACGAGGCATCGCCCACCGCATCGCCCGCAAGGGCATCGAGTCATCAGCACGCCTGGGTCGGCATCGCTGGAAGATCGAACGGACCATGGCCTGGCTCGCCGGATGCCGCCGGCTCCACCGCCGCTACGAACGCTCAGCCGACCACTTCCTAGCCTTCACCAGCATCGCCTGCACCCTCATCTGCTATCGAAGACTCACCAAATGAGACGACCTCTTAAGGTGCCGCCATGAAATCCATGCCCTGGGCCGTCTTCGCCGCCGCTCTCAGCCTGATCACCGTCGTGCCGACTGCCTTGATTCTCCGCGCCGTTGTCATCGTCGGTGACCGAATCGGTCCTGCTGAAGTCATTCCCGCTGCGATCATCTTCGGCCCCATCACTGTCGGGCTCGGCTTCGGTGCCCGCAGCGCATGGCGAAGAGCCCTGGGCCGTGGGCCTGCCTCGACACTGCCTGACCCGACGCAGCCCGGCCCCATGCGAAAGGTTCTGTGGATCCTCCTGGCTCTGTTCCTCGGTTTCAACGCTCTTGGCGGCCTCATCGCAGTGTCCAAGGCCACCGATGGGCCCCGCCTGATCGGCAGCCTCGTCTTCAGTGGCCTTCTTATGTGGGGTGCAATAGCCAGCTGGCGCAAGGCTGACGGTCCCGCCCACCCACTGGCCGCCCATACCGAGCGAGGGCAGTGGCAGCCATGGGGACGCAAGCAGTAGCCCGCTGGAGACTCGTCCGGCAGCGCGGAGCAATGCTCAGGACTTGTGGATCGGTTCGGGAGGGCACGCGGAGGGCGTCCGGTCGCAGGCTTGCTGGCGCAGCCAAGCGGTGCCTTGGCGCGGGCGGCCGGTCGCGGTAGACGAGGCGGGCCATCTACGTGGCCTTCACGCCCGCGACGGTCACCTCGCGGGAACAGAGCAGGCCGTCGTGGGGCAGAGGCGCAGTACCGCGGTGGCGGTGATGGCGTCGTGGGTTATCTCAAACGCGATGAACCGGCCGCCGACGATGCGGGACCGCATCCATGCCGACTCCTGCAACAGCCGATGGCCCGCCGGAAAAGGGGTTACGGCGGGCCATCGGGAGGTCAAGCCCCTGGATTCAGAACAGACGGATCAGCACAGGCAGGGATCCGTACCCCAGCCCAGACCGAGCACGTCGTCGTCCCGCAGCGCGCCAGAGTAGGCCTGCACCTCGTCCACGTCGCCGTGGAGGTACTCACCCCAGCCGTCACCGACCTTGGCCCGGCCGATCTGGAGGGCACCGCCGCTGTGCCAGCTGTTGGGGAGGCTCGCGGTCGCCTCGGCGTTCGTGTAGCCGTCGGCGAAGAGTTTGATCGTGTCGGTCCCGTCGTCGTAGACCACGGCAAGACGATGCCCCTGGCCCTCGCCGCCGTCGGCACCGGTGATCTGGGACACGACCTTCTCGGGGGCTCCGGCCTCGTCCTTCTCCGGCATCACCAGTTGCCAGCTGTACGTGGACGGCTCGTAGCGCACCTTGAACGCGTCGGTGTGCTCACCGGCCTGCGACAGCACGGTCATCGGGTGGCCGGGCCGGGCGTCGGCAAGGCGGACGACGACGCCGATGGTGAAGCTGTCCCCGGTGTCGACGACGGGCCCGTCGGCGACCGCATACCCGGTCTCGCCGTCCAGGCGCAGATGCCCGTTGTCGACGAGGGGCGGCGGCATGTAGGTGCAGTCGGGGTCGATGTCGGGGATGCAGATGCTGTCGGAGCCCCGGTAGATCGAGGCTCCCGCGCCCAGCCGCAGCGGCGCGCCGTCCGACTGCTCGGGGCTCATGCCGTCCGCCGCGTTCTCCAGCGACCAGTGGCCGAGTAGCTTCGGCAGGCGCCACGCGATTTGGGCCACCTCGCCTGGCACCACGACCCGGTCGTGGACCTGTACGTCACCGATGTCACCGTGCCACCGGTCCCGGTAGCCAGCAGTCCCGCGGGCGCGTCCGATCTGGAACGCGCCGGCCGTCGCGGCGGGAGCCGCCTCTGCCGCGGCACCCACCTCTTGGCCGTTGACGTACAACTGCGCGCGGCCTGTTTCCGCGTCGTACAGCCCCAACAGATGCGCCCACTCGCCGGTCTCGGGCGCGCCACCAGTCACCCGCGCGCCCGCGATCGCGAACGACCAGACAGGGCCAGGGTCCTGGCTGCGCAGCCCGAGGCTGAAGGCGGGCTTGCCGTCCCCGTCCTGGCTGGCGACGGTCATGTTCCGGCCGGTTTCAGCGGGCCGCACCCAGGCACTGACGGCGAAGGTCTTGCTGATGTCGGTGGCGGGGGCGTCCGGGGTGAGGAAGCCGTGGCCGCTGCCGTCGAGGCTGACGGTGGCACTGGCTCCGGTACCTGCGGGCGCGGGGCCGCCGAAGGTCACGCCGGTGCCGGCCCGTGCAGCGGTGCCCGCCTCGGCGGAGGCCGAACGGGAGCCTGCCGGGTCGTCCAGTTTCCAGCGGGCGACGGGGGCGCGCCCGGCCTTCACGTTGAAGTCGTACGACGACTGCGCGCTGCTCCGGCCGGACCGGTCGATCGCGCGGACCGTCAGCGACTTGGGCCCCGTGGTGAGCGGCAGATAGGGAATGGTCACAGCTGCGCCCGGTCGCTCCGCGGAGACGGTGCCGTAAGGGCCGCCCAAGAAGCCGTACGTGTACGACACCACGTCGTCGGAAGGCGAGTCCATGGTGAAGTGCCCATAGACGCCAACCCCGTCCACCCAGAACACCTGCTCGGGGTTGGGGTACTCGGGGGAGCTGATCGCCGCCTTCTCCGGGCTCACGTCGTCGTAGACGAACGAGCAGACCGAGCCGTCGCCCTCATCGCTCCATTCGGATGTCGCCTTGGTGTCGTTCGCGCGGACGTGCCAGGAGACGACCGTGTTCGCCGGGATGTCGGTCGGCATCGTCCAGTAGAAACGCGACCCCGAGGACAAGGTGCTGGTGGTGAAGATACGGCGCTGCTCCACTCCTGCCGCGTCCGTCCACCATGCTTCGAACTCGCCGTAGAGCGGGCTGGATTCGATGGGCTGGTTGTCCTCCTCGGGGTCGTACATCACGGCACTGAGCCTGGGCGGCTGCGAGACGTAGGGCGTGTCGTCGCCCGTGGCGCAGGCCTTGCTCTGTGTCTGGAGATCCTGGACGAGCGGCTGCTTCGGCGGCAGGTTGTCCACCGCATGAGCCGTACCGGCAGCCATGGCCAGCAGCGCAACAGCGCAGCTCCACACCACCGTCCGTCTGCGGCGACCCGTCTTTCCGAACATAGTCAAGCGGCCCTCCCCTGTCAGTCTTTGAAGCTTGTGGATCACACGAGCCGCACGAAACTAACAGAGGCCGCTGACACCGCCGAAAGGGTTTTCCATCACTTATGTGCGGGGGTGGATACGTCCCGGCGCCCGAGAGGCACCGGCCCGACACCGGGCGCATTCACACCTGCCGAAGTCCTGGAGACAGCACCGATCGCCCGACAAGCTAGGTCCTCGCACAGCGCGTCGATGGCCCGCCTGGTGACGTGCGACACCGTGACCAGATGGCTGCGCGTTCCCTCGCTGGCCAGATGCCAACCTTCGGCGACGCGCTGGGGCGGGCGGTCGAAGACGACCGTGATGGACGACTCGTCGAAGCGCCACGGATTCCACCCGAGCGCCTCGAGCCGCTCGACGGCGTAGGCGGCGGTCTCCTGGCAGCGCCGCACTTGGGCGCACAGCCCGGCTTCGCCGCTGCGGCGGAGCGCGGACCAGGCGATGAGGGGTGCGAGGCCACTGCGGGAGCAGCTGAGGGTGCGGTCGCTGATGGTGCCGACGTACGCGCCGGCGTGCTGGTCGGGGACGAGTTCGCTGCGGGTGAGGACGACTCCGGCGGGCACAGGGCTGCCGATGACCTTGTGGAGGCTGATCTGCAGGCTGTCGCTGCCGGCGTCGAAGCCCCAGGGGCGAGGTGTCGGGGCGTATTCGGCTAGGAGGCCTCCGCAGGCGGCGTCGGCGTGGACGTGGACTTCACCGGCGACAGCAGCCGCCTTGCGTAGGGCCGCAGGGTTGTCGAGTGAGCCGGTCATAGTGGTGCCGATGGTGGCGAGCACGATCGCGCCGCGTGGTGCGAGGCGGCCGCTGACGGTGTCACGGCGGCGCCGGTTGCGGCATGCGGCGTGCAGCGCGGCGGGGTCCATGGATCCGTCTGGGAGGCTGGGGATGGTCACGAGCTCGACTCGAAGCAGGTCGGCGCATTTGCGGACGGAGAAGTGGGCTTGGTCGCTGGCGTACAGGGGGGCGCGGGGCAGACGGCGGCGTGCGGTGTGGAGGCCGTAGAGCATGCCTTCGGTGCTCGAGGCCGTCATGTACCCGAAGGTGCTGGCCGGGTCGCCGTGGGCGACCCGGGTGAGGAAGTCGACGACAGCCCGCTCATAGGGCTTGGTGTGGGTGACGTCGTCCGGGTCCCCCGCGGCCGGGTCGCCGACGTTGTTGGGGATCACGGCGAGAGCCGGGGCGAGGTCGGTGAAGTCGAAGGCTCTGTTGCCGGGGTAGCCCAAGATGTGGGGAGTCTCCCGGCGGAGTCGGTCGACCAGGTCGAGGACGTGCGCGGTGTCCTGGCGGGGGTCGTGCGGCAGTCCGCCAATCTGCAGGGCCTGGTGGCCAGTTGCCGGAGGGGCGTCCAAAAGGGTCATGGCGGCGGGGCCTTCGATGGTCGGAGGGGATCCCCGCGGTTGTGAAGGGTGGGCGGGGCGTTGGGATCCTCACCCTGCTGGCGTCAGGAACGGCGCGGCAACAGCGGCCGGATCTGGTGCACTCGGCGTTCCGGTGCGTGGAATGCGAACGCCACGATTCCACCGGGAGAAACGGCACGTCTGCGCTCGGGTGGCCGGTGCCGCCCAGGGAGGGGGGACGGTCACCGGCCACCGGCGTCGGGTCGGACTGGAGGTTGCGAGCCCGGGATTCAGAGGGGTGCGACGCGCCATGGGTCCGGCTGCGGATCGGGGCGCGAGCCCGAACGCGAAGGTGGCCCGGCCGGTGCGATTTGCCCCGAAGAGCCCCCAGTTGCACCGGCCGGACCACTCCCGACGGGAGCTCACGCCCGCCGGAAGGTCCTTCGCCCGCCGGCTTGGGGTGCCGGCGAAGTGGACCGGCCACGCCCCAAGCGGGCCGGCCCAGGATGGTCCGACCGCACCTCAATGAGGATCGGACCGTCTTTCATTCCCCCGGCCGGGGGGTCTGCCGTCCCTGGCCGGGAGTCATGCGCCCGGACGTGAGCCCGGGGAGTCGGGACCGGCGCCCGCCAAGAGGGAGGCGGGCGCCGAGTGAGACCACTGTTACGTACGCGGCGTCAGAGGGCCATGGGGCATGTGCCCTCGGTCGGCCCCTTTTCCATCGTGTGAAAAAACTCCGCGACTGGATTTCTCTCCGCTCAGATCTGGGCCTGGGAGCGCGGGCTGTGACGGGGCGGCAATCGCGGCACGGGTGGTCCCGTGACGGCCGACGGCGCCGCGCGGCATCGGGTTCATGAGCCCTGGCCGGCGTTGTCGGAGCGGCTCAGTGCGGCGGCCGCGGCCTTTGTGGCCGTGATGTAGTCCTCGGGCGGTTCCGGCATCACGTCGGCGGCCTTGAGGAGCAGCACGGCGCCCATCACGGAGTCGCCCCAGAAGATGGGTGCGGCTACCGAGTGCCATCCGGGCAGGCACTCTTCGTACCCGACGGCGTAGCCGGTGTCGCGGATAGCGGTGAGAGATGCCTGGAGGGCGTCGTCATCGCGGAAAGCGCCCGGGCCGGCGCGGGCCGGGAGCGGTGTGGCCAAGACCTGCTTCTGCATCAACTGCGGAAGGTAGGCCAGGATCGCCCGGCCGGGCGCACCCACACGCAGGGAGCGAGTGACGGAGAGCATGTCGCGGGGTGCCCAGCCGAGTTCCATCAGGTCGCTGTCACCGACGGCCATGTCGACGCACTGCCGGGTCAGGCCGTATGGACTGGCCATGTAGAGCAAGGCCAGGCCCTTGTCCGTGACGCGGTGGAGCTCCCGAAGGTGGTTGGTGGCAGCGTCGCCGTCGTGCCCGTATGTCATGGACGCCTGGAACCCGAGCCGTGCGATGCCTGGTCCGAGGGCGTAGACACCGCGCTCGGGGCGGATGAAGTAACCGTCGTAGACGCCGGCCTGCAGGATGCGACTGACGGTGGAGTCGTCAAGGCCGGAGGCTCTAGCCAGTTCTGCGAGGCGGGCGGTGCGGCGGCCGATGGTGGAGAAGGCCGCCTGCACAGCGAAGACGCGGCCTGATCGGCTGCCGCCGCGACCGCTGCCGGCCTGCTGGATACCCATCTCCCCCGAGCCCCTTCTGTCTTGCACTCGCGGCCCTCATGTCGTGGACCTGTGCCGCCGATGGTGGCGTTCCTTTTCGGCTCCCCGGGTTGTCGGACCCTGGGTTTGGTGCACGTACGGTCGCGCGTCTGGGCGAGGGTGCCGAGCGGCCGCGAGCTGCGCGGCACCCCCGGATCTCACCAGTTGATGTCGTTTGCAGCGACGCCGGAGCCGGCCTTGACCGCTTCCACGCTCCAGTTGATGTCTCCGGTCGTGGACTTCCAGTTGATGTCTCCCGCCCGGACCGTGTTGCCCTGGTGCGTGGCGGCCACTCCTGCTGCGCCGAGCGCTACGAGCAGGGCAGCAGCCAGCGCGGCAGACGAGATTTTGATCTTGTGCGTCATGGCGGTTGTTTCCCCTCTTCAAACGAGCCTGTGCTGTCGACGGCACAGGCAGTCGGCGTCACCCCGAGCGCAATATTGCAGAAACATGCATCGCGCATTTGTGATGCCGAGCTTTAGGGTGACCCGACGTACAACGCCGCAGCAACGGGTTGCCGGTCGCGGAAAACTGCATTGCACAAAAATGAAGTGACAATCTATGGCGAACGGGGCGTATGCATGTATGAGTTGGGGATGCCGGAGCTGTCACCTGAGGCGTGGGATCGGTACCGGGAGGCCTTGCGAGAACAGTCAATTGGTATCGACGGCAAGGGAGTTGACGAGCTCATCGGACTCGGGGTGGTCGTCCCTGACCCGACGCGACCGGGGTTGTACATCCCGGCAGAGCCTGGCCGTGTGGCTGAGACCATGCGGGAAGCGGCGGTGACGACCCTCTCAAGGGTTCACGGGTATCTGGCGCAGCTCCCGGGCTTTGTGGACGCCATGACCGACGAGTTCACCCGGTCGCAGCGCACAGGAACGGCGGTAGTGGAAGCCATCACCAAGTACGAAGACATCAACGGGAGGCTAGCCCGGGCCACCCACTCCGCCCAGCACGAGGTGGTGACCTGTCATCCTGGCCGCCGTGACCGTGTGCTGCTCGAAAACGTCCGCGAGCGTGACGACAAACTACTCGCTAGAGGGCTGAAGCTGCGCACGCTCTACCAAGAGAGCAATCGGCACGACCATCCGACCGGCCGGTGGGTGGCGTTCGTGACCGAGCGCGGAGCGCAGGTGCGAACCCTTGCCTCCGCACTCCCTAAGATGATCTTCTTCGACGACCGGGAAGCCTTCGTCGGCATCTACGAGAACGGCGAACTGATGCCGGGGGCCCTGCACATCCGGCACGAAGAAATTGTCCGGTTCATCCGTGCTGTTTTCGAGCTGTATTGGGAGAGGGCCGACCCCTGGGTGCCCGGGGCCAGCACGAACTCGGAGTCGCAGGACGACCAGGATGAGGCCGTCACGCCCGTGACCACGCCGGAGACCCGGTCGATCCTGTACGGCCTGGCACAAGGCAAGTCTCAGAAGAAGGTGGCCGAGGAGCACGGCATGAGCGAGCGCACGCTGATCAGCCGCCTGAACGTCCTCAAGGAGCGGCTCGACAAGCCCACGCTGCCCGCGCTGATGTACTGGTATGGGACGTCGGATGAGCGATTACTTCAGGACTGACATGCTCTGAACAGGGGAGCGGGTGCTGGCCGCTCCCCTGTCTCCGCCTGGGGCTCAGACGGTGGCGTCCAGGGCAATCTTCTGAGGACCGGGCTGCGTCTCAAAGTCGCGGTGGGCCTGCGCTGCGGCCTCCAGCGGGTAGGTCTTGCCGGGTGGCAGGACCAGGGTGCCGTCCAGGACGGTGGCGAACAGGGCGCGCATCGCCATGGCGAGGCCGATCTGGTCGCGGTACAGGTGTGACAGTTGGAATCCCGAGACGGTCAGCGACCGGCCAAGGATCCGGTCCATGCCGATGGGGGGTGCGCCTGCCGGCGGGTGCCCGTAGAGGGCGATCCGGCCGCCGGGCGCCACGGCGACCGTCAGGGCTGGGACGGCGATGCCTCCGCTCAGGTCGATGACGGCGTTGACCGGACCGCCGGCCGCGGCCATGACCTCTTCGGCCAAGTCCGTTGCGGCACTGTCGACGACGGTGTCCGCGCCCAGTTCCAGCGCAAAGTCACGGTCCGCCTTGTGTCCGGTGAGTGCGATGACCCTGACACCGAATCTTTGCGCCAATTGCACCGCCAGCGCACCGGCACCCGAGCCGGCCGGGGTGACGACGACGGTTTCGCTCGGCTGGATCTGCGCCGCGCTGAACACCGCGTGCCAGGCAACCAGCCCGTCCCGGACGAGAGCGAGCGCCTGCTGGTCGTCGATGCTGGGAGGAACGTCCCAGCACGCGTCCAGGGGCAGCACGGCATTCTCGGCGTAGCCACCGCGGTCGAGAAGGCCGACGACGCGCCGACCGTCGTCGGTAACGCCCACCACCTCGGTACCGGGCGTGCAGGGCAGCGGTCCGGTCGCGATGGCGCCGGACCGCTCCAAGAGGTCTTCAGCGCTGACACCTGCCAGGGAAACACGGACGCGGACATGGCCAGCCAGCAAGGCAGGCTCCCGGACGTCCTCCAACTGCAAGGCGTCGTGGCCGCCGCGTTCCCGCATGACGATGGCGCGCACTGTGCTTGTCTCCTGTCGGGCAAGGGGACCGTCCGGCAACCAGGCTAGGGCATGGGTGCCCACCAACATCAGGGCCCGAAGCCCCTCTCTTTTCTCACTGGGTGAGAAATGGAGCTTCATTTCTCACCGGGCGAGAAATGAAGGGAGCTCGTTTCTCACCCAGTGAGAAGCGGCGTTCTGTTACCTGCGAGGCATGTGTTTCGCGTTGACGCGGAAGTTAAATTCCGCTTACAGTCACACACCGCTTCGCTGGGATAACAAGCCCACAACTGGCCGTGCCGTATGGCCGGTAGGCCGCCACAGGGGGTTGATGACGATGCCGCAAGCCCAGACCGCCACAGGTCAGACCCGTAGCGCAGCACAGCGAGGCTTCGCTGTACTGCGTGTTCTCGGACAGCTGGAAGCCTCAAGACCCTCGGCTGACGGCAGTTACTCTTTGACTGAAATTGCCGTTGCGGCCGGAATTCCCGATGCCACGGCGCACCGCAAGCTGAATGAAGCCGCCGACGAAGGCCTGGTTTTGCGTACCGAGCGGGGCCGGTATGCACTGATGGCCTGGAACGGCGGGCGCTTGGCTCAGCTGCCCCCGCTGCCGCCGGCGACCGACACGGTGCTGACGCGGGTGCAGCAAGCCACCGGGCAGATGGTGATCCTGTACGCCGCCGAGCTGGTCGGGCACCCGCTGCGGGTGCGCCGCGGGCAGGCCCTGGGCACCAACCGGGCCGTGATCGAGACCGCACCGGCTTCCGTACAGTCCGCGATTGACATGGCCCTGCTGAAACTGACCGAACACGACCCGGTGGCGCTGGCCATCCTGGCCCACCTGGACAACCGGCCGACGACACTGCCGCCGTTACTTCAGGGCGTGCGGGACCGCGGCTTGGCCATCGGTCCCTCGCCCCTGACCGGCTGGGTCACACTGGCCCTCCCGATCTGGCGCCGCGAGACCGTCACCGGTGCGCTGGCGCTGATCGTCCCGGACACGCAGATGCGTTACGCGTACTGCCGCAAGCGCTACCTCGACGTCCTCACCAAGGCCGCGGCGGCGCTGAGCCATCACGCAACGCGGGCTGCCGGCATGGCTCCTGCCGCCTCAGCGGAACCGCCGCACACCGCAGTGTGCGGACGCGGCGGCCGCTTCGAGCGGGCTTCGGCCTGAGGCCCTGGTCATGCCTGGCGCCCGGCACGAAAACGCTCCGGAACGACCCGACCACCTCACCGACGAAAGTAGGAACCTGCCGGTGGCACCCTCACTGACCCTGACGGCAGCGCCGGAGCGTGGCAACAGCACCGTGCAGCGCACGCTGGCCGTCCTCGACGCCCTCAGCGAACCCGGCCCGCACCCGCTTGCCGAGATCGCCGCCCGCGCGGGGCTGCCCGCGCCCACCACCCACCGGTACCTGCAGGCCCTCATCCGCGAGGGCCAGGTCCGGCAATGCGACTACCCCCGCGGCTACTACGCGCGCCTGACCGACCCGATCCGTACCGGCACCGTGCAGCCCCTCGAGGAGTTGCCCCTTCGGATCCCCGGCCGCACCTCGCGGGCCATCCACGCCGAACTGGTCTCCCTGCAGGCCTCGACCGGCCAGATGGCGCTGCTGTACTCCCTGGTCGGGGTGTCCATGATGCGGATGTGCACCGACCGAGTCCCGGGCCCGCACATCGCCGCGCTGTCCGCCACTCCCCCGCCACAGCAACAGGCCCTGTGGCAGGCCCCGCTCAACGCCGACGCGTCCGGACTGGTCATCCGGGCCTGCCTGGAGGACCAGCCCTCAGCGCGCATGCGGATCGTCCGCGAGCAGGGATACGCCGTCAGCCCCTCACCGCTCGACGGCTGGCACGCCCTGGCCGCGCCACTGTGGTGCGGGCCCGCCGTCGTCGGATCGATCGCCGTCCTGGCTCCCAGCCGCATGCTGCAGCGCCAAGCGACCTGCGCCCGGTACGTGCACGCGCTGATGGACAGTGCCGGCGTCGTCAGCCGCCACCTGTTCCGCCTGGAGACCCGGCAGGCCAGCTGACCCGGCCCGCCGGAGGGGGGAGGACATCTGACATGAGCCGCCCACGGCAATCTCTGCCCGCAAGGATTCGCGGGCCGACCACCGGTCGGCCTGCGGCTTCGTGCATGCCCCGCGCCTGAAGCCGCACGTAACAAACGCCTGCCGAGTGCCGACCTCGACAGGCGTTTCACCCGGCCCGTTCAGCGGCCGGCAATCACCGCCCTTGCCCAAGGGCGGATCCAGTGCTCTCAACACTGTCCCGCTGCCACACGGGGTTCTCGCACGCCCGAGGGGGGCGTGCCCGTCCATGATGCAGCATGCCCACGCGCGGAACCAAGCAGTTCGGCCAGCCAAAACCACATCTGCCCAAATGGGCAAGTCGGCGGCGCCAGTTGACTCTCTCGCCGTCGAGCTCGTACAGACTCACGCCGACCAGGAAGTCACCACCACGGTGTCCCGCCGGGTACGCAGGTACGACTTCCTGCGCGCTGCTCGCTGGGCCATCGGCGCCGGCCACCACCCCAAAGCCTCGGCAACCACATTGCGCGTCGCCGAAGACCTCGCGGACCGGATGAACGCCGACGGGCACGTCGCTTACGGCCGCGCCCGCATGGCCAAACGCCTTGGGCTCAGCCGACGTACCGTCGACCGGCACGTCGCATGCCTGCGCGAGCTGGGCTTGCTCGCATGGTCCGTCCACGGCAGCCGCACCAACACCCGACGCGCCGCGGGCTTGTCGGGCTGGGCCGGCACCGCCACCATCTACGCCGGCACCGCTCCCCCCACCTGGGACCACGCCATGGGCCACCGCATCCGCGGCCGCGGCTACACCGCCCGCCAGGTCGGCTACACGCCCGAAGGCCGCGAGCGTGCCATCGCTGACGCCCGCACAGCCGAGACGCGCCACCGGCGTGACACCCCTTCCTGTAGGCAGAACCCCAGGAGACAGAAAGTTAAGGTAGGAGGGAAGAAGAACAACACCGCCACGCGACGGCGACGCGCTACGCGCTGCACCTCCTTCACCCCCCAGCAGACCGCCGACGCTGTGGCGATCGCAGCGTGGATCCGGCCCCGCGTGCCATGGACGCAGCGGGAGACGTTGCGCCGCCTTGCGTTCGCCTTGCGGCCGCTGATCGCCGCAGGATTGTCACGTGAGGACGTCGCGGTCGAGCTGCACTCGTGGTGGCTGACCTGGCGACCTCACTCCCCCGCCGGCTACATCACCTCCCGCCTGCGCGTATCCACGGTGCTCACCGGGCCTCAGCAGCACAGCGACCACAGGACAGGACCCGAAGCAGCTGTGCCGCCCAGCGCCGCATTCCGCCAGACGCTGGCTCAGATACGCGACCAGTGGCCGCTGGCCCGCACCACCAGCGCCGCACACGGCCACAGCACAACAGCAGTGCCAGAAGAACCTCAGTGTGTGATCCGTCAGCGGATCCTCGACTCGTTCACACAAGCGGACACCGCTGCGCGCCCGCGCGGCCCCCAGGACTGCATCACGCTGTCGGAATGGGAGGACCTACTCGACGACCGGACCCGCACCTCGTGGTGGCTGTCGCCGTCATGAACCTGCTCAGGCAGCAGTCAAGCGTCCCCGATCGGCGGCAGCTCCCCCGCCCGCGGGTAGAGCAGGTGGCGCAGCACCCGTGCGAACATGCCCGGCGCGTCCAGCACTTCCCACCGACACCCGGGAACTGAGGCCTCCAACTCCCGTAGCTGACGGCGGAAGTACAGCAACGTGATGGCTGTCGCGGCCAGCTCGCCTCGGACTGCGACAGCGGGGGCGCTCCGCTGGCCGGCAAGGAAGTCGCGCGGCCATGGTGCGGCGCCGACAAGCGGCATCGCCGCTCCGGCCGGGCGTCCGGCCGGAGCGGCGAGGGACGGCCAGTACCGTCAGGTGCTGAATCGCGGTGTCAGAGGCGGGCGCAGCCCAGCGTGGAACTGTAGTGCTTCATGCTGTCACGGGTGTTCGGGCCGTAGACGCCGTCCGCGCCGAGCCCATAGTCCTCCTGGAGCAACTCGACGGCGGTCATCGTCTCCAGGCCGTAGTAGCCATCGATGGTGAGGTAGCCGTAGCTCTCGCAGTTCTTCAGGCTCCGCTGCAGCGCCGTCACGGCCGGGTTTTGTGTGCCCCTGTCGAATACCAGATTGCAGGTCAGGGTCTTGCCGCTGCCGCTGTTGTAGGCGGGAACCGTGACGGAGTGACCCGAGCTGATGGAAACAGCCTTGGTGGTGTTGCAGGTCGGGTATATACCGGCCGCGCTCGCGGAGGGGGAGACGGAGACACCGCAGGCGAGTACCGCTGCCAGGGCGCCCAGGGCAGCAAGGGCGCGAGGCTTGTTGCGGGGCGTGCGTGAAGACATCATGCTCCTCATGGGAACTATCGGGCAGGCGTGCTTGATCACGCTGTGAGATCAGTAGGTCGGGTGACCTGCGAGGTTAAACGTCAAGCTCAGACGCAGTCGTACTTGGCGCCGGTTTCGTTGCTGTAGCGGGCCCACTTCATCTTGGCCAGGGTCTCCCGGCCGTAGACGCCGTCGACCGCCGCGCCGATCCTGCCCTGAACGTCACGCAGAGCATTCCTGGTGTCCGACCCGAAGATGCCGTCGAGTTCGAGCTTCTTGCCGTAACAGCTGTTCATGTACTTCTGCAGGGCCCTGACGCCCGGACCGGTGTGCCCGGACTGCAGGTAGCAGTAGTACTGCAACGGTCTTTGTCGTGACGGGTGGGCAGCTTCGGGCGGTGTGTGGCCGCGTCGTTTGTAGTGGCTGGTGCGGGCTTGGTGTTGTCGTCGGCGTCGCCAGTGCGACCAGTGCAGGACGTGGTCGATGGAGTGTGGTCGGCGGTGGGTGAGCCGGGTGATCAGACGCCTGAGCTCGGGCAGGCTCAGTGGGACGAGGTCGGAGGATCCGTTTCTGCTTTCCCGGCATCCAGCTCACGGGCTCGCAGGACCGTCAGGCAGGCATGGGCGGCCATGGCCAAGGTGACGTGGCGGTGCCAGCCGTCGTAGCGGCGGACCTGATAGTCATCGAGGCCGCACTCGCCCTTCGCGGTCTGGAAGCACTCCTCGATCGCCCACCGGGCCCCGGCAACGCGGATGAGCTCGTCGAGCGTGGTGCCGGCCGGGCAGTAGGCGATGTAGTACGAGATCTCCTGCGGGCGGCTCACGCTGCGACGGGCGATCACCCAGTGCCGGCGGTCCTCGCGGTGCCAGGGACGGACCTCCACGCGGGCCCAGTCGAAAACACGCGGTCCGTGAGCGCCGGCGCCGCACGAGCGGCGTTTCCACTTCTGCCTGGGCAGACCGATGAACAGGTCGTGGACGGGGTGGTCCATGGCCCACCGGGAGACGACGGTGTCATGGCGGGTGGTGGCCATGACGTGGAAGACATCCGCCTGCTCAAGCTCGGTGCGCCAGCTCTTGCTGAAGCCGTAAGCGGCGTCCGCGGTCACCCATCGGAACGGGACCTTGTCAGCGATTGCCCGGCGGACCATGGCCTTTGCCGTTGCCACCTTCGTCTCGAAGGCCACCTCATCGCTGATGCCGGCCTGGCGGCATCGCTCACGGTCATCGGTCCACGACGTCGGCAGATACAGCTTGCGGTCGATCAGCGTGCGCCCACGGTCGGTGGCATAGCCGAGGAAGACCCCCACCTGACAGTTCTCCGTGCGTCCGGCGGTGCCGGAGTACTGCCGCTGCACTCCGGCCGACCGCACGCCCTTCTTCAGAAAGCCGGTGTCGTCCACGATCAGCACCGCGTCCGGGTCACCGAGACGCTCCACGACGTAGTCCCGCACGTCATCGAGGACCTCGTCGGCGTCCCACTCGATCCGGTTGAGTAGCCGGTGGATGCGGTCCGGAGCCGCGTGACCGGCCTGTTCAGCCAGTGTCCAGCCATTCTTCCGCTCCAGTGGAGCTATCAGCCCCTGCATATAGGCCAGCGCAGATTCACGCGGCTCCGACCTCGCGAACCGGTGCACAAACCGCTCATGCAACTCCGACAGACCCAACGACCACCGGCTCGCATCGGCCGGCACCACATCCCACCCCATGCCCACTCAACGAGCCCACTGCCCACCCGTCACGACAAAGACCGTTGCAGTACTAGAACGAGTTGCCGGCCGTCGGCGGGCATCGCGTCGAATTCCTGTCGTGCCTAGGCGGTCCAGTCCATCTGCCAGGGCGGCTGCGGGAGGTCGTCCGTCACTGGCCAGGCTTCACAGTCGCCGCTTCACGCCGCAGGCGGCTGTACTCGGCCAGGAGAGTGGCCGACTCCTCGGGGTCCTCGGACTTCGCGGCGCGGGCCTCGAGACTGTGAAGGTGTGCTGCAAGGCGGGGGTCGCGAGCGATGGCGTACTGGGTCCACCAGAGCCGCATGAACGCCGGCACAGGGGTGAGGTTGAAAGCGTCCCCGATCGCCTGGTGCCAATGGGATTCGAAGTCCGGCAGGAGATGCGGGGCGTGCTCCTGGATCGCCAGACGCAGGGCTTGCGGTGTCCGTTCGGGCATCAACGGAACCTGGGGTTCATCTCCCCCGGGTCCATCGAAATACACTGGCTGAGCAGTCATGAAGTCAGGGCTCCCGGTCTTCCTGCCTGGCGCTTCAGGCCGCGTCCTGGCCGACGTCGGAGGCCGCCTGCCGCCCGGGCTGTTGCTGGTGTTGCTCGAACCACTCGGCGGGCACCAGATAGGCCACCGTCTTCCCCTTGCGCGTGATCGCGGCCGCCTCACCCGCGATCCGGGTGCGGTCAAGGATTTCCCCCATGGCCTTACGGAGGTCGATTGTCGTGTATGTCCTCGTCTCCATGGAGGCCACAGTACCCGAACTATCATAGTTGCGATACTTGCCGTCCGTCCCTCGTCACCCGGCGGCCTCCCGCCCAGCAGCGCCCCGGCGCCGGTTCCTCTTCCCTTCCCCGGCTTTCGGTGTTCCCGGGTGTGCGGGCCCGGCCGGACGCCATCATGGGCCGGTGACCGCACACAGCCCGGTGCAGCGCCTGACCGCCCACGTGCGGGCCGCCCTCGGCGACGGCCCGTTCCTCCCGCCTCCCGGCTGGACGCACATGGGCGCCGTGATCTGCGACGCCAGCTTCCACGCCCGCCGCAGGTACAAATCGACGATCCGACCGCGGCTGATCCGGCTCCAGGCCGCTTGGCCCGACGCCGCCACGGTCCAGGGCTTCCAGGCACGTCTGGCCACCGAAGACCTCGCCACCGCCATGGACTTCAACAGCCCCCGCCGGGTCGCCACCGCCCACGCCGTCACCGACCTCCTGGTCACCAGGCGCGTCGACACCCGCGACGAGCTCCACGCATGGCTCGGCCAGCAGGCCAACCGTGACGCCCTGCGGAAGATAAAGGGCGTGGGGCCAAAAAGCGTGGACTATCTCGGGAACCTTGTCGGCCGTTCCCAGATCGCCGTCGACGTGCACCTGCGCGCCTTCGCCGCCCAGGCCGGAGTCACGGGCCCGGGCTATGGGGAGCTACAGGCGGTGTACGAAGAGACCGCCGATCTCCTCCGACATGACCGCGCCGGCTTGGAGCGCGCCGTGTGGCGGTACATGTCGCAATCCCAATAGGGATCGTGCCGGAGGAACCCCTTCTGCGCAGCACAGGAGCACAGCGCGGCGATCGTGGGGTCGTCGAGGCCGTAGGCGGTGAAGGCTTCGTCGTCGATCTAACTCGGCACAGGCCAGGTTGGCCTAAAGGTCTCCTCGTTCGAAGCGGCCCCGGGCGTGTCGGCGGCCGAACGGGGGTCCGGACGTTCACATCGGGCACGCAGGGCCTTCCGTTCACGGTGCTGCAGGACACCACCGGGGCTCCGGGTAGGTTCCCGTGCCGCTTCCGCAACGCGTGCGACACCTGAGAGCGGCGGACGGGCCGCAGGCCGGCCCGTGGCTGGAGACTGGCCGGTACGGTGTCACACCGGACGCCTTGGCTCTCGCCACCTGCACGAGCAGCGCGTGCGGGCAGGAACAGGGCGCAGACGGTGGTGGCCGTGGAACCGGCTCAGGAGGAGGAGCAGGCGTGAAGAGCGTCCGGCTGCGCGAGCACCAGGTCGAAGCGAACGCGCGGATCCGGCAGTGGGCGGGATTCCCCGCACGCTCCCCCGTCCCCGACGACGGGGCGCGGGCCACGCTGGTGTCCGCCACCGGATCGGGGAAGACCGTCACCGCCGCATGGGCTGCGCTGGATCTGTTTAGGGACGGCCGGATCCTGGTCATGGTGCCCACCCTCGACCTGCTCGTGCAGACCGCGCAGGCCTGGCGCCGAGTCGGGCACCGCGGGCCCATGGTCGGCGTCTGCTCGCTGGAGGGCGACGAGCTGCTGGAGCAGCTGGAGGTGCGGACCACCACGAACCCCATCCAGCTGGCGTTGTGGGCCGGTACCGGGCCCGTGGTCGTGTTCGCTACGTACGCCTCCCTGGTGGACCGGGACGACCCCGAGGACGTCACAGGTGGCGGACGGGTGCGCGGGCCGCTGGAGGCGGCCCTGGCCGGCGGGCAGGCGCTGTACGGGCAGCGGCTGGCCCCGTTCGACCTCGCCGTCATCGACGAGGCGCACGGCACCGCCGGGGACCTCGGGCGGCCCTGGGCCTCGATCCACGACAACACCCGCATCCCCGTCTTCTACCGGCTCTACATGACCGCGACACCGCGGATCCTGGCCGCGCCGCGGCCGCCCGTGGGCAAGGACGGGACCGAGCTGGAGATCGCATCGATGGTCTCCGACCCGGCCGGCACCTACGGGAAATGGATCTTCGAGCTCGGGCTGTCAGAGGCAGTGGAGCGGGGCATCCTCGCCCCGTTCGAGATCGACGTCCTGGAAATCCAGGACCCCGACCTCACCCTGGGCGCCTCCGAGGAAGCCATGCGGGGCCGTCGCCTCGCCCTGCTGCAAGCCGCACTGCTGGAACACGCCGCCGCCCACAACCTCCGCACCGTCATGACCTTCCACCAGCGCGTCGAAGAAGCCGCCGCGTTCGCTGCCAAGCTCCCGGAAACCGCCGCCGAACTCTATGCGAGCGAACCGTCCGAACACGCCCTGGCCGAAGCCGGCTCACTGCCGGCATCGCCAATCGACGCCAGCTTCTACAACCTCGCCACCCACCGGCACGTGCCCCCGGACCGCGTGTGGGCCGATTGGCTGTGCGGCGACCACCTCGTGGCAGAAAGGCGTGAGGTACTCCGGCAGTTCGCAAACGGTACCGACGCCCAGGGCCGACAGGTTCACCGGGCATTCCTCGCCAGCGTGCGGGTCCTCGGCGAGGGTGTCGACATCACCGGCGAACGAGGCGTCGAAGCCATCTGCTTCGCCGACACCCGCGGCTCCCAGGTCGAAATCGTCCAGAACATCGGCCGCGCTTTGCGGCCGAAGGCGGACGGCACGACCAAGGTCGCCCGGATCATCGTCCCGGTCTTCCTCCAACCGGGTGAAGACCCGGACAACATGATGGCCTCAGCGTCGTTCCGGCCCCTGGTAGCGGTACTCCAGGGACTGCGCAGTCACGACGAACGACTCGTGGAACAGCTCGCTTCGCGTGCGCTGAACAGCGGAGCGCGCACCGTCCACGTCCTGCGAGACGCGGACGGCCGCATCATCGGCACCGCCGGTGACGCGGCAGGAGGCGGATCCGGCGGCGGCGACCAGGAACAGGGCGCGGAGGGTACGGGCACGGTGGAGTCAACATTGCTGAACTTCGCCACCCCACGCGACCCCGCCACCATCGCCGCATTCCTCCGCACCCGCGTCTACCGCCCCGAATCCCTGGTCTGGCTCGAGGGCTACCAAGCCCTCCGACACTGGCGCGCCGAACACGACATCACCGGCCTGCACGCCGTCCCCTATGAGACCGAGGTCGAACTGGGCGTGACGCGGTTCCCGCTCGGACGCTGGGTCCACCAGCAACGACGAGCACTCCGGGCAGGAGAACTCGAAGAACGACGCAGAAAGCTCCTCGACGAGCCGGAAGCCGGCATGGTCTGGGAACCCGGCGACCAAGCCTGGGAAACCAAACTCGCCGCGTTCCGCTCGTTCTTCAGGGCTCACGGGCACCTGGCCCCAAGACAGGACGCGGTCTGGAGCGACGGCCCCGACGGCCAGGCCCGCCCCGTACCGATCGGGCAGCACCTGGCCAACCTCCGACGCAAGGGCGGCCTCGGCAAAGAGCCCGAACGGGCTGCGGCCCGTGCCGCGCAGCTGGCCGCGATCGATCCCGACTGGGACTGCACCTGGCCCCTGGACTGGCAACGCCACTACGCCATCCTCCGCGACCTCGCCGAAACCGAACCCGACCATTCGGTAGCCGGCATCCAACCCGGTGTCACCTTCAACGGAGACGACCTCGGGGCGTACATCGCCCGCCAAACACGGGACTGGGCACAGCTCAGCCACGAACAGCAGCAACGCCTCACCGCACTCGGCATCCAACCCACCCCGCCGAGCGAGGGTAAGAACGCGGCACCAAAGGACACAGCGCAGGGATCGAGCAAGACGCAGCAGGCGTTCCAGCGTGGCCTGACAGCCCTCGCCCAGTACATCCGGCGGGAAGGCAGAACGGTTGTTGGAAGAGCGCACGTCGAGGTGTTGCCCGACGGTTCGGCGATCAAGTTGGGCGTGTTCTTGAGTAATCAGAGGTCGTTAAGTCCGTTTCTGGTAGCGGCCTCGTCCGGGCTGGGTGAGGAAGCCTTGGCGGGTGAGGCGTCCGAGACGGCTGCGGGTGATGTT
>NZ_JBHYMQ010000086.1:0-32132 GCF_042742985.1 Streptomyces sp. NPDC058864 | reverse complement strand
CCTGCGCGGAAAGGGCGACGGCTGCGGCGGCGGTCGCGGTGAGCACGGTGACACGTGTGCGACTGGCCTGCTTGGGACGACGGTGGGACGCCACTCGGGCGAGCTCCTTCTTCCTCCAGCCGCCTGCCGCATGCATCGGGAACTGCGTTCCCCGGCCCTGAGTGTCGGCGTCCCCCGTCGTACGCACGGCACTTCAGATCGGCGGGACCTCCACCGCCATCCGGGCTGGATGATCGACTGGGCAGAGGTTCGAGGCACGACCCTAGTGACCATCTTGTGATCGGATCAAATCCCTGAAGAAAAAAAGTCGCTCGGCTGCGTTTTCTTTACATACATCGCACGTGCAGTGATGACGAGTTGACGCTGAGTCCACGAAAAGCGCCCCACCCGCCCCACGGTGTGCTCCAGGTCACACCCGGGCAAGTCGCTTCAGCAGCAGGGTGGATGCGACCGGGCGGGCGCCGGCACGGGCCACACCGTCAGCAACTTCGCGATCGGAAGAAACCACCACAATCGGACGACCGGGAGGTTCCGCCCGAACCAGACGTCGGATCAACTCGTCCGCCGTCTCACCGGCCTTGCTGAACAGCACCCGCACGCCGCGCGGCGGTGCGAGCAGCACCGGGGCGTCCAGATCGGCGCCGTCGAAGACGCAGGTGACCTCGGAGCCGCTCTGCGCCGCCAGCACCGCCAGCCCGCCCAGCAGCCGCAGCCGCTGCTTCTCCAACGGCAGCGCCGGATAACCGGTCTTGGTGACGTTGTAGCCGTCGACCACCAGATGGGACTGGGGCAGCGCCAGCAGCTGGTCCAGCAGTGCCGGGTCGTCCTCGGACAGGGCGCGCCGCGCGATGTCCTTCGGACTGATCGCCCCCGGCGTCACCGCCTCGACGGTGTCCGCGGGCCGGGCGCCCAGGGTGTCGCGCGGCGGCAGCGCCAGCTCCCGGCGCAGTCCCGAGGCGGCGTCGAGCACGGTGTCCAGCAGCAGCCGCAGGCGCATGTCCTCGGTGCTGCGGCCCTCCCGGGCCGCCCGGCGGGAGGCCTCGACGGCCTGCTCGGCCTCGGCGAGCCGGGCCCGCAGCCGTCGTGCCTCGCCGTCCGCCGACGCCTTCTCCGCGGCCGCGGCCGCACGCGTCTCGTCCAGTTCGTGCTCGACCTTGCGCAGCGCGGCCTCGGCCCGCTTCACGTCGCTCGCCGCGCTCCGCAGCTTGCGCTGCAGCGACTCGGCCTCCTTGCGGGCCGCGTCCAGTTCGGTGCGGACCCGCACGGCCTCGGTACGGGCCAGCGTCCGGACCTCGTCCAGTTCCGCCTTCAGCTGCCGCAGCTCGCGCTGCGCCTCCTCGCCCGCCCGTTCGGCGCTGACCCGCTGCGCCTCCTCGCCCGCCGCGGCCACCAGCTTGGCCCAGCCGGCGGGACGCAGCAGGTAGGCGGCGGCCGCCACGTCCAGCGGGTCGACCGCGGGGGGCGGAGTGCCGGCGTCCAGCGCCTCGCACAGCTCCGGCTCGGACTCGCGCAGCCGGGCGCCCACGCGCTGCCGGAAGGACGGGTCGCCCTCCAGGGCCGTGGCCAGCGCGGTCGCGGCGAACTTGGCGCGGCGGCTCGGGGTGAACCGGGCGTACGGCCGCAGGACGGCGGGCAGCTCGGCCGGGGTCAGCCCGCCGAACGCCTCGGCCGCCAGGGCGACCACGCGGTGCCGGACTCCCTCGGGCAGCGGACGGTCCAGCGACTCGCCGTGGACGGACTCCTCCGGCGCAGCCGAAGCCGCAGCCTCGGGCACGGCCGCTTCGTCGCCGCGGCCCGGGTTACCGCCGGTCCCGTCCACCCGTCACTCCCGTCCAGTCCGTGGGCGCCTCCCCGGCCTCCTTCAAGCTCTCTGGCCGCGCCGCATTCTTCTATTGTCCCCGGCGGCGCTCAGGCCTGCGCCGCCGCCGCCGCGTCGGGGCGGTCGACCAGCTCGACCTGGTCCACGGCGTTGCACCAGCGGCAGCGCACCGACTCCACGGTCTCGCTGACCACCTCGCGCTCCTCGACCGAGGGCTCCCCCGCCAGGTCCAGGTGGACGTACTCGACGACCTTGCTGGAACGGGTGACGTCGAACCGGGTCAGATTGCCGCACAGGGTGCAACGCCAACGGGTCGTGGCGGTCGGCAGGGGCACCGGCATCGGTCGTCTCCTCGGTCGCGCGGAATGCGTTCCGGTCACCCTACGGCCTCGGTGGTACCGCGCGCTGCGGCGAGGCGCCCGGCGACCGTTACACCCGTTCCGTCATGATCGGTCCATGGTCATCCCGGTGTACGACAAGAACCCCGTCCACCGCACACCCGTGGTGACGTACGCCCTGATCGGGTTGTGCGCGTTGCTCTTCCTCGTCAGCCCGTCCTCAGGGCTCAACCTCGTGTACGGCATGGGCCACGATCAGGTGTGCTCCCAGGCGTCGTACTTCGCCCGCTGGGGTGTCATCCCGGCCGAACTCTGGCACGGCCGGATCCCCCTGGCGCAGGTGCCGATGCCGGACGGCTGCCCGCCGCTGCGGTCCTTCGCCGTCCCGCCCTTCGTGTCGGTGCTCACCGCGCTGTTCGTCCACGGCGGTTGGTTCCACCTGCTCGGCAACATGCTCTTCCTCTGGGTCTTCGGCGACAACGTCGAGAACCGCATGGGCCGCTTCCGCTTCCTGTTCTTCTACATCGCCTCGGGCTACCTGGCGACGTACGGCTACGCGCTCGGGCACTCCTCCTCCACCCAGACCCTGGTCGGTGCGTCCGGGGCGATCTCCGGGGTGCTCGGCGCGTACCTCTACCTCTACCCCAAGGCCCGGGTGACCAGCGTCTTCCCCTTCCTCTTCTTCCTGCCGCTGCGCTTCCCGGCCTGGATGGTGCTGATCTTCTGGTTCGTGCTGCAGTGGCTCGCCGGCGAGATCCAGCAGACGGGTCCCGGGGTGGCCTACCTGGCCCACATCACCGGCTTCGTCTTCGGCTTCCTGTGCGCGTGGGTGTGCTACCGCGCAACGCCTAAGCTTGAGCCCGCAGCAAGGGCGACCCAAGGAGACCCGCAACCGTGATCACCGCGATCGTGCTCATCAAGACCAGCGTCGACCGTATCCCCGAGATCGCGGAGTCCATCGCCGCGCTCGACAGCGTCAGCGAGGTCTACTCCGTCACGGGAACGTACGACCTGGTCGCCATGGTGCGGGTGGCCCGGCACGACGAGCTCGCGGACGTCATCCCGGGCCGGATCAGCAAGATCCCCGGCGTCGAGGCCACGGACACGCACGTGGCGTTCCGCACCTACTCCCAGCACGACCTCGAGACGGCCTTCGCCATCGGCCTGGACGCCTAGCCCTGGGCCGGGGACTGGGCCAGGGCCTGGTCCCGGTCCGGCACGCAGCGGCCGTCCTCGGTGCGGTAACGCCACTTGGCGCCCTCCGTCACGAGCTCGCGCACCGCGTCGACGAAGCGTTCCACGTGCTCGTCCGGGGTGCCCGCGCCGAAGGAGACCCGGATGGCGTTGAGCGAAGGTTCGCCCGGGGCGGCCTCGGGGGCCCCGCACTCGCCCGGCTCCCGGTCGGTGCCGCCGAGCAGGGTGCGCACCAGGGGGTGCGCGCAGAAGAGGCCGTCGCGCACGCCGATCCCGTACTCGGCGGAGAGCGCCGCAGCGAAGTGCGAGCTGTTCCAGCCCTCGACGACGAAGGAGATGACGCCGACCCGGGGGGCGTCGTCGCCGAACAGCGAGAGCACCTTCACCTCGGGCACCTGCGCCAGTCCGGCCCGCACCCGGGCCACCAGCGCCTGCTCCCGCTCGACCAGCCCGTCGAAGCCGGCCTCCGTCAGCGCCCGGCAGGCCGAGGCGATCGCGTAGGCGCCGATGACGTTGGGCGAGCCGGCCTCGTGCCGGGCGGCCGTGGTGTGCCAGTCGACGTCCACCCCGCCGTCCGCTCGCCGGGCCACCCGCCGGGAGGCGCCGCCGCCGGCCAGGTAGGGCTCGGCCGCGCGCAGCCAGTCGGCGCGGCCTGCGAGCACTCCAGAGCCGAACGGCGCGTACAGCTTGTGCCCGGAGAAGGCCACCCAGTCCACGTCGAGTTCCGCGATGTCCACCGGGTGGTGCGGGGCGAGCTGCGCCGCGTCCAGCACGATGCGGGCGCCGTGCGCGTGGGCCGCCGCGGCCAGCTCCCGCACCGGCCACAGCTCGCCGGTGACGTTGGACGCCCCGGTCACGCAGACCAGCGCCGGTCCGTCCGCCGCCCGGGCGGCCAGCGCCCGCTCCAGCGCCGCCACCGCCTCGTCCGGGGTGCGGGGGGCGCCGAGGTAGGTGACGTCGGCGTCCCGCCACGGCAGCAGGGACGCGTGGTGCTCGGTCTCGAAGACGAACACGCTCGTACCGGCCGGCACCGCGGCGGCCAGCAGGTTCAGCGAGTCGGTGGTCGACCGGGTGAAGATCACCTGGTCGCCGGGGCGACAGCCGAGGAACTCCGCGACCGTGGCCCGGCTCTGCTCGAACAGGTCCGTCGACAGCTGCGAGAGGTAGCCGGCCCCCCGGTGGACACTGCCGTAGTAGGGCGCGTAGGCGGCGACGTCGTCCCAGACCCGCTGCAGCGCGGGCGCGCTGGCCGCGTAGTCGAGGGCGGCGTAACCCACCTCGCCCCCGGTCACGAGCGGCACGAGGACCTCGCGTCCGAGGACGGGCAGCGGGGCGTGGACGGACGAGGGCAGGGCAGGGCGCGGCGACATGGCGAAGTCTCCTGGGAGCAGGCGGGAGTGAAGGTACGTCAGTGATGACGGGAAAGCCCTCGGCACGACGGGCGGACGCCCGGGGAGGGTGGGAAGACGGCTGAGGGCCCCGAGGCCCTAGCGCATTCGCTTGCTCATGGAGGAACTCCTCTGACCGCGCTTGCCGCAGACCTCGCTGCCTGCGGCCTGGTCATCACCCGGGGCACCCCGCCACGGAAGGAGGGTTGCCGGACAGCGGGCCGGGGCCGTTTCGCTGTCACTCGTGACCTGCGCAGCATCATGCCACACGGGCGCGGCGCCGCAAGCCGCGGTCCGCATCCCGGACGGTCCGCCCCGCGGCGGACGGCACGGAGGGCCGGGGCAACTGCCCCGGCCCTCCGCGGTGTTCCCGGTGACTACGCGTGCGTTGCCGCGGCCCACCGCTCGAGCGTGCGCGCGGCCGCCCCCGAGTCGATCGACTCGGCCGCCCGGGCGATCCCGGCCGCGAGCCGGTCGGTCAGCGGACCGCCCGCGCCCTCCAGCGCCACCAGCGCGGCCGCCGAGTTGAGCAGCACCGCGTCACGGACCGGGCCGGTCTCGCCGGCCAGCAGCCGCCGGGCCACGTCGGCGTTGTACGCGGCGTCCGCGCCCCGCAGCGCCTCGATCGGCACCAGTTCGATGCCGACGTCGCGCGGGTCGAAGGACTCCTGCTCGACCTTCCCGTCACGCACCACCCACACCTGCGAGGTGGCGGTGACGGTGAGCTCGTCCAGCCCGTCGTCGCCGCGGAACACCAGCGCGGAGGAGCCGCGGCGGGCCAGCACACCGGCGATCAGACCGGCCATCCGGGTGTCGAAGCACCCCACGGCGGAGGCCCCCACCCGGGCCGGGTTGGTCAGCGGGCCGAGGATGTTGAACGAGGTGGGGATGCCCAGGTCGCGGCGGGCCGGGGCGGCGAACCGCATCGCGGGGTGGAACTTCGCCGCGAAGCAGAAGGTGATCCCGGTGTCCTCGGCGACCTTCGCCACGCGGTCGGCGGGCAGGTCCAGGTTGATGCCCAGCTTCTCCAGGACGTCGGAGGCGCCGCTGGCGCTGCTGGCCGCGCGGTTGCCGTGCTTGACGACCTTGGCGCCCGCGCCGGCGATGACGATGGCGGACATCGTGGAGATGTTCACCGTCCTGGCGCGGTCGCCGCCCGTGCCGACGATGTCCACGGCGGGACCCGGGACGTGCAGCGGCGTCGCGTGCGCGTACATCGACTCGACGAGGCCGGTGACCTCCTCGACGGTCTCCCCCTTGGCGCGCAGGGCCACCATGAAACCGGCGACCTGGGCGTCCGAGGCCTCCCCGCTCATGATCCGGTCCATCGCCCACGCCGTTTCCGCGGCCGTCAGGTCCTTGCCGTTCAGCAGCGCGCCCAGGACGTCGGGCCAGGAGCCGCCCGCCACTGATGCGCCTCCGGCGGGGTTCACAACGCTCATGGTCCACTCCATGGGGTCTGACGTGCGGCGGGAAACCTTCGGCTCCAGCCTATCGGCGCGGGGGAACGGGAAAGGGCCCCGTCCATCGGATGGACGGGGCCCTGCCCGGTGGCACAGCTTCAGTGATCAGTGGTGACCGTGGCCGCTCGTGATCTCCTCGTACTCCTCGACCGTGGGCTTGTCGATCTGCGTTCCCTCGCCGTAGTAGCCGCGGGACAGCTTCGCGCGCAGCTTCGCCGTGGGGCCGACCTTCTTCTCCACGCCGTTCTCGTCGACCTCGGGGCCGATGTCGAGCGGCTTGGGCTGCTCGTGCTGGGTGAGCTTGAACAGCGCGCCCTGCTCCAGCGGCTCGTGGATCTCGATGAACTCACCGTGCGGGAGCCGCTTGATGATGCCGGTCTCGCGACCGTGCAGCACCTTGTCCCGGTCGCGCCGCTGCAGACCCAGGCAGATCCGCTTGGTGACGAAGAAGACCAGCACCGGCAGCACGAAGAACGAGATCCGGACCACCCAGGTGATCGCGTTGATCGACAGATGGAAGCGGGTCGCGAAGAGGTCGTTGCCGCCGCCGACGAGCAGGATCAGGTAGAGGCTGATCCAGGCGGCGCCGATGCCCGTGCGGACGGGGCGGTTGCGCGGGCGGTCGAGCAGGTGGTGCTCGCGCTTGTCACCGGTGACCCAGGATTCCAGGAACGGGTAGACACCCATGAAGCCCAGGACCAGCGGGAAGATCACCAGCGGGATGAACACGCCCAGGACGAGCGTGTGGCCCCAGAGGTTGATCTCCCAGCCCGGCATGATGCGGATCAGGCCCTCGGAGAAGCCCATGTACCAGTCGGGCTGGGCGTCGGTCGACACCTGGTCCGGCCGGTAGGGACCGTAGGCCCACACCGGGTTCACGGAGACCAGCGCGGACATGGCCGCGATGACACCGAAGACCACGAAGAAGAAGCCGCCCGCCTTGGCCGTGTAGACCGGGAAGAACGGCATGCCGACGACGTTCTTCTCCGTCTTGCCGGGGCCGGCCCACTGCGTGTGCTTGTGGTAGAAGACCAGGATCAGGTGGGCCACCAGCAGGCCCGCCATGATGCCCGGGATCAGCAGCACGTGGATCGTGTAGAACCGCGGCACGATGTCGGTGCCGGGGAACTCACCGCCGAAGAGGAAGAACGAGAGGTACGTGCCGACGATCGGCACGGACAGCACGGCGCCTTCCATGAAGCGGATGCCGGTGCCCGACAGCAGGTCGTCCGGCAGCGAGTAGCCCATGAAGCCGTCGAACATGCCGAGGAAGAGCAGCAAGAAGCCGAAGACCCAGTTGATCTCGCGCGGCTTGCGGAACGCACCGGTGAAGAAGATGCGCATCATGTGCACGAGCATCGCGGCCACGAAGACGATGGCCGCCCAGTGGTGGATCTGCCGGACCAGCAGACCGCCGCGCACGTCGAAACTGATGTGCAGGGTCGACGCGTACGCCTCGGACATCGTGATGCCCTGCAGCGGCGCGTAGGAGCCGTCGTAGACGACCTCGTTCATCGCCGGGTGGAAGAACAGCGTCAGGTAGACGCCGGTCAGGATGACGATGATGAAGCTGTAGAGGGAGATCTCGCCCAGCATGAAGGACCAGTGGTCCGGGAAGATCTTCCGCAGATTGGCCTTGCTCAGGCTGTAGATGCCCAGCCGGCCGTCGGCCCAGTCGGCGACACGTTCGCCGGCGGGCGCCTTTCCGCGCGGCTTCGCGCTCGCGCTCGTGTTGGTGCTCATCCACGCTCCCAAAAGGCCGGGCCCACGGGCTCATCGAAGTCGCCCAGTGCCTCGAGGTAACCCTCGCCGTTCACGCTGATGTGCAGCTGCGGCAGGGCGTGACCGGCGGGGCCGAAGATCACCCGGGCACCGTCGGACAGGTCGAACGTCGACTGGTGGCAGGGGCAGAGCACGTGGTGCGTCTGCTGCTCGTAGAGGCTGATCGGGCAGCCGACGTGGGTGCAGATCTTGGAGAACGCCAGGATGCCCTGGTGCGCCCACTCGCGGGACTTCTTGTCCTTGATGTCGTCCGGCTGGATGCGGACGATCATCAGGGCCGCCTTGGCGAGCTGCTCCTGGTAGTCGTGCTGCTCCTCCTCCAGGCCCTCGGGCACGGCGAAGGTCAGCGAGCCGACGGCAACGTCCTCGGGACGCAGCGGCTTGTTGGTGTTCTGGTTGATCAGCAGCCTGCCCTTGGACCACAGCGTGTGGCGGAGCTTGTCCTCCGGCAGCGGGCCGAGGTCGCGCAGCAGGAACACACCGGAGAGCGGCACCAGGGTCAGCGCGCCGAGCATGGTGTTGCGGATCAGCTTGCGGCGGCCGATCTGGCTCTCGACGGCGCCGGTGGCGAAGTCGGCCTTGACCTGGGCGCTGACCTCGGGGCTCGCCGCGATCGCGTGGCGGTCGCCGGCGATCTCGACGTCCGACATCAGCGTGCGGGCCCAGTGGACCGCGCCGGCGCCGATGGCGAAGAGCGAGACGCCGAGGGTCATACCCAGCGCGAAGTTCAGCGCGCTGATGTGGCCCAGCGGCCAGATGTAGACGATCTTGTCGATCGGGATGGCCACGAAGCTGGCGATGAAGCCCAGCGTGGCGAGCATCGACACGGTGAACAGGAAGGCCACCGTGCGCTCGGAGGACTTCGCGGCCTTCTCGTCGATGTCCTGGCGGCGCGGCAGGTGGGCCGGGAGACCCGGGTCCGCGAACGGGTTCTCCGCGGTCGCGACCTGGCCGCCGCCCTCGTGTGCCGGCCTGTCCGGCAGGTTCTCTTCTGACATGTCCTGACTCATGACTTCTTCGCCTTGGTGGTGTGGGCCGCGAGCCAAATGGCGCAGGCGATCAGGGCGCCGAGGCCGAAGATCCAGCCGAAGAGACCCTCGGTGACCGGGCCGAGGCTGCCCAGCGACATGCCACCGGGGCTCGGCGCGCCCTCGCCGTTGACAGCGTCGAGGTACGCGATGATCTCCCGCTTGTTCTCCTCCGGCATCGTCGTGTCGGGGAAGGACGGCATGTTCTGCGGGCCGGTCAGCATGGCCTCGTACAGGTGCTTGTTGCTGACGCCCTCGAGCGTCGGCGCGTACTTGCCGTGTGTCAGCGCACCGCCCTTGCCCTGGTAGTTGTGGCACTGGGCGCAGTTGGTGCGGAACAGCTCCCCGCCGCGCGCGGCGTCGGCGCCGGCCGGGTCGTACTGCTCCTCGGTGGGCGTGACCGGGCCGGGGCCCAGCGAGGCGATGTACGCCGCGATCTGGTCGATCTGCTTCTGGTCGTAGATGACCTTCTTGCGCGGCACCTGGGCGCCGGGCTGCTGGGCCGGCATGCGACCGGTGCCGACCTGGAAGTCCACGGCCGCGGAGCCGACGCCGACGAGGCTGGGGCCGTCACTGCCGCCCTGCCCGGACGTACCGTGGCAGCTGGAGCAGCCGACGGTGTACAGCTTCTTGCCCTCTTCGATGGCGAGGGACTGCGAGCTGTCGTCCGCCTGCGCCTTGGGCGCCGGCGCGAGCGCGGCGTACAGCCCCCCGATGGCCGTGAGCGCGACAAGTAGGACGACGAGCGCCGCCAGCGGGTGGCGCCGTCGTGCGGAGAGCTTTTTCACGGATTACCCCGGTGTCAGGATCTCTTGCGTCGATGGTTCTGGATGTCGTGACCGTGTGCGCAACCGGCGCGGGGGTCCGACTACTTGATCAGGTAGATCGTGGCGAAGAGGCCGATCCAGACGACATCGACGAAGTGCCAGTAGTAGGACACGACGATGGCCGCGGTGGCCTGCTCGTGGGTGAACCGCCGTGCCGCGTAGGTCCGTCCCAGGACCAGCAGGAAGGCGATGAGACCACCCGTCACGTGCAGACCGTGGAATCCGGTGGTCAGGTAGAACACCGAACCGTACGGGTCGGAGGAGAGCGAGAGGCCGTCCTCCTTGACCAGGTTGGTGTACTCGAAGATCTGACCGCCGATGAAGATCGCGCCCATGATGAACGTCACGATGAACCACGCGCGCAGCTTCTTCACATCGCCGCGCTCGGCGGCGAAGACACCCATCTGGCAGGTGAACGAGGAGAGCACGAGGATCGTGGTGTTCGTCGCCGAGAACGGGATGTCCAGGACGTCGGCGTGCGCCTTCCAGTACTCGGCACCCGTGACCGAGCGAAGGGTGAAGTACATCGCGAAGAGGGCCGCGAAGAACATCAGCTCGGAACTCAGCCAGATGATGGTTCCGACGCTGGTGAGGTTCGGCCGGTTGACCGACGGGTGCGCGTGCCCGGTTTCTACTGCTGTTGCTGTCGCCACGACCGACATTATGTCGGTCGCTTATCTCGCGCTCACTCCGGGGGGTGCCATTCGGTGTGTCAAGGCCCTTGAGGTAGGGAAAGGCGTCGCCCGAAGGAGCTAACCCTCCTCGAAGCGCCGTGCTCGGGAGTAAGGTTCGGCCACAGGCAGGCGACTCCACGAAGGCGAGGAGGCACGGATGCAGACGACCGCGACGGTGCTGGTCTACAGCGACGACAGGAACACCCGGGAACAGGTCCGTCTGGCCGTCGGCCGCCGCCCTGCGAGCGATCTGCCGCCGGTCGAGTACCTGGAGTGCGCGACCCTCCCGGCGGTCCTCAGCGCGCTGGAGAGCGGCGGCATCGACGCGTGCGTGTTCGACGGCGAGGCCGTCCCGGCCGGCGGCATGGGAGTGTGCCGCCAGGTGAAGGACGAGATCTTCCGCTGCCCGCCGGTGCTGGTGCTCATCGGGCGCCCCCAGGACGCCTGGCTGGCCAGCTGGAGCCGGGCCGACGCGGCGGTGAGCCACCCGGTCGACCCGGTCGCGCTGAACGAGGCCCTGGCGGGGCTGCTGAGGCAGCGGCTGGCCGTCGACGCCTAGCGTCACATCTCGGGCTGCAGGCGGGCCCCAGGGGCGTCGGTACGGTCGGCCACGGCCGGGTCGGCGCCCTTGCGCGTTCCCGCCGCGCTGCCCTTGCGCCACTCGCTCCAGGACAGGTTCCAGTCGCCGAAGCCGTTGCCGAAGGCGGGCATCTCGTCGCCCAGGCTGTGGACGACCGAGACGAGGTCGCCGACCCGGACGTTGTCGAAGAACCAGTGGGCGTTCTCGGTGCTCATGCCGACGCAGCCGTGGCTGACGTTGGCGATCCCCTGCGAGCCCACCGACCACGGCGCCGCGTGCACGTACTCCCCGCTCCAGGTGACCCGGGTGGCCCACTGGACGGGCAGGTCGTAGGAGTCGGAGCTGCCCGAGGCGATGCCTACGGTCTCGCTGCGCATCCGTACGTTGGCCTCCTGACCCAGCACCACCTTGATGCCGTTGCGGGTGGAGAACCCGGGCTTGCCGGTGGTCACCGGGATGGTGCGGACGAGCTTGCCGTTGCGCTTGAAGGTCATGGTGTGCGTGGCCGCGTCGGTGACGGCCTCGATGCGGTCGCCGGTGCGCAGGGTCAGCGGCTTGACGTCGCCACCGTAGAGCGAGCCCTTGATGTGCACGTCGTCCAGGGTGCTACGGACGTCGATGCGGGCGTGCGCGGGCCAATAGGTCTTGGGACGGTAGTGCAGGGTCTTGTCGTCGACCCAGTACCAGGCGCCCTCGTCGGCCGCCGGTGAGGCGTTGACGTGCAGGTTGCGCTCGACCACGCTCCGGCCGAGGGTGTCCTTGACGGCGGCGCTGAGCTCGGCGGTGATGGGCTGTCCGACACCGTAGGTGCCGCTCTCCGGGCCGAAGGTGACCTTCAGGTGCCGTTTGGTACCGGTGGTGTCGACGGAGAGCGTCTTGCGTCCCTGGCGGCCCTTGCCGTCCTCTGTGGTCACCTTGACGACGTAGTGCGCCGCGGCGGAGAGCTTCGAGGTGCTGCGCCAGCTCTTGCCGTCCGCGGACAGGCGGCCGCTCACGTAGCGTCCCGAACCGTCGGAGGCCGTCACGTCGGTGATGCGGTTGCCTTCACCCTTGACGGTGATTTCCAGCGGCTTCTTGGGGTCGGCCTTCTTCGACCCGGCGACTCCACCGGTCCACACGACCTGGCCGGCGGCGTCGTAGGGGGTGCTGGCGAGGGGATCGCCGCCGCCCGAACAGGAGGCCAGCGGCGCGGAGAGTGTCACTGCAGCGATCGCGGTCGCCATGCGGCGCGGAGAAAAGTGACCCATGGTCACCACGCTAAGCAGAGACGATCTCCGGCGCCCGTCGAGCGCGTGCGAACGGGCGACGGCCCGGACCCCCTGCCGGGGATCCGGGCCGTCGCCGTGCGGTGCGTGGGCGCGGAGCGCTCACTGGGTGCGGTTCTCACCCCGGTAGTACTCGAAGACCCAGCCCCACAGGCCGACGAGGATGAAGGGCGAGGCGAAGTAGATCAGCCACCAGCCGAAGATGATGCCCAGGAAGGCCAGGGCGCCACCGAAGGCCAGCAGGAGCGGCTGCCAGCTGTGCGGGCTGAAGAAGCCCAGCTCGCCGGAGTCGTCCGCGACGTCCGCGTCCTCGCGGTCCTGGGCGCCGGTGTCGGCGCGCCGGGCGGTGAAGGCCAGGTAGAAACCGACCATCACGGCGAGGCCGAAGGAGAGGAAGAGCGCCGTCGTGCCGACCGGCTCCTTGGACCACAGACCGTAGACGACGGCCATGCCCAGGAAGAAGACGGACAGCCACAGGAACAGCTTGCCCTGGAACTTCACTTGCCGCTCTCCTTCTCATCGCCGCCGGAGACGGCCGGAGCCGCGCCGACGTTCTCCAGCTGGTCCAGAGCGGCCATCTCCGGGTGGTGGAGGTCGAAGGCCGGGGATTCGGAGCGGATGCGCGGCAGCGTGAGGAAGTTGTGCCGCGGCGGCGGGCAGGAGGTCGCCCACTCGAGCGAACGGCCGTAGCCCCACGGGTCGTCCACCTCGACCGGCTTGCCGTACTTCGCGGTCTTCCACACGTTGTAGATGAACGGCAGCATCGACAGGCCCAGCAGGAAGGAGCTGATCGTCGAGATGGTGTTCAGCGTGGTGAAGCCGTCCGCCGCCAGGTAGTCCGCGTAGCGGCGGGGCATGCCCTCGGCGCCCAGCCAGTGCTGGACGAGGAAGGTGCCGTGGAAGCCGATGAACAGCGTCCAGAAGGTGATCTTGCCCAGTCGCTCGTCGAGCATCTTGCCGGTGAACTTCGGCCACCAGAAGTGGAAGCCGGAGAACATCGCGAAGACGACCGTTCCGAAGACGACGTAGTGGAAGTGCGCCACCACGAAGTAGGAGTCGGAGACGTGGAAGTCCAGCGGCGGAGAGGCCAGGATGACACCGGTCAGACCACCGAAGGTGAAGGTGATCAGGAAGCCGATCGCCCAGAGCATCGGTGTCTCGAAGCTCAGTGAGCCCTTCCACATGGTGCCGATCCAGTTGAAGAACTTCACACCGGTCGGTACCGCGATCAGGAAGGTCATGAAGGAGAAGAACGGCAGCAGCACACCACCGGTGACGTACATGTGGTGGGCCCACACCGTCGCCGAGAGGCCGGCGATGGAGATCGTCGCCGCGATGAGGCTGACGTAGCCGAACATCGGCTTCCGGGAGAAGACCGGGATGACCTCACTGATGATGCCGAAGAACGGCAGCGCGATGATGTACACCTCTGGGTGCCCGAAGAACCAGAAGAGGTGTTGCCAGAGCAATGCGCCGCCGTTGGCGGCGTCGAACACGTGCGCCCCGAACTTGCGGTCGGCCTCCAGGGCCAGCAGCGCGGCGGCCAGCACCGGGAAGGCGAAGAGCACCAGCACACCGGTGAGCAGCACGTTCCAGACGAAGATCGGCATCCGGAACATCGTCATGCCGGGGGCGCGCATGCAGATGATCGTGGTGATGAAGTTGACCGAGCCGAGGATCGTGCCGAAGCCGGAGAACGCCAGACCCATGATCCACAGGTCGCTGCCGATGCCCGGCGAGCGGACCGCGTCGGTCAGCGGGGAGTAGGCGAACCAGCCGAAGTCGGCCGCGCCGTTCGGGGTGAGGAAGCCGGCGACGGCGATCAGCGAGCCGAACAGGTAGAGCCAGTAGGCGAACATGTTCAGCCGCGGGAACGCGACGTCGGGCGCGCCGATCTGCAGCGGCATGATCCAGTTCGCGAAACCGGCGAAGAGCGGGGTCGCGAACATCAGCAGCATCACGGTGCCGTGCATCGTGAAGAGCTGGTTGAACTGCTCGTTGGACACCACCTGGGTGCCCGGGCGGGCGAGTTCGGCGCGCATGACGAGCGCCATCACGCCACCGATGAGGAAGAAGAAGAACGACGTCGCCAGGTAGAGCGTGCCGATCGTCTTGTGGTCGGTGGTGGTCAGCCACTTGACGATGGCGATGCCGGGCTGCTTGGTGCGGACCGGCAGCTCGTCCGCGTACGCGTCGTCGTGCGCGGCGGCCGCACCGTGGGGTTCGTTGAGAATGCTCACTGGGTCTTGGTCTCCGCGTTCTTGGCGTTGCCGGTGGTGGCAATGCCTGCCGGGACGTAACCGGTCTGGCCCTTCTTCGCCAGGTCCTGGAGGTGCTGCTTGTAGGCCTCCGGGGAGACGACCTTGACGTTGAAGAGCATCCGGGAGTGGTCCACGCCGCACAGCTCGGCGCACTTGCCCACGAAGGTGCCCTCCTTGTTGGGGGTCACCTGGAAGACGTTGGTGTGGCCGGGGATGACGTCCATCTTCATCAGGAAGGGAACCACCCAGAAGGAGTGGATGACGTCACGCGAGGTGAGGACGAACCTGACCGACTCGCCCTTGGGGAGCCACAGGGTCGGGCCCGGGTTGCCGGTGTCCTGGTCCTTGGAGGCGGGCGTACCGAAGTCGTAGACGCCGTCGGCGCCCGCGGGCGCGTCCAGCTTCTTCGCCGAGATCGAGGAGAGCTCCGCGGGCACCGTGCCGGCCTTCGGCGTCGACGGGTTGCCGTCCACGTCCTCGACGTAGTTGAAGGCCCAGCTCCACTGGAAGCCGACCACGTTGACGACGTGGTCGGGGCGCGCCGAGGTCTCCAGGAGCTTGGACTCGTCCCGGGCGGTGAAGTAGAAGAGCACCGAGATGATGACCAGCGGGACCGTGGTGAAGAGCGCCTCGATCGGCATGTTGTAGCGGACCTGGGGCGGGATCTCCACCTTGGTGCGGCTGCGCCGGTGGAAGATGATGCTCCAGAGGATCAGTCCCCACACGAGCACGCCGACCGCCAGCGCGGCGGCCCAGGAACCCTGCCAGAGCGACAGGATCCGCGGTGCCTGCTCCGTGACGGGGCTGGGCATGCCGAGGCGGGGGAAGTCCTCGTATGTGCAACCGGTGGCGGTCGCAAGGACCAGGCCCGCGGCCAGCGCCTGCGGCAGAATCCGCCGCATCGGGCGCCGCGACGAGCGGTCGGAGCCGTAGGGACTCACGTAGCGCCTTCCCGAGAGTCTCGCCCACGCGTCCGGATGCCCGGCCTGTGCTGGTCGGTCGCCCTGGCGCGGGCAGTGGTGTGGATGTTTATGCGGACCAAACCCTACTGGACTCGATTTTGGGGCGCGCGGGGAGGGGGGCCAACGCGCCGGGGCGGCCCCCGAAGGGGTGTCGGGCACCGCTCCGCACCTGCGGAGGGCCCCGTTTCGGGGGCTTTTGACTGGTCCCCAGACGCCCGGCGGGACGCCGGGGCGTAGCGTGCACCACGTGCCCTACTTCGACGCCGCGTCCGCCGCACCACTGCATCCCGTCGCCCGGCAGGCCCTCCTCGCCGCGCTCGACGAGGGGTGGGCCGACCCCTCCCGGCTCTACCGCGAGGGACGCCGCGCACGGCTGCTGCTCGACGCCGCCCGGGAGGCCGCCGCCGACGCCGTCGGGTGCCGTCCGGACGAACTCGTTTTCACTCCTTCGGGTACGCGTGCCGTACACGCGGGCGTGGCCGGGGCGCTCGCCGGCCGGCGCCGGGTCGGCCGGCACGTCGTCGTCTCCGCCGTCGAGCACTCCTCCGTGCTGCACGCGGTGGAGGACTCCGCGGACGACGCGGACGTCACGGAGGTGGGCACCGACCGCACGGGTCTGGTCGACGCCGGGACCTTCGGCGCCGCGCTGCGCGAGGACACCGCGCTGGCCTGTCTGCAGTCCGCCAACCACGAGGTCGGCACGGTGCAGCCGGTCGACGAGGTCGCGGAGCTGTGCCGGGCGGCGGGGGTGCCGCTGCTCGTCGACGCCGCCCAGTCACTGGGCTGGGGATTCGTGTCGGGCGGCTGGTCGCTGCTGACGGCGAGCGCCCACAAGTGGGGCGGGCCGTCCGGGGTGGGTCTGCTGGCGGTCCGCAAGGGCACCCGCTTCGCCGCCCAGGGACCCACGGACGAAAGGGAGTCGGGGCGCGCGCCCGGCTTCGAGGACCTCCCCGCGATCGTCGCCGCGGCGGCCTCGCTGCGGGCGGTGCGCGCCGAGGCCTCCGCGGAGGCGGCGCGGCTGTCCGCCCTGGTCGACCGCATCCGGACCGCGGTTCCCGAACTCGTCCCGGACGTCGAGGTGGTGGGCCACCCCGAGCTGCGGCTGCCGAACGTGGTGACCTTCTCCTGCCTCTACGTGGACGGCGAGGCGCTGCTGCACGAACTGGACCGGGAGGGCTTCTCGGTCTCCTCCGGGTCATCGTGCACGTCCAGCACGCTGACGCCGAGCCATGTGCTCAAGGCGATGGGCGTGCTGTCCGAGGGGAACGTGCGGGTCTCCCTGCCGGCGGGGGCCGATGCGGGCGACGTGGACCGCTTCCTCGAGGTCCTGCCGGGGGTGGTGCGGACGGTGCGGGAGCGGCTCGGCGCGCCGACGCCGGTGTCCGGGCCCACGACGGGGGCGGGACGGGCGGCCGGGCCGGAGGCGGACGAGGCGGAGGGCGAACCGGACCTCGTCGTGGACTCCCTCGGCAAGCGGTGTCCGATTCCGGTCATCGAGCTGGCGAAGGTCATCGGGGACGTACCGGTGGGCGGCGTCGTGTCGGTGCTCTCCGACGACGAGGCCGCGCGGCTCGACATCCCGGCGTGGTGCGACATGCGCGAGCAGGAGTACCTCGGTGCGCACACCGCGCCCCGCGGTACCGCGTACTGGGTGCGCCGGGTCTCCTGACGCGGCCGGGGCGCTTCCCCGCGGGACGGGCCGACAGGCGACCGGCGGCGCCGCATGCGCGCGGCGCCGCCGTCGGGTCGGCGTCGGGTCGCGGTCGGGCCGGCAGAACCCCGCCGGACCCCCGCGGAGCGGGTCAGTGCAGGTGGGTGCGGACTTCCTCGGCCGCGTCGTCGCCGTAGGCCTTGGTGAAGCGGTCCATGAAGTGGGCCCGGCGCAGCTGGTACTCCTGCGTGCCGAGGGTCTCGATGACCAGCGTCGCCAGCATGCAGCCGACCTGCGCCGCCCGCTCCGCGTCGACGCCCCAGGCGAGGCCGGAGAGGAAGCCCGCGCGGAAGGCGTCGCCGACACCGGTGGGGTCGACCTTCGCGTCCTCCTCCGGGCAGCCCACGACGATGGGCTCCTCGCCGGCCCGCTCGATGCGGACGCCGCGCGAGCCCAGCGTGGTGACGCGGGTGCCGACCCGGCCGAGGATCTCCTCGTCCGTCCAGCCGGTCTTGGACTCGATCAGGCCCTTCTCGTACTCGTTGGAGAAGAGGTAGGCCGCGCCGTCCAGCAGTATCCGGATCTCGTCGCCGTTCATGCGGGCGATCTGCTGCGAGAAGTCCGCCGCCCACGGGATGCCGCGGGAACGGCACTCCTCGGTGTGGCGGAGCATCGCCTCGGGGTCGTCGGCGCCGATGAGCACGAGGTCGAGGCCGCCGACGCGGGCGGCGACCGAGTGCAGCTCGATGAGGCGGGCCTCGCTCATCGCGCCGGTGTAGAAGGAGCCGATCTGGTTGTGGTCGGCGTCCGTGGTACAGACGAAGCGCGCGGTGTGCAGCACTTCGGAGATGCGGACGGAGGCGGTGTCGACGCCGTGCCGGTCGAGCCAGGCGCGGTACTCGTCGAAGTCGGAGCCGGCGGCACCGACGAGGACGGGCCGGACACCCAGCTGGCCCATCCCGAAACAGATGTTCGCACCGACGCCACCACGGCGTACGTCGAGCGTGTCGACCAGGAACGAGAGGGAGACCGTGTGCAGCTGGTCGGCGACGAGCTGGTCGGCGAATCGGCCGGGGAAGGTCATCAGGTGGTCGGTGGCGATGGAGCCGGTGACTGCGATACGCACGGCTGGGACGCTCCTGCGGAGGCGGGCGGCGGACGGTACCTGTCCACGCTACCGGCTGGACCGGTGGGCGCCGACATGGCGAAACTACCCGATAGTAGGGCTTTCTCCCGTGACGCCGGGTACCTATGGTCGTGTCTATGACCACTCCTCTTCCCACCGCGCCCCTCGACGACCCCGAGTCGCTCGCCGAGCTGATCGGCGACTGCCGCAAGATGGCCGCGCACTGGGAGGTCCCCGCGGAGAGCGAGTCCGCGCGGGTCAGCCCGGCGAGTCTGCACGGGATCACGGTGCCGGCCGCGTCGTCGCACGTCGTCGAGGGCATGGCCGAGTACGCCGACTGATCGGAACCGCGAGGCGCTCCGGCCCGTCCAAGTGGCGTCCCCCGGTCGAAGGACCGGGACGTCGGCAGCTGTACGCAGCCGAGCGGAGCCTAAGGAGCCATCGTGGAGAGCGAGCCGACGCGACCGCGCCGCCGGCACAGGTCACCGTGGGTGACGTCGGCGGTCGCCGTCGCCGTGCTGGCCGCCGGGGGCGGCGGCGCCTACTGGGCCTCGTCGAACGCCGAGGGCGGTGTCCCGCGTGCCTCGGGCGGTAGCGGGGACGGTTCGCCGGAGCCGCTCGAGCTCGACGGGGCCGGCCGCGGCACCGGCGCCGGACTCACCGTCCGGGGCGAGCTGCCGGACGGCCCCTCCTCCGCCGCCGTGCAGCACCCGGGCAGCGTGTCGCGTGCCGCGGTGGAGCGGCTGGCGCGCGCCCTGGGTGTGCCCGGCACGGTGAAGTCCGATCACGGCGCCTGGAAGGCCGGCGGCACCCCGGACGGCGGCGGCCCGGTGCTCCGGGTGAACAAGGACGCGCCGGGCACCTGGGCGTACTCGTACTACGGCGGCACACCCCGCAAGGACCGTGCCCCCGCCCGGGACGACCTCGCGGTGCCCGCGGCGAAGGCGCTGCGCAAGGCGGCGCCGGTCCTCGCGGCGCTGGGGCTGAAGGACGCGCGGACGGACGCGGGCGAGGTCTCGGGGGTACTGCGCACCGTCACCGCGGACCCGCGGGTGGCGGGGCTGCCGACGCACGGCTGGCGGACGGCGCTGCAGGTCGCCTCCGACGGGCTGCTGGTCACCGGGTACGGCATGATGGCGCCGCTGACCAGGGGCGACACCTATCCGGTGGTGTCGGCGAAGGAGGCGCTGAAGCTGCTGGAGCGCCCTGGGACGGGCGGTGACCTGGGGATCGGCGACTGCCCGACCGTGGTGCCGAAGCCCTCCCGCGCGCCCGGCGACGACCCGGCGCTGCCGCAGGTGCTCCCCTGTGTGCCGGGAGCGCACCGGCAGATGGAGGTGCGGAAGGCCGAGTTCGGCCTGTCGGCGCAGTTCGTGGCCGGACGGCAGACCCTGGTGCCGTCCTGGCTCTTCGAGGTGACGCAGGAGGGCGTGCGGCGCGCCTCGGTGCTGGCCCAGCCCGCGGTGGACCCGGCGTACGTACGGGGCGGCGCGGCGTCTCCCGCACCCTCGGGGACGGCGGCGCCGGCCGTCGCGACGGCGAAGGTGGAGTCGTACCGCACCGAGGGCACGGAGCTGACCCTGCGCTTCTGGGGCGGGGTGTGCAGTGACTACACGGCCTCCGCCGACGAGTCGGGCGCGGTGGTGAAGGTGAAGGTCACGGTGGTGCAGAAGAACCCGGGGAAGGCCTGCATCATGATCGCCGAGCGGTTCTCCCGCACCGTCCGGCTCGACACCTCACTGGGCGACCGCAAGGTCGTCGACCTCTCCGACGGCAGCACGGTGCCACGGAAGTAGGCCGGCTGGCCGCCCGGGAGGCGGCTCAGGACATGCCGAAGGCGGCGGGCACCTCGGGTGTCCGCCGCCTTCGCGCGGGGCTCAGTGGAACGAGTCGCCGCAGGCGCAGGAGCCGGTGGCGTTCGGGTTGTCGATCGTGAAGCCCTGCTTCTCGATCGTGTCGACGAAGTCGATGGAGGCGCCGCCGAGGTACGGGGCGCTCATGCGGTCGGTGACCACCTTCACGCCGCCGAAGTCCTTCACGACGTCGCCGTCGAGCGAACGCTCGTCGAAGAACAGCTGGTAGCGCAGGCCGGAGCAACCGCCCGGCTGGACGGCGACGCGCAGCGCGAGGTCGTCGCGGCCCTCCTGCTCGAGCAGGTTCTTGACCTTGGAGGCCGCCGCGTCGGACAGGAGGATGCCCTCGCTCTGGCTGGTCTCGTCCTGAACCGTCATCTGATCCACTCCCGGGTTGTACGGATGCTGCCACAACGGTGAACCGGTGGCCGCCCGGATTCATTCCTCCGGGTCCGATGGGTCTTCGCGCCATCCATGCTCGCACACCGGGCCCCCTGCGGGTAATGCGTCACACTGACGCGAGGGCCATCGTCATTCTGACGCGAACGGGTTATGATAGATAGCGTCAAACAGACGAAAAGGTTGAGCCGCAGTTCCGCAGAGAAAGGGCTTCGGGCCCGTGACCACCACATCCGAACCGCTGGACGTCCAGCCGACCCCGCTCGCCCTGCTCCTCCTGGGCCGCGAGTCCGACCCGCGCAGCGAGCGCGGCGTCGACTGTCCCGGCGACCTGCCCGCCCCCTCGGACCCGGATCTGGTGGAGCGCGCCCGCGCCGCCAAGGCCAAGCTCGGCGAGAGGGTCTTCGTCCTGGGCCACCACTACCAGCGCGACGAGGTCATCCAGTTCGCCGACGTCACCGGCGACTCCTTCAAGCTGGCCCGTGACGCCGCGGCCCGCCCCGAGGCCGAGTACATCGTCTTCTGCGGCGTGCACTTCATGGCCGAGTCCGCGGACATCCTGACCTCCGACGCCCAGCAGGTGATCCTCCCCGACCTGGCGGCCGGCTGCTCCATGGCCGACATGGCCACCGCCGAGCAGGTCGCCGAGTGCTGGGACGTGCTGACCGAGGCCGGCGTCGCCGACGTCACCGTGCCCGTCTCCTACATGAACTCCTCCGCCGACATCAAGGCCTTCACCGGCCGGCACGGCGGCACCATCTGCACCTCCAGCAACGCCAAGCGCGCCCTGGAGTGGGCGTTCCAGCAGGGCGAGAAGGTGCTCTTCCTCCCCGACCAGCACCTCGGCCGCAACACCGCGGTGCGGGAGATGGGCTTCTCCCTGGAGGACTGCGTCGTCTACAACCCGCACAAACCGAACGGCGGCGTGACCGCCGAGCAGCTGCGCGACGCGAAGATGATCCTGTGGCGCGGCCACTGCTCGGTGCACGGCCGTTTCTCGCTGGAGTCGGTGGAGGACGTGCGGGCCCGCATCCCCGGCGTCAACGTCCTGGTGCACCCCGAGTGCAGGCACGAGGTTGTCGCCGCGGCGGACCAGGTCGGTTCGACCGAGTACATCATCAAGGCCCTGGAGGCGGCCCCGGCCGGTTCGTCCTGGGCCATCGGCACCGAGCTCAACCTGGTGCGCCGGCTGGCCAAGGCGCACCCGGACAAGCAGATCGTCTTCCTCGACAAGACCGTCTGCTTCTGCTCGACGATGAACCGGATCGACCTGCCTCACCTGGTGTGGACGTTGGAGTCGCTGGCCGACGGCAAGGTCGTCAACCGCATCCAAGTCGACCGGGACACCGAGCACTTCGCGAAGCTCGCGCTGGAGCGGATGCTCGCCCTGCCGTAGGGGCAGGATGGGCGCATGATCCTGCGCCCCATGCACGACACCGACGAGGACGCCGACGCGGTGGCGGTCGTGGCCGCCGCCGCGTTCGGCGCCTCGCGCGCGCTGCGCGGCGACGGCCCGCCCGAGGAGACGCCCCCGGAGCGGGCCGCCCTGCTGCGGCGGCGGAACCGCTACCTGGCGCGCACCGACCCCGGTGGCTGCTGGCTGGCCGTCGACGAGAACTCCGGCATGCCGCTGGGCGTCTCGATGTCGACGCGCCGCGAGGGGACGTGGGGGCTGTCGTTGTTCGCGGTGCTGCCCTCCGCGCAGCGGCAGGGGGTCGGCCGCGAACTGCTCGCCGCCGCCCTGGCGTACGGGCGCGGCTGCCTGCGCGGCATCATCTGCGGCTCGCCCGACCCGCGGGCGGCGGCCGTCTACCGCCGGGCGGGCTTCGCGCTGCACCCGGCGATGCGCCTGGAGGGCGCGGTCCGCAAGGCCGGCCTTCCCGCGCCGGACGGCGCCGTGCACGAGGGCTCGGCCAAGCACCGCGACCTGATGGACTCCGTGGACCGCCGCACCCGGGGCGGCGCGCACGGCCCCGACCACGACCACATGCTCAGCGAGAGCCCCCTGTTGGTCGTGGACGACCTCGCCGGCAGCGGCTACTGCTACGTCGGCCGGGCACGTACGGCTGCTGGCCGCGACCTCGCGCCGGCTGGCGTCCCGGCTGCTGACCGCCGCGCTGCTGAGCCTGCCCGAGGGCACCACGGCACGGGTCCCGAACCTGACGGCCGAGCAGCAGTGGGCGGTGGACGTGGGGCTGACCGCCGGGCTGGAGCTCAGCACCTCCGGCTGGGTCTGCCTGCGCGGGATGCGTCCGCCCGAGCCGTACATCCCCTCGGGGTTCTTCCTGTAGACGGGGCAGGGCCCGGGGCGTTCACGAACGCCCCGGGCCCTGCCGCCGGTTGTACCGCGCCGGGTCTCAGACCCCGGCCAGCTCCGACTCCTTCTGCGTCTCCGCGTCGCCCGGGCCGCCGGACTCGGCCGCCCGCTTCAGCGCCTTGCGCTTGGCACGGCGCTCCTTGCGGATCTCGACCGCCGTGTAGAGGGTCGGGACCAGCAGCAGGGTCAGCAGCGTCGAGGTGAGCAGACCGCCGATGACGACGATGGCCAGCGGCTGGGCGATGAAGCCGCCCTCGCCGGTGACCCCGAGGGCCATCGGGAGCAGGGCGAAGACGGTCGCCAGCGCGGTCATCAGGATCGGGCGCAGACGGTGCCGGCCGCCCTCGATGACGGCCTCCACCACGCCGTACCCCTGGGCACGGTACTGGTTGATGAGGTCCATCAGCACGATCGCGTTGGTCACGACGATGCCGATGAGCATCAGCATGCCGATCAGCGCCGGTACACCCATCGGGGTGCCGGTGATCAGCAGCAGGCCGATCGCGCCGGTGGCCGCGAACGGGATGGACACCAGCAGCACCAGCGGCTGGATCAGGCTGCGGAAGGTACCGACCAGCAGCATGAAGACGATGGCGATCGCCGCGAGCATGGCGAGCGCGATCCCTGCGTTGGCCTCGTCCTGTTCCGAGGAGACACCGCCGATCTCGACGGTGGCGCCCTTGGGGAGGTCGAGCTTGTCGAGCTTGTCCTTCATCGCGTCGCTCACCGCACCGGTGTCGTCGCCGGTCGGCTTCGCCGTGATCGTCGCGGCGCGAGCGCCGTCGATCCGGGTCTTCTGCACCGGGCCGGGGGCCTCGACGACCTCGGCGACCTTGCTCAGCTTCACCGGTCCCGCAAGGGTGGGGATGGTGAGGGCCTTGAGCTCGGCGACCGTCCCGGCCTTCTGCCCGGACACCACCCGCACATCGCGCTCGGTGTCGTCGAGCACCGCGGTGCCGACGGTCGTACCGCGCACCGCCTGGGTGACGGCGGCACCGATGACGGCGTCGTTCAGGCCGTACTTGGCGGCCTCGGCCTGCTTGGCGTGGACCTCGATCCGGGGCACGCTCTGCGCGAGGTCGCTGGTGACGTCGGTGACGTCGTCCAGGCCGGCCACGGCGTCACGCACCTGGGCACTGGCCTTGGCCAGGGTGCCGGCGTCCGCGGCCTTGACCACGGCCGACAGGTTCTGGTTTCCGAAGCCGTCACCGCTGGAGACCGAGGTCGTGCCGACGCCGTCGAGGCCCTTGAGGCCCGTCCGGATCTCGTCGAGGACGTCGGCGCTGTCGTCGGCGCTCTTCAGCTTCACCTGGAAGCTGGCCTGGTTGGCCCCGGTGCCGCCGCCGAAGGCCGCCCGGAAGCCGGAGGATCCGACCGTGACCTGGTAGTCCTCGACCTGGTCGATGCCCTCCAGCAGCTTCTCGACCTTGCGGGCGGCCGCGTCGGAGGCCGCGAGGCCGGTGCCCGGCGGGAGTTCCTGCTTGACGGTCAGGGTGTCCTGGTCGTTCGACTCGAAGAGATTCGTCTTCAGCAGCGGGGTGAGTCCGACGGTGACCAGCAGGACCGCGACGGCGATGAGGACGCTGGTCAGCCGGCGCCGGGTGGCGAAGCGCAGCACCGGCACGTACAGCCGCTGCAGGGCGCCCCGGGACTCCTCCTCCTCGGCCCGGCGCCGGATCTCCTCCGGGGCGATCCTGCCCGCGTCGGCCGGGGGCTTGAGGAACCAGTACGACAGCACCGGGACGATCGTCAGCGACACCAGCAGCGAGGCGAGCAGCGCCGCGGCGACGGTCAGCGAGAACGAGCCGAACAGGGCGCCCACCATGCCGCCGACCAGGCCGATCGGCACGAAGACGGCGACCGTGGTGAGGGTGGAGGCGGTGACCGCGCCGGCCACCTCGCGCACCGCGGCGATGATCGCGGACTGCTTCTCCTCGCCGTAGGCGAGGTGCCGCTTGATGTTCTCCAGCACCACGATCGAGTCGTCGACGACACGGCCGATGGCGATGGTCAGCGCGCCCAGCGTGAGCACGTTGAGCGACAGGCCGCGGGTCCACAGCACGATCAGCGTCAGCACGACGGAGAGCGGGATGGAGACCGCGGTCACCAGGGTCGAGCGCAGCGACCCCAGGAAGACCAGGATGATCACGACCGCGAAGAGCAGACCGAGCAGGCCCTCGGTGGTCAGGCCGTGGATCGACTTGGAGACCGCGGGGCCCTGGTCGCTGACGACGGTGAGCTTGGCGCCCTTGCCGAGGTCGCGCTCGAGGTCGGCCAGCTTGTCCTTGACGGCCGAGGAGATCGCGACGGCGCTGCCGTTCTGGTCCATGGTGACGGCGACGCCGAGGCTGGGCTCGCCGTCGGTCCGGGTGATGGACGCGGCGGCGTCCGGGCGCTCCGCGACGGTGGCGACGTCGCCGAGGCGCACGGGCTTGGCGCCCGCGGGGATCCGCAGGTCCTCGATCTCGCGCACCGACGCGTACTCGCCGCCGACCTGGACGGTGCGGCTCTTGCCGCCGTCTTCGAAAGAGCCGGCCGGGACGGCGTGGCCGCCGGCCTGCAGCGCCTGCACGAGGGCGGCCGCGCCGAGCTTGCGGGCGGCGAGCTTCTCGTCGTCGGGCGTGACGGTGACGATCTGGTCCTGGACACCGGTGACGGTCACCTGGCCGACGCCGTCGATGTCCTGCAGCACCGGGAGGACCGTGCGGTCGAGCGCGTCGGCGAGGGCCTGCTGGTCCATGCCCGTGGAGGAGGCGGCGAGGACGACGGTCGGGAGGTCGTCCGTCGAGCCGGCGATGACCTGCGGGTCGGCGTCCTCCGGCAGCCGCGAGGAGACCCGGTTCACCGCCTGCTGGACGTCGGCCATCAGCTTGTCGCTGTCGTTGCCGTAGTCGAACTGGGCCGTGATCACGGCAGCGCCCTCGCTGGCCGTGGACGTGACGCCGGTGATGCCGTCGACACCCTTGACGCCGTTCTCGATCGGCTCGACGACCTGCTTCTCGACGACGTCGGGGGACGCGCCCGGGTAGGTCGTGATCACCGACACCACGGGCAGGTCGAAGGAGGGGAACAGCTGCTGCTTGAGGGACGGTATCGCGATGGCGCCGAAGCCGATGGCGACCACCGCCATCAGCGCGACAAGACTGCGCTGGGCGAGGCTGAACCGGGACAGCCAGGACATCGTGGTGCGGTCTCTTCTCTGTGCTCAGAGTGGTGGGATGGTCTCGGGTTGCGGACTTTTGTCAGCCCACGCCACTTTCTCCTGCCGCGGAGGGTGGTTTCCTCAGCCCGAGGTCGTGATTGCCCGCGGGGGCGTACTGCGGATGCGGTACGCGCCGGTGGTACTCAGCGCGGGGTCGGGCGCACCAGACCGGACTCGTACGCGGCGACCACCAGCTGCGCGCGGTCGCGGGCGCCGAGTTTGGCCATGGTGCGGTTGACGTGCGTCTTGACGGTGAGCGGGCTCACCCCGAGGCGTTCGGCGATCTCGTCGTTCGGCAGCCCCAGCGCCACCTCGACCAGCACCTCGCGCTCGCGTGCCGTCAGCGCGTCCAGGTCGGGGAGGGCGGCGCCGCCCTCCGAGGGCAGTGGGCGCCGGCCCCCGCTCTGCGCCAGGAACTGGGCGATCAGGCTCTTGGTCGCCGACGGGGACAGCAGCGCGTCGCCCGCGGCGACGGTACGGATCGCGTCGAGCAGTTCGCCGGGCTCGGCGCCCTTGCCGAGGAAACCGGCGGCGCCGGCGCGGATCGCCTGCGCGACGTACTCGTCGGCCTCGAAGGTCGTCAGGACCAGGATCGCCACGCCGGTCAGGTCCTCGGCCGCGGTGATCTCACGGGTCGCGGCGAGGCCGTCCGTGCCGGGCATGCGGATGTCCATCAGGACGACGTCGGCCCGGGTGCTGCGGGCCAGCGCGACGGCCTCGGCGCCGTCGGAGGCCTCCCCGACGACCTCCATGTCCGGCTCGGACTCCACGAGGACGCGGAACGCGCCCCTCAGCAGCGCCTGGTCGTCCGCGAGCAGCACCCTGATCATGCCGGGATTCTCCCATCCCCGCGCGGGCCGGCCGGCGGGCCCGGCACCGCCAGCGGCAGGCGGGCGTGGACGCGGAAGCCGCCCCGCGTGCAGGGGCCGGCCTCGCAGGTGCCGCCGAGGGCCGCGGCGCGCTCGCGCATGCCGATCAGGCCGTGGCCGCCGCCCGCGGTGCCCGGAGCCTGCGGGCTGCCGCCGCGGTCGACCACGGTGACCTCCAGCGCCTCGCTGCCGCGCGCGATGCGGATCTCCGCCCGGGCGCCCGGGCCGGCGTGCTTGTGGACGTTGGTGAGCGACTCCTGGATGACCCGGTACGCGGTGAGGTCCACGCTCGCGGGAAGCGTGCCGGGGTCCTCCTCGACGACCTCCACCGGCAGGCCGGCCCGGCGGAAGCCGTCGACGAGCTGGTCCAGCACGCCGAGGCCGGGCGCCGGTTCCATGGGGGCGGCGGGGTCCCCGGACTGCCGCAGCAGGCCGACGGTCGCGCGGAGCTCGTCCAGCGCGGAACGGCTGGCCTCGCGGACGTGCGCGAGGGCCTGCTTCGCCTGGTCGGGGCGGTTGTCCATGACGTGGGCGGCGACGCCGGCCTGCACGTTGACCAGGGCGATGTGGTGGGCCACCACGTCGTGCAGTTCCCGGGCGATCCGCATCCGCTCCTCCGCGACGCGGCGCTTGGCCTCCTCCTCCCGGGTGCGCTCGGCCCGCTCGGCACGCTCCTCGACGGCCGCGACGTAGGCGCGGCGGTTGCGGGTGGCCTCACCGGCGGCCGCGGCCATGCCGCTCCACGCGAACAGGGCGATGTTCTCGGCGGAGTACCAGGGCCGGGCCCCGAAGAGCATGGCGATCGCGGGCAGCAGCAGGCAGGTCACCAGGCCCAGCCGGAAGGTGGTGGTGCGGTCGGTGCGCGTGGAGGCGGAGAACAGCGCGACGACGACGGTGGCGGCCACCGGGGCGCGGCCCTCCCCGGTCGCCGTGAGCAGGTAGACCACGGTGACCGCGCCGGTGAAGGCGAGGACGCCCAGCGGGCTGCGCCGGCGCAGCAGCAGCGCGGCGGAGCCGAGCACGGCCAGCAGGATGTCGGGGACCGAGGCGTCGTACCGCTCGGTGTGCGGCCCGATGAACATGTTGCCGAGGACCACCGCCAGGACGGCGAGCGCCAGCCCGGCGTCGAGGGCGATGGGGTGGGCCTGCGGCCACAGCCGGGCCCGGTCCTTCATGGATCGATGCTGCACGCTCATCAACGGTACGGGTCCCCACGGACGGCCGTGCCCCGGCCCGGTGCGGTACCGGGCCGGGGCACGTCGGCGAGTGCGCTGGTCGGTGAGGGTCAGCCGGGGATGAGTCCTTCGTCCCCGAGCAGTTCCCGGACCTCCTCCAAGGTGGCGTCCGGGGCCGGCAGGATCAGCTCGGACGGCTCCAGCGAGTCGTCCGGCAGAGGTGTGCCGAGCCGCCGCACGGCGTCGAGGAGCGCGGTGAGCGTGCGCCGGAACCCGGCCTCGTCACCGCTCTCCATCTCCGCCAGGAGCTCGTCGTCGAGCTTGTCGAGTTCGGCGAGGTGGCTCTCGTCCACCGTCACCTGGCCCTCGCCCATGATCCGTACGATCACGACGCCCTCCTCCGGGGTGTCTACTGCTTGTCGAACCGGGGCTGGTCCTGGGTCTGCGACTGGGTCTGTCCCTGCTGCTGCCCGCCCTCGATGGCCTGCTGCGGGGAGCCCCCGGCCAGCTCGGCCTTCATCCGCTGCAGCTCCAGCTCGACGTCGCTGCCGCCGGAGAGGCGGTCGAGCTCGGCCTGGATGTCGTCCTTGGCGATCCCGGTCGGGTCGTCGAGGGCGCCGGAGGCCAGCAGCTCGTCCAGGGCACCGGCCCGGGCGCGCAGCTGCTCGGTCTTGTCCTCGGCCCGCTGGATCGCCAGGCCGACGTCGCCCATTTCCTCGGAGATGCCGGAGAAGGCCTCGCCGATCTGGGTCTGGGCCTTGGCCGCGCTGTAGGTGGCCTTGATGGTCTCCTTCTTGGTGCGGAAGGCGTCCACCTTGGCCTGCAGGCGCTGGGCGGCGAGGGTGAGCTTCTCCTCCTCGCCCTGCAGCGTCTGGTGCTGCGTCTCCAGGTCGGTGACCTGCTGCTGGAGGGCGGCCCGGCGCGAGAGCGCCTCGCGGGCCAGGTCCTCCCGGCCCAGGGCGAGCGCCTTGCGGCCCTGGTCCTCGTACTTCGCGGACTGCTGCTGCAGCTGGTTCAGCTGCAGCTCAAGGCGCTTGCGCGAGGTGGCGACGTCCGCGACACCGCGCCGCACCTTCTGCAGCAGCTCCAGCTGTTTCTGGTACGAGTAGTCGAGCGTCTCGCGCGGATCCTCGGCCCGGTCAAGGGCCTTGTTGGCCTTCGCGCGGAAGATCATCCCCATCCGCTTCATGACACCGCTCATGGGCCTCGCGCGCCCCCTTCATTCAGCTCGCCAGCACACCTCTACAGACCCCACAGTACGGGGCCTGGTTCCATTACCCCACTGTTCTGTTGCGGATGCGCTCATCCTTAGGAACGATCACAGTTCGATGACCTCAGGCCCAGGGAGTAGGTGAGGGGCTGGGGGTCCCGTCGGCGAGCACGTAACCTTGGAGTCGTGTTCCGACGTCGTTCCCAAACCGAGCAGGCCGCATCCGCCACCGTGGTGGAGGACCGGCAGCCCCGCGACCCGCAGGCTCCCAAGGGCCGCCCCACCCCCAAGCGCAGCGATGCCCAGACGCAGCGCCGCAAGGCGGTGACCACGCCCACCGACCGCAAGGCCGCCACCAAGCAGGCCCGTGAGGCCCGGCGCGCCGACCTCGCCAAGCAGCGCGAAGCGCTGATGAACGGCGACGAGCGCTATCTGCCCGCCCGTGACAAGGGCCCGGTGCGCAAGTTCGCCCGCGACTACGTGGACTCGCGGTTCCGTGTGGCGGAGTTCTTCCTGCCGCTGGCCGTGGTCATCCTCGTGCTCAGCATGCTCCGCAACCCGGCGCTGCAGAACATCTCGCTGCTGCTGTGGCTCGTGGTGATCGTGCTGATCGTCGTCGACTCGGCCGTCAGCGGTCTGCTGCTCCGCCGCGAGCTGGCCAAGCGCTTCCCGGACAAGCCCACGAAGGGCGCCGTCGCGTACGCCCTCATGCGGACCCTCCAGATGCGCCGACTGCGCCTGCCGAAGCCGCAGGTCAAGCGCGGCACCAAGCTCTGAGCGGGAACGGCGGGTTCGCCGAGGCCGCCGGCTCGTGGCTGGACCGGCTGGGCGGACTGCGGAACACCGTGCGGCAGGAGCTGGTCGCGCGCCAGCTCGACGAGCAGATCACCGCGCGCTTCCCCGTGGGGCGCCGGCTCAGGATCCTCGACGTGGGTCCCGGTCAGGGCACCCAGGCGCTGCGGCTGGCCCGCGCCGGTCACCTGGTCACCGGCCTGGAGGCCGATCCGGGGATGGCGGGCGTGCTGCGCGAGGCGGTGGCCGCCGAGCCCGAGGGCATACGCGAGCGGATCACCCTCGTCGAGGGCGACGGCCGGGAGACCGGCCGGCACTTCGGGCCCGGCAGCTTCGACGTGGTGCTCTGCCACGGTGTGCTGATGTACGTGCCCGAACCGGACGCCATGGTCGCCGGGCTCGCCAGGGTGCTGGCCCCCGGGGGGCTGCTGTCCCTGCTGGTGCGCAACGCCGACGCACTGGCGATGCGGCCCGCGCTGCAGGGCGACTGGGCCGGCGCGCTGGCGGCCTTCGCGGCCGACACGTACACCAACCGGCTCGGGCTGCCCGCGCGCGCCGACCGGCGCGCGGACCTGACGACGACCCTCAGCGCCATCGGCGCGCCGCTGCACGCCTGGTACGGGGTGCGGGTCTTCACCGACACGGCGCCGGACGACGCCGTGGAGGTGCCGGCGGAACTGCTGGCCGCCGAGGAGCTGGCCGGGCGCACCGACCCCTACCGGCAGGTCGCGGCACTGCTGCATCTGTGCGGCGTACGGAGCTGACCGGGGCGGGATACCCGGGACGGGGCGCCGCGAACGCGACACTTCGGTCATGCGCGATTCGAAGCCGAACCGATGGCGGCCGCCGGCGGCACTGCGGGCGGCGGACCTGCTGCTGGCCGTCGCGTGCTGCGGGAGCCTGGCCGCCGGATGCACGGGGGACTCCCCCTCCCCCAGCGCGGCGTCCTCCGCACCCGCGCCCGTCGCCGCCTCCGAGCTGGCCGGCGCCCGCGACCTGGAGCGCTCCTACCAGCAGGTGGTCAAGGCGGTACTGCCGTCCGTCGTCCAGATCAACACGTCCGAGGGACTGGGCTCCGGCATCGTCTACGACACCAAGGGCCACATCGTCACCAACGCCCATGTCGTCGGCAGCTCCGACACCTTCGAGGTCACCCTCGCCAACAGCGACACCCCCCACAAGGGCCGGCTCGTGGCCGCCTATCCCGAGCAGGACCTGGCCGTCATCGAACTCGACGACCCGCCGAGCGGGCTGCGCGCGGCGTCCTTCGGGCGGTCCCGCGACGTCCAGGTCGGGCAGATCGTGCTCGCCATGGGCAGCCCGCTCGGCCTGAACAGCAGCGTCACGCAGGGCATCGTCTCGGCCGTCGGCCGAACGGTCAGCGAGACCGGGGCCGAGGGCGGCACCGGCGCCACCCTGGCCGACATGGTGCAGACCTCGGCGCCCATCAACCCGGGCAACAGCGGCGGCGCGCTGGTCAACCTCTCCGGCCAGGTCATCGGCATCCCGACGCTCGCCGCGGTCAACCCCACGATGGGCGACTCCTCGGCGCCGGGCATCGGCTTCGCCATCCCCGCGGCGACCGTCACCCGCATCGCCGACCAGATCATCGAGCACGGCAAGGTCGTCGACTCCGGCCGCGCGGCGCTCGGCATCGTCGCGCGCACCGTCCTCGACGAGGACTTCCAGCCCGCGGGGGTGGGCGTCGTCGAGGTCACCAGGGGCGGGGCGGCGGACAAGGCCGGCATCAAGGCCGGGGACGTCATCGTCCGGGTCGGGGGCGACGACATCACCACCCTGCAATCGCTGTCCGAGGCACTGGTGCAGCACGCCCCCGGTGACACCGTGGACGTCACCTTCCAGCGCGGCGGCGACGAGAAGACCGTCAAGGTCACGCTGGGGCAGCTCCAGTAGGGGCCGGGCGCAGCGGGGGCGGGGTCGTGGGACGTCCCACGAC
>NZ_JBHYMQ010000085.1:0-32275 GCF_042742985.1 Streptomyces sp. NPDC058864 | reverse complement strand
CCCGGCCCCCGCCGGGGGGGGCGCGGGGCCCCCCGCCGGTTTCAGACGGACCTGCGTGCCGCGGACGCGCCGTTCGGCGAGCCGGTGACGGTGAACTGGGAGCCGGGCTCGATCAGTACGTCGCCCTGGGCCGAGTTCGTGATCGTGACGTTGGTCAGGGTGGCACTGCCGCGGGCGCCGCTCATCGCGAGGATGCCGGAGCCGCCCACGGAGTTGTCGATGCGGACGTCGGTGATCTTGACGCCGGGCATCGTGCCGCCGCCCGTCTTGAACTGGATGCCGTCGTAGGTCGAGTCGTGGATCTCGGTGTCCCGGATGGTCACGCCCGGGATGTCCGTGCCCTGTGCGAAGAGCGTGATGGCGCCGAACTCCTGGGCCTCGCCCCAGAACGCGCCGCCCGTCCGGTACAGGGCGTTGCCCGAGATGAGCGTCTGCCCGGAGAAGGGGATCGGATCGTGGTCGGTCGCGAGCATGATGCCCGGGTAGTTCATCGTGTCGGAGACGATGTTGTTCTCGATGGTGTTGCCGTAGCCGCCGTAGACCGCGATGCCGTTGGCGCGCCAGGGCAGCTGGATCGTGTTGTTCCTGAAGTGGTTGTCGTGGCCGACGTCGACGGAGGTGTCCTTGACGTACTTGCTGGCCCACACCGCGAGCGCGTCGTCACCCGTGTTGCGGAAGGAGGAGTTGAACACGGTCGAGTTGCGGGTGCCGTTGGCGAAGTTGATGCCGTCGGCATAGGTGTTGCGGATCCGCACCCCCGAGAACTCCAGCCCGTCGCCGGGGCCCCACAGCTCGGGGATGTTGGAGTAGTCGCGGCCGGCCCAGACGCCGACGTTGGCGTGCTCGATCCACACGTTGGTGATCTTCGTGTCCTTGCCGAAGCGCCCGTTGAGGCCGACGCCGCCCTCCGCGTTGCCGTCGCCGCCGCGGATGGTGCCCGAGCCGAAGATGGCGATGTCGGAGATCTGGGTGTTGTGGTCGATGTCGAAGCCGAAGTTGCCCTCGTGCGGGTGGTTGATGCCCCCGGCGTTCTGCGGCGGGGTCAGGGTGTAGAGCTGGGAGTGCCACATGCCCGCGCCGCGGATGGTGACGTCCCGGATGCCGACCTGGTTGTACTGGCCGCGGTTGAGCGGGTCGTCGGTGAGGATCTTCTGCTCCTGCCGCCACTGCCCGGCCGGGATCCACACGCAGGAGATCTGGCCGTTCTGGTCGGCGGTGACCGCCCGCTGGATGGCGTCGGTGTCGTCGAGCCCGTCACCGGGGACGGCCCCGTACTCGGTGATCGAGGTGCAGTTGGCCGGCTTGCTCAGCGGGGCGGCGACCTGCTCCAGGTCGATCAGGTCGATGACGTAGTAGGCCGCCGAGTCGCCCGCGTCGCGCTGCAGACGGAAGGTGGTGCCCTGCGGGTAGGTGCGCGACAGCAGCGCGTGCGACTCGTCGAACAGCCGCCGTGCGTCATCGCCGGGCCGGTTGGTCAGCCCCTCCGGGTCGTCGGTGCTGCCGTACAGCCAGCTGTGCTTGGAGGACAGGGACAGCTTCTGCACGAACGTGCCGTCGGCGTAGAGGCTGATCGTGGCGTCCGATCCGCCGCCGCCCGCGGCGTCGGGGATGGAGTTGCGGACCACGATGGAGTTGGTGGACGTGGTGGAGGTGAACTCCACGTACTGGCCGCCGGAGTCCAGCCGGACGGACTTGCGGCCGGAGGACTCGGTGGCGAAGTTGGTGTGCCCGAAGGTCCGCTTGGCGTCGGCCGTCAGGAGGGTGCCCTGGTAGCGGCCGTTCTCCGCCTCGTACTCGGTGTACGGCACAGCGGCGCCGCGCCCGACGACGAGGGGCTTGGCGAGCACGTTGTTGTTCTCGTTGGTCTCCGCGACCACCCCGGTGGCGTCGGCGGTGGCCGTGAGGGTGGCGCCGCCGGCGGTCGCCGTCCAGGTGCCGCTGATCGCGACGTTCACCGTCGCGCCCGCCGCGACCTGGCCGGTGGTGCCGTTCAGCGTGGTGGAGCCGGCCTGCAGCCGGGTCACCGAACCCGCCGCCGCGGCCGTCGTACCGCGGTTGTGCACGGCCACGGTGAAGGAGACGGCCGAACCCACGGCAGGATTGGCCGGGTTGGTGGTGATGCCGGTGACCTCGAGGTCGGGTCCGGGAGCCTGGCTCACGATCAGCCGGTCCGCGGCGTTGCGGCTGTTGTTGCTGTCGTCCAGCTCGGCCACGGTGTTGCCCGGGTCGACGACCGCGGAGACGCCGTAACTGCCCGCCGCGCGGGTACCGGTGGAGACGGCGACGGTGGCGGACTCGCCCGGGTCGAGGGCGGGCACCGAGCCGGACCCGGCGACCGTTCCCTCCACGCTGACGTCCACCGTCGTCGCCGCGGAGCGCGCGGTGCCTGCGTTGCGGACCCCGGTGTTCACGGTGACCGCGTCCCGTTCGGACGGGGCGGCAGGCGACCAGCTCAGGCCCGTGACGGTGAGGTCGGGCGCGGGAGCGGCGGTGCCGACGACCTGGAACTCCGCGACCTGGCCGCCGGGCGCGCCGGAGTTGGCGAAGAACCGCAGCCGGACGTCCTCCCAGCGTCCGCTGACCGGAAGGGTGACCGCGTTCCCGGTGCCCGGGCTGAAGGAGTAGTCGGCGCGGTCGCGCAGCGAGGTGAATCCGGTCGCGGACGGCGCGCGGCCCAGCACCTGGATGGCCTGGGTTCGGGCCGCCCACACCGGGTCGGGGTTGAGCTTGACGACGACACCGGTGACGTCCGCGGCCGAGCCGAGCTTGACGGTGAGGTCCGCGGGGTGACCGGCGGCCTCCCAGTAGGTGGAGGTGGAGTCGTCGGTGGCGTTGGCGGCGACGAAGTTCTGCACCGACGAGGTGGCCTCGACCGGCTTGTTGCGCGCCAGGTTGGTGCCGGTGGGCGGAGGGTCGGTCGGGCCGCCCTCCTCGCCGTACACCTCCAGCTCCGACAACTGCGCTGCGCCCCAGCCGGTGTTGCCGGTGACGTTGACGCGGACGAACCGGGCGTCGGCGGGGGAGGCCAGGTCCACGGCCACGGTGTTGGCCTGCGCCGGGTTGAAGACCCTTCCGGTGGAGGCGGCGAGCGTGCTGAACGAGGAGCCGTTGGTGCTGCCCTGCAGGGAGAGCGTCTCGGTCCGGGTCTCCCAGCCGGAGGGCAGCTTGAGCACGATCCGGTCGACGCTGCGGGTCGTTCCCAGGTCGACCTGCACCCACTGGGGGAAGGAGCCGGCCGGGCCCTCCCAGTAGGAGGCCTGGGTGCCGTCGGTGGTGTTCCCGGCCGGGTACTCGCCGTGGGAGCCGCTCGCGGTGGCGGGGCGGCCGAGGGCGAGGTTGACGTCGGCGGCGGCAGCGTCCGAGGCCGAGGGGGCTGCCGTCGCAGGGGCGGACATCGGCAAGAGCGCGAGGGCCGTGAGCCCGGCCAGGGCGGCTGCGGACAGCGACCGTCGGCCGAGGGGTCTCCAACGCATGGGGTCCTCTATTCCGTGGGGGGCGGGGCACGCGGCAGGCGGGCGAGGAGGAACCAGGGGGAGCGGGGCGAGCAGGGGAAGCACTGATCGAAGGGGATCCATCCGAGGCGAGAGCCGGCCATGCACGCGAATTGAGTCAGGCAGTCAACTTCTTGCGGAAAGCGCGTCATTAGATTTCTCGGACGTCTCGGGTTTGTCAACAGCTTGTAATCTGGCGGCAGTTGAAGCCCAGCTGTGCTTGCGTCACTTGCGGGGCGCTTGCGTGCCGCCGGATCTGCACCGTGATGGCGTAGTCCCAGGCAGATCGCTCGGGTGGTTGCCGGACGGGGTGGAGGCAGCGCATCGAGCGGTCAAGGGGAACGAAATTTATTGAGTTCTCCGCGCAAGACCCCCGGCTTCGGAGACGCGAAGGGGCCGGTGCCCGGCACGTGATCGTGCCCGGCACCGGCCCCTCACGGTGTCACTTCAGGCCGAAGGCCCGGGTGACGGTCTGGGTGACGCCGCCGCCGTTGCGCTGCTCGGCGGTGACACGGATCGACACGTACCCGGCGCTGCCCGGTGCTCTCAGGTCCGCCTGCCAGGTTCCCTTCTTCTCCTTGAGCCCCTGCCGCAGCCAGGTGGCCCCGTCGTCGTAGGAGACCTCGAGCCGGACCGAGGAGACCGCGTCCCCGGCAGCGGAACTGCCGAGGACCACAGGGGTGACGGCGAGCTCCGTCCTGCGCCCGGCTCTGCCCTCGGCGTCCAGGTCCGTGCCGTAGTCCAGCTGCACCAACGGGACGGCCTGGACGCTCTCGGGGGCGCCGGAGGTGAAGCGCCACTCGGTGCGGGTGGCGGTCGAGTAGGGGCTGAGCCCCGGGTCGCCCTTGGTGTCGACGACCAAACGGTAGGGGAGCTTCTCGGGCGCGAGGTCACCGGCCCCGAACCAGGGGTAGCCCTCGATCCGGGACAGTTCCCGGTCGCCCTGGTAGAACGAGATCGCCTGGTACATGCCCGATCCGCCGCTGTGCGCCGAGCCCGCGTCGCCGAATCCCTGGATGTAGGCGCTCATCGCGTTCTCGCCCCGGTAGGGGAGATCGGAGGTGATCATGCGGGGCCGGGTGATCGGCCCGTACCAGCGGTCCTTCTGCACGCTGCCCGGCCGGTAGGTCATCAGGTCGGTGGACGAACTGCCCCAGCCGTCCAGCGCGGCGTTCTGCTGCCATTGGACCCCCGCGGTGACCCATTCGGTGCGCCGTCCGGGGGCTGCGGTCCCGGCGGGAAGCGCGTTGGGCGAGAAGCCCTTGTACGGCGGGTAGTCGTACGAGGGGAAGTCCAGCCGCGACTCGAAGACCTTCCGCCCGGGAGGCGGGGTGAAGTCGACGTCGACGCGGGCCAGGGCGCGAGGGTCGGTCTTCGCGGAGGGGTCCGCGGGAATCCCGCCGAGGTGCTGGTCGACGAGGTCGTACAGGTACTCCGGCGCGGGATGCGCCTCGACCGCGAGCCGCAGGCCCTTCCCGCCCGCGGCGGCGACCTCCTTGATCAGTGCCTCGCCCTCGTCCAGGTTCAGCGCGGCGACCGGGAGCTGCCCGGTCGTCACCTGGTCGGGGTCGCCGTACCAGTCGCTCCTGCGGCCCTCACGGTCGTTGACCACCAGGAGCAGCGCCGCGCCGGCGGCACGCGCGGCCGCCGCCTGCTCGGCGGGGGACACGGCGTCACTGCTGCGGACCACCACGGCCCGGCCGCGGGCGGACACGCCGGCGTACTCGGCCTGTGTTCCGTTGCCGGCGAAGACGGCGTCCAGGCGGGAGGTGCCGTCCCGCATCGGCCGGGAACCGGGCTGCACCAGTGCGTCGTCCAGGAGGCGGTCCCGGTAGCCGATCGCCAGGGGCCGCTGCTCGGCGCGGATTCTGGTGGTGAAGGCGAAGCTGCCCTTCCTCACCTTGTCCTTGGTCGGCAGCGCCCACAGGCTGTCGTAGGCGGCCGAGGGCCAGATCCTCTCCCGCAGGGCGTTCCCGTCGGCGGGGGTGGGGGTGCCGGAGGTGAAGGAGCGGTACAGGTCGATCCTGCTGCTGACCACGCTGGTCGGCCGTGGTGTCGCCACCTTCACCTGGCGGGCGCGGGAGGCGTCGAGCTCCACGGTGCGGTCGGCGGTGAGCGCGACCTCGGGGGCCGTCAGCACCGCGAGGCCGAGCGAGTGGCGTCCGCCCAGGCCCCGCACGTCCCCGACCGACGAGACCATGTAGGAACCGGGCGCCCAGCGGCTGGTGAGCGAGCCGTCGGGGACCCACATGTACGTGGACCCGCCGTCCGCGCTCCGGATCTCGACCTCGCCGCTCACGGGCCGGCCGTCACGGTCCTTCAGACGGATGGTGAGGTCGTGCTTCTCCGGCTCGACGGAGATCCCCACCGCGGTGTGCACCTCGCCGCCCGCGTGGCGTGCCGTGACCCGGGCGGCGTACTGGCCGGCCGCCAGGCCCTTGGCGTTCGCCACGACCTCGGCGGTGGCCGTGCCGTTCGCCGGTACCGTGACGCGGTCGCCGGACATCGTGAACACCTGTGCCGGGGACTCGCCGCGGTCGACGGTGAGCCGCAACGTGACCGGCCGGTCGGTGGTGTTGGTGTAGGTGATCTTCCGCTTGACCGGCTGCCGCTGAGCACCGGGCGCCCACCGTACGAGGCCCGCGTCGACCGATCCGGTCGCCACGACCTGGTCCTCGCCGTACGCCGCGGCCACGTCCAGACGGCCGGTTCCCGCCCGGTAGGGGCTGTAGTCGGGGGTGGGGACGGTCGTGCCCATCAGGGCGTCCTTGATCTGCTGCCCGGTCCACTGCGGGTGCTTCTGCGCCAGGAGCACGGCCGCCCCCGCGACGTGGGGCGTCGCCATGGACGTGCCGCTGTCGACCCGGTAGAAGCCCTCGCCCCACTCCATGTGCTGCGAGCGCGCCGCCAGCACGTCCACTCCGGGGGCGGTCATGTCGGGCTTGAGGGCGTCGTCGTTCATGCGAGGTCCGGCGCTGGAGAACTCGGCGAGGTGGTCGGACGCGTCGACCGCGCCCACAGTGAGCGCGGCGTCGGCCGTCCCCGGCGCGGCGACGCTGTAGGCCCCGGGGCCGTCGTTGCCCGCGGCGATGACGAAGAGCGCGCCGGTCTCGGCGCTCAGCCGGTTCACGGCCTGGCTCATCGGGTCGTCCTGGGTGTGCCAGCCGCTGACGCCCAGGCTCATGCTGACGACCTTGGCGTGCTCGGTCCGCGCCGCCCACTCCATGCCGGCGATGATCCCGGATATGGTCCCGGATCCGTTGTCGCCGAGGACCTTGCCCACCAGCAGGTCGGCGCCGGGGGCGACGCCCTGCTCCTTGCCGCCCGAGGCGGCGCCCGTGCCCGCCACGGTGGACGCCGTGTGCGTGCCGTGCCCGTTGCGGTCGATGACGTCGGTACCCGGGACGAAGCTGCGGGTCGCCACGATGCGGTCCACCAGGTCGGGATGGGTGGTGTCCACCCCGCTGTCCAGGACCGCCACCCGCACCCCGGCCCCGGTACCGCCCGCGGCCCAGGCGGCGGGCGCCCCGATCTGCGCGGTGGTGTCGGCGAGCGTCGCCTTCGCCTTGCCGTCCAGCCACACCTGGTCGACGCCGGCTGCGAAGCGCGGTGCCGCCGAGGCGCGGTCGGACCCGTCGGACCCGTCGGCCAGGCGTGCCGACGCCTGACCGGCTTCCTGCGCGGTGCCGGTGAGCGCCGACCAGAAGTCCGCGGCCTCCGACCGCTTGGCGCGGACCGCCTCGCCGCGGACGGAGGGGAGACCGAGCGTGGTCTGCGCCCCGGGCAGTCCGGTCCGCTGCTTGAGGGCGGCGGACTCCTCGGTGCGCGTGACGATCAGGGGGAGCGTGCTGAGATGCGCGTCGTCGTAGCCCTGGGCCACCAGCTGTGTGACGTTGAAGAGCTGTTTGTCGAGGCGGCCCGTCGCGATGTACGCCATCGCCTCGGAGGGGTACACGTAGGTGTCCCCGCCCTCGGTGGCGACGCGCACGGAGCCCGTGGCCCCGGGTGCGCGCTCGACCTGCACGGCGGGGGCCGTGCCCTTCGGGACCTGAGCCACCGTCACCTTGTCACCGGTGATCAACGTGACCGTTGCGGGCGGGCGTTGCGCCGCGGCCGTGGCGGTGGACGTGACCGCGTCGGGCGCGGCGGGAGCGGCGCCCTGCGCCGCTCCGGGGGTCACGAGGGCGGCGACGAGAGCGGTGGCTCCCAGCGCTGCGCATCTTCGGGGGAAACGGGGTCTCACATTGCCCTCCAGAGTGGACGATCGAAGGAATCTGATCACCCCTGAAGAGCCTGTGTAAAGCACTTGAACTCAGCACCAACGGACTGTAGCGTGCTCTATTTTCGCGCCGGGCGGTCCGGTTCGGGTCATCGACGGCGACACCTTGTGAGCCAATATCTGATGCGCCCTCAGGGACTGGCTGTGACCTGCGGATTCGTCGACAGGGACGCAATCCGGGCGGTGCGTTGTCGAGTGACTCGGATGTTAACTCATCGGAAACATGGGAATTCCGCCGCCGATGCGGTCCGGGTCCCGCTTTCCGCGAAAGTTTCGATCGGTGGGGAAGTCGCTCCGCGTCGATGGCGGGGCGGACCGAGAAAAGAGGACTCCCGTATTTGTGCCGTGAATTCGGGTGCGCCTGAAGATGTCGCCATTTGTGGCGCAAAAGCCCGTGCGGGTCCGCCCGGCGCGCCAACTTCCCTTATCTGCCCGTTACTTGATGTGCCAGACTGCCGAGATCGACAGCCACACCGACCCCCCTCGTGCGACGGAGTCCGTCATGACGACCGGCACCCCTCATCCACCCCGGATCGACACCGGCAGAGCCCACCCGGCACGCCTCTACGACTGGCTGCTGGGCGGCAAGGACAACTACCCCGCCGACGAGGCGGTGGGCGAGAAACTGCCTCCCGAGGCGCGTGACGCGGCCCGGCAGAACCGGCAGTTCATGCAGCGGGCCGCCGGCTGGCTCGCCGCGCAGGGCGTCGACCAGTTCCTCGACATCGGCTCGGGCATCCCCACCGAACCCAATCTGCACCAGATCGTCCAGCGCACGATGCCGGCCGCGAAGGTCGTCTACACCGACAACGACCCGCTCGTGCTGCACCACGCACAGACGCTGCTGGCCGGCCGTCCCGAAGGCGTCACGGACTTCATCGAGGCCGACGCCCACCGTCCGGAGGAGATCCTCGAGCACGCGCGCGGCGTCCTGGACTTCACCCGCCCCGTCGCCCTCTCGCTCATCGCCCTGCTGCACTTCGTCCCCGACGAGCAGGACGCCCACGGCATCGTGCGCACCCTGCTCTCCGCCCTGCCGCCGGGCAGCCACCTCGTCCTGTCGCACGCCGCGTCCGATCTCCACCCGGAGCTCGCGGCGCAGGTCACCGCCGAGTACGCCAAGGGCGGCATCCGCCTCGGCTTCCGCACACGCCCGGAAGTCGCGCGCTTCTTCGAGGGCCTGGACCTGGTCGCCCCCGGCCTGGTGACGGCCCCGGAGTGGTTCAGGACGCCGCAGGCGCCGTCGCCGGAGGGCAGCGGGATCTACGCCGGGGTCGCCCGCGTCCGCTGACGTCCGCAGACGTCCGCGCCCTGCACGACGCAGGCCCGGGGACCGGGGGTCCCCGGGCCTCCCGCGGCCCGGCGGCGAGGGAGCGGGTGCGTCAGGGGACGTCGATACGGCGGCCGCTGATCGCGCCCGCTTCGATACGGACCCACATGACGCGGTCGTCGTCCCCCGGCCACGGGCCGCTGTACACCCGCTGTGCCAGGTACCGTACGGCCTCCGGGTCCTCGACCCGCCGGGCAAGGCCCCGTACCAGGACGCTCCAGCCCTGGCTGAGCGCCTCGTCCACCTGGTCCACCTCGAAGACGACCTCCGTTCCGACGACCTCGGCGGGGCCCGAGCCCGGCGCGGTCCTGAAGACGACGGAACGGTCGACCACGCTGTAGTTCACGGGCAGGACGGCCTCGTGACCGGGAGTCGTCAGCGCGACCCGGCCCACACCGTGGCCGTCCAGCCGCGACCAGCATTCGCCGGGGGAGAGGTCCACCAGGCGTGCGTGCGGCGAAGCGCGTCCGCGGCGGCCGGGCGGGAGGTCGGCCTCTCCTCCGCTGAGCGCCGTGACCGTCGTGTCCAGTACCGCCGCGAGGGTGCCCAGCGTTCCCGGTCCAGGGGCGGCGGTGGACTGCTCCTCGATGAACCGCAGATAACTGGTGGCCATGCCGGCCCGGGCCGCGACCTCCTCACGGGTCAGGCCCAGTTCGTCGCGCCGCTTGGCCACGCGTCGCCCCATGTCACCGGGGGCGGCCGGAAACGGCTTCGGTGCCATGCCGCTCATCTCCTCGGTCCCGGGGGTCCGAGGCGCCGCGGACTGCCGCGTACGCCGGTCGGACCCTGCTGATCGTCGTCCGTTCACGTGTCCCAGACGGCGTCGACGACACCCTCCACCGCGCGGGCGAACCGCGACGCCACCGGGACCAGCGACGGGTCGCCCGGCGGGCCGCGGAAGTGGACGACGCCCTCCTCGACACGGGCCCGCACCGGCGGGGGCTCGCCGGGGAACAGGTAGGCGACGATCTCCCGCCCGACCTCCTCGGCGATCTCGTCGTCGGGGCGCAGGAAGACCTTCAGCAGGTCGCCCCGGCTGACGATGCCGCACAGCATTCCCGCACCGTCGATGACGGGCAGCCGCTTGACGTGCCGCAGCGCCATCGCCCGCGCCGCCTGGGCCAGGGTGGCGTCGGCGTGCACGCACACCGCGGGGGCGCTCATCAACTCGTCGGCGGTGGTGGCGCCCGCCTTGCCCAGGTCGGGCAGCCGCCGCATCTGCTCGTAACGGGAAGGGGCGCTGTCCCGGTACTCCTCCTTGGGCAGCAGGTCGGCCTCGGACACCACTCCCACGACCCGGCCCTCGCCCTCCAGCACGGGCAGGGCGCTGACCTTCCACTCCTCCATCGTCGTGACGACCTCCTTGAAGGAGGCGCCCCTGCCGACCGCGACGACGGACCTCGTCATCACGTCACCGACGACGTGCGGGCTGCCGTGCATGGGGTCCTCCTCGCGGGCGGGGGCCCGGTCCCCCTCCCCAGCCTGCTTTCCCGGACCCGCCGCGGGCAGGGGCCTTCCGGCCCTTGTGCCGGCCCGGCCGGTACCCGCTCATGCGGGGCCTCCCGTCGCCGGCACGTCAGCCCACCACGATGCGCCGGCCGGTCACGCTCGCCGGGGTGATGCGCAGCCACAGATCCCGCCCCCCGCCGGCCCACGGCCCGGTGCGGGCCTGCTCGTCGAGCCGCCTGACTCCCGCGGGGTCGGTGACGGTGTGCGCCATGCCGCGGACGAGGACGCTCCAGCCCTGGCTCAGGGCGTCGTCCACCTCGTCCACCTCGAAGGCGCACTTGGTGTCGGTGGCTTCCGCGGGGGTCGCGGCCGGAGAGGTACGGAAGGCGATGGCGCCGTCGGCGACGCAGTAGTTGACCGGCACGACGGTGATCCCCTCGGGCATCAAAAGGGCGAGCCTGCCCACACCGTGCGTGGAGAGCAGCTCCCAGCATTCCTCGCCGCCCAGTTCCACCAGTTCCGCGTGTCCCGCCGCCCGCCCGCGGCCGGGCGGCAGATCGGCCTCGCCGCCGCTGAGCGCGGACACACTCGTGTCCAGCGCCCTGGCCACGCCGCGCAGCGTCGCGACGCCGGGAGCGGCGGTGGCGTCCTGCTCGACGTACCGCAGATAGCCCGGCGCGATGCCCGTGCGTGCCGCCACGTCCTCCCGGGACAGGCCCAGTTCCTCGCGGCGCATCGCGATGCGCCGCCCGATGTCCCCGGTCGCGGTGGTCGCGGGATGCTTCGTCATGGCGGTCAAGTCCTTTCCTCCTCACACGCGGCCCGAGGTGAGGTCGAAGCGCACGTCCACGACACCTTCGACGGAACGCACCATCCGGGCCACGACCGGCACCAGCGACCGGTCGGTGAGCAGGCCGCTCACCGTCACGACCCCGTCGGCCGCCTCGACGTCCACGGACTGCCAGGCCTCGGGCAGGAGTTCACCCGCGATGAGTTCGCGCACGTCGCGGGTGAGGTCCTCATCCGTCCGCAGGAACACCTTGAGCAGGTCCCCCCGGCTCACCACGCCCCGCAGCGCGCCGTCGGCGTCGACCACGGGCAGCCGCTTGACGCGGTGCAGCGCCATCGCACGCGCCGCCCGCGCCAGGGGCGCGTCCTCGTGCACGGTGATCGCCGGGGCTGTCATGAGCTCCCCGGCGGTGACTGCGGCCGCCTTGTCCGGGCCTGCGCCGACCGGCGGGGCGTCGTCCTCGCGGCGTTCCTCCTTGCGGAGCAGATCCGCCTCGGAGACCACGCCGACGACCCGGGTGCCCCCGGCCACCACGGGCAGGGCGCTGACCTTCCACTGCTCAAGGGTCCGCACGATCTCCTTGAACGACGTGCCCAGGGCGACCGCGACGACCTTCCTGGTCATCACGTCGCCCACCGTCGCCGGATGCCGGTCGGCATTCATGGCCGCCTCCTTCGACGAGCGTGCCGGACGCGGCCGGCAGGCGTGGCGGGTCCGGTCACCTCGACCCCTGCCGGTGAGCCGTGGCCTCCTCCAGTACCGCCAGGCGCCGCCGGTACTCCTCGTCGTCGATCTCACCGCGGGCGTACCGCTCCGCGAGCAGTGCCCGCGCATCCCGGCGATCCCGGTCGGCGGCACGACCCGCACCGCCGTCGGGGGCGTGCCGCAGCAGTGCGGTCACGGCCAGGCCGACGAGGACCAGCAGCACCAGCCAGCCGAGGGACATCAGGGCCCAGCCCCAGCCGTTCATGTGGCCGTAGACGAACATCGCGTCCTCCTCACCACGGCGCCCGGGCCGCCGCCGTTGCCGGCCGGCTCAGCGGTGTGCGGGGGCCGGCCGGACGGTGTCGTCGGCCTTGTGGCCCAGGTGCGCCTCGACCTTGACGACGCCGTCCACGCCGCGGCACAGTTCCGTCACCACCGGCACCAGGCTGCGACGGTCCACCACGCCGTCGAGGACGACCTTCCCGTCGGCCACCTGGACGGTGACCGCGCTGGGGGCCAGCCCGAGCGTCTTCACCAGCAGGTCACCGGTGATCTCCTCACGGATGGCCCGGTCCCTGCGGAGGAAGACCCGCAGCAGGTCGGCGCGGCTGACCACCCCGACGAGCCGGCCCGCCTCGTCGACCACGGGCAGCCGCTTCACCCCTCGGCGCTCCATGACCCGGGCCGCCTCGACCACGGACCACTGCGGCCGTGCCACGACCGGTGGGCTGCTCATCAGCCCTTCCGCGGTGGTGGCCGCGACGCGGGAACGTTCACCGGGCCGCGGGTGCCGGGCCGGCAGCAGACCGCCCGGGTCCGGCTGCCCCGCTTCCTTGCGCAGCAGATCCGCCTCGGAGACCACGCCCACCGGCCGGCCGCCTTCGTCCACGACGGGGACGGCCGTGATGTCGTGTTCCGCGAGCAGCTTCGCGATCTCCTTGAACGGAGCGTCCGGCCGCACGGACACGACCGCCCTGGTCATCAGATCGCCGACGTTGCGGTGATGCATCGTCCCCGCCTCCCTGCGCACGGTTGGGTCCGTCCCCTCCGGTCCCACTGTCGGTCGACTCCACCCGGTTCTGCTTGGGCCGGTGGGGCCACCGCCACGGCCGGGGGTCCCCCCGGCCGGGCCGACCGGCCCATGTGCGAGCCGTCGACCGGGCCGCGGGCGTCGCCTGCGATCACGAGTTCCGCGCGGGAACGGGCCCGCCACCTCGGGCGGGGCACGCGCATCCGGGGGAGACTGGACGCGAGGACCCCGGCCGCCGGAGCCCGGAGAGGGACGACGATGGGGGAGTGGACCTGGTCGTACGAGGGCTACGACCCCGACCGGGAACGCCTGCGCGAGGCACTGTGCACCCTGGGCAACGGCTACTTCGCCACCCGGGGCGCCGCCCCGGAGACCGTCGCCGGTCCCCACCACTACCCCGGCACCTACGCCGCAGGCTGCTACAACCGGCTCCACTCCACCGTCGCCGGGCGGAAGGTCCGGAACGAGGACGTGGTCAACCTGCCCAACTGGCTGCCGCTGCGGTTCAGGCTCCGGGACGGCGGGTCCTGGTTCACCCCCGACGACGGCTCACTGCTGGAGCACCGGCAGGACCTCGACCTCCAACACGCCACCCTGGCCCGGACCTTCCGGCTGCGCGACCCGCGCGGGCGGATCCTCGCCGTCGAGCAGACCCGGCTGGTGCACATGCACGACCCGCACCTCGCCGCCCTGCGCACCGTCTTCCGCGCCGAGGGCGACTGGTCCGGGGACCTGGAGGTGGAGTCCGCGCTCGACGGCGACGTCGGCAACGCGGGCGTCGCCCGCTACCGGGACCTGAACGGCCGTCACCTCACCGGGACCCGGACCGGGACCTCGGAACCCGAAACGGTCTGGCTGCGGTGCCGGACGACCTCCTCCGACATCGGCGTCGCGCTCGCCGCCCGCACACGCACCACACCGCACCCCGCGGCGGCCCGGTCACTGGAGGCGGGGGAGCGCACCGCGGTCCACCGGCTGACCGTTCCGGTGGGGCCGGACCGGCCGGCCGTCGTCGAGAAGACCGTCGCCCTGCACACGTCCCGCGACCGGGCGATCAGTGACCCGCTGCACGCCGCGCTCGACCGCGTGGAACGGGCCCCGGACTTCGCCGGTCTCCTCGACTCGCACTGCGCCGCGTGGGAGCGGCTGTGGCGCCGCGCCGGCCTGGACGTCCCCGGCGAAGCCGGACGGATCCTGCGGCTGCACGCCTTCCACGTCCTGCAGACCCTCTCCCCGCACACCGCCGAACTGGACGTGGGCGTGCCCGCCAGAGGACTGCACGGAGAGGCCTACCGCGGCCACGTCTTCTGGGACGAGCTGTTCGTCCTGCCCTACCTCGACCTGCACTTCCCCGAGGTGTCCCGGGCACTGCTGGAGTACCGCCACCGCCGGCTGGAGGAGGCGTGCCGGGCGGCCGAGGAGGCGGGTTGCACCGGCGCGATGTACCCGTGGCAGAGCGGCAGCGACGGACGCGAGGAGACCCAGACCCTGCACCTCAACCCGCGCTCGGGACGCTGGCTGCCCGACCACACCCGGCTCCAGCACCACGTCGGCTCCGCCGTGGCCTACAACGTCTGGCGGTACGGACAAGCCACCGGCGACACGGAGTTCCTGTACACCAAGGGCGCCGAGATGCTGCTGCAGATCGCCCGCTTCTGGGCCTGCCTCGCCTCCTGGGACCCCGACTGCGACACCGGCGGCCGCTACCGCATCCGCGGCGTCGTCGGACCCGACGAGTACCACGACGCCTACCCCGGCTCCGCGACGCCCGGCGTCGACGACAACACGTACACCAACGTCACCGCCGCCTGGGTGCTGGACCGGACCCTGGAGCTGTGGCGCACCCTCCCGGCGCCGCGCCGCGACGAACTCCGCGAGCGCACGGGCCTCGGGCCGGCGGAGACGGACCGCTGGGAGGACGTCTCGCGCAAGTTGTACGTCCCCCGCCACGCCGGTGTCATCAGCCAGTTCGCCGGCTACGGCGAGCTGGAGGAACTGGACTGGGAAGCCTGCCGCGCCCGGTACGGGGACATCCGCCGGCTGGACCGGATCCTGGAGGCCGAGGGGGACTCCGTCAACCGCTACCGGGCGTCCAAGCAGGCCGACGTGCTCATGCTGGGCTACCTGTTCCCGCCCACGGAACTGCAGCGCGTCTTCGGTCGCCTGGGGTACCCGCTGGACGACGGCACGTGGCGGTCGACGGTCGACTACTACCTGCGGCGTACCAGCCACGGGTCCACCCTCAGCGGACTGGTGCACGCCTGGGTGCTGGCCCGGGCCGACCGTGCCGACGCGTGGTCCTGCGCGGAGGAGGCCCTGCTGGGCGACGTCACCGACCTCCAGGGCGGCACCACGGAGGAAGGCATCCACCTCGGCGCCATGGCCGGCACCCTCGACCTCGTACAGCGCGGCCTGACCGGCCTGGAGGCCCGCGAGGACGCCCTGTGGCTCGATCCGGTACCGCTGCCGCAGTTGTCGCGGTTCGCCTTCACGCTGCGCTACCGGGCTCACTGGGGGGTGCGCATCCACGTGGACGGGGACCGCGTCAGCGTCGCCGTGCCCGCCTCGGCGGCCGCGCCCGTCCGGGTCCGCGTCGGCGGCCGGACCTGGTCCGTCCCACCGGGCCGCTTCCGGCTGCTCGACCTGCCGGCCCGGTGACACGGCTCCGTGGCGCGGGCCGTCCGCTGTGTACGGCGACTGATCGACTACTGTGAGCCACATGATGTGGCGAGCGGGTCAGCGCGTCTCCCTGCGCGGAGTGCTCCTGCTCCTGGCCACGCTCGTGTTCACCGGCATCCACCTGGTGGCCTGCGCCCACGGACCGGACCGCGCGGGCAGCGACACCCTCGCCGCCGCCCCGTCCGCCACCGCGCTCTGCCGGCCCGGGGGCGACGACGTGCCCGCGGGCCAGGACGTCGCCCGCGGCGGCAGGCCCCAGAACGACCACCACGCGCTGTGCGGAGTCGCCCTCGACCGGCTCCCCGATCCCCGCCCCAGGCCCGCCGGGGCTCCGGCGGCTCCCGACCCCGAGGGCGCACCGCCGGCGCCGGCACCCGCGGTCCATCCGGCCCGGGCCGCGCCCCGCGGCGCCGTCGGGCGTCCTTGCGCGGCCGTACGCTCCGGCCCCGGAACCCTGAGCCTGCTCTGCGTATCGCGGACCTGACAGGGCCCCGGCCCCGCCCCGCCCGCACCCCCACGATGCGACGGGCACGGCCGAACGCGCCCCCAGGATCCGTACGAGCAGCGGCCGCGCCACGGCGACGGCCGCAGGAGAAACACGTATGAGCACCCTCCCTCACTCCGGCACGCCCACCTCCCCGGCCGAACTCCCGGCCGGTACCGCGCCCCCGCGCCGCACCCCGGCCGGGCTGGTCGGCAACACACCCGTGCTGTGGGTCGGATCGCCCTTCGTCCCCGGCGGCCGCGGCTTCTGGGCCAAGCTCGAGGGCTTCAACCCCGGCGGCATCAAGGACCGTTCCGCGCTGTACATGATCGAGGCCGCCCGTGCCCGCGGCGAACTCCTCCCCGGCGCGCGGATCGTGGAGTCGACCAGCGGTACGCTCGGCCTCGGGCTGGCCCTCGCTGGGGCCGTGCACGGGCACGCGGTCACGGTGGTCACCGACCCCGGCATGGAACCGCCCCTGGTCGCCCTGCTCACCGCCTACGGGGCGACCGTCGAGGTCGTCACCGCACCGCACCCCGTGGGCGGCTGGCAGCAGGCCCGCCGCGACAGGGTGCGGGAACTCCTGGCCGACGACCCGACGGCCTGGTGCCCGGACCAGTACCACAACCCGGACAACGTCGCCGCCTACGCCGTCCTCGCCCACGAACTCGTCGCTCAGCTCGGCCGCATCGACGTCCTGGTCGCGAGCGTCGGCACGGGGGGACACTCGGCCGGGGTCAGCGGCCCGCTGCGCGCGTTCTTCCCGCACCTGCGGCTGGTCGGCGTCGACACCACCGGGTCGACGATCTTCGGTCAGCCCCCCTCCGCCCGGCTCATGCGCGGTCTGGGCAGCAGCATCCACCCCCGCAACGTCGACTACCCGGCCTTCGACGAGGTGCACTGGGTGGCCGCCGGGGAAGCGGTCTGGGCCTGCCGGCGCCTCGCCCGCGACCACTACGCCACCGGCGGCTGGAGCGTCGGCGCGGTCGCCCTGGTCTCCCGCTGGCTGGCCCGGACACTGCCCGCCGAGACCCGGATCGTGACGGTCTTCCCCGACGGCCCGCAACGCTACGTCGGCACCGTCTTCGACGACCCCTACTGCCGGGAGCACGGCCTGCTGCACCACGAACCGTCCGAGGAGCCCGAGGAGATCGCCCACCCGGGCGAGGCCGTGGTCGACCGATGGACCCGCTGCACCACCGTCCGGGACCCGCTGGCCGAGGGGCCGGACGGCCGGCTCGACGGCACGTCCTTCGAGGCCGCCCGGTGAAGGGCCTGTGGCGGGAGGTCCGCTCCTTCGACACCCCGGCCCGGCTGCTGATGGCCAACCAGTTCGCCATCAACCTGGGCTTCTACATGCTCATGCCCTACCTCGCCGACCACCTCGCGGGCGGCCTCGGCCTGGCCGCCTGGGCCGTCGGGCTCGTCCTGGGCGTACGGAACTTCTCCCAGCAGGGCATGTTCGTGCTCGGCGGCACCATCGCGGACCGCTTCGGATACAAGACGCCCATCGTCATCGGCTGCACCCTGCGCACCTTCGGCTTCGCGCTGCTGGGCCTGGTCGACTCCCTGCCCGCGCTGGTCGCCGCCTCGGCCGCCGCGGGGTTCGCCGGCGCGCTGTTCAACCCCGCGGTCCGCGCCTACCTGGCCGTGGAGGCCGGCGAGCGACGGGTTGAGGGCTTCGCCTTGTTCAACGTTTTCTACCAGGCGGGCGTGCTGATCGGCCCGCTGGTCGGCCTGGCTCTGCTCGCCCTGGACTTCCGCGCCGTCTGCATGACGGCCGCGGCCGTCTTCGCGGTGCTCACCGTCCTGCAGTGCCGGGCCCTGCCCGACCGGCGGCCGGCACACGCCACCGGTCCCGGCGTGGCGGCCGGTGTCCTCGGCTCCTGGCGGCAGGTGCTGGGCAACCGGCCGTTCATGCTGTTCTCGCTGGCCATGATCGGCTCGTACGTGCTGTCCTTCCAGGTCTACCTGGCCCTGCCGCTGCAGGCCCACAAACTCCTCGGCAGCGGCGGACAGGCCGTCACCAGCGGTCTGTTCATCGTCTCGGCCGTCGTGGCGGTCCTCGGCCAGCTGCGCCTCACCGGCTGGGTCCGCGCCCGCTGGAGCGGACCGCGGGCGATCGTCGGCGGGATCCTCCTCATGGGCCTGGCCTTCGTCCCCCTCGCCGCGAGTCCCGACCCGTCCGGCGGGACCTTCGACGCCGTCGTGGCGGTGGCCCTGCTCGTGACCGCCGTCGCGGTGCTGGCCGTGGGCAGCGCGGTGGTCTACCCCTTCGAGATGGACACCATCGTCACCCTGTCCGGGGAACGCCTGGTCGCCACGCACTACGGCTGGTACAACACCGTCTCCGGCCTGGGCATCACCTTGGGCAACCTCGCCACCGGCGCCGTCTGGGACGTCGCGGGCGACAGCCACAAGCCGTGGCTGCCCTGGCTGGCCCTGAGCGCGACCGGGCTGCTGTGCGCCGCCTGCGTCCACCTGCTGTCCCGCGCCGGGGGCCTTTCCGCGGTCGCGCGCGAACCGGCCCTTGCCTGACGCCGGCCCGGTCCCCGGCCGGCGACGCCTGCCCGGCGTTGCCGGCCGGGGGCGGTCCCGGGGTCCGCCGGCTCTGGACTGGCGGTCGGCCGGAGGGTCTGCTGCGCTGAAGGGAGACGCGACGCGGGAGGTGAGCGGCTGTGCAGGGTGGTCCGGACCAGGCCGGCCCGGCGGGCGGAGGCTCCTCGAACGGCGAGGACGTGGCCGGCCGTGTCGCTGTGCGGCGGGAGCAGCTGGGCATGTCCCGCGAGGAGCTGGCCACCAGGGCCGGCATGTCGACGGCCTACCTGCGGCAGGTCGAGGAGCTGGGCCCCGGGTTCGACGCCGCCGCGTTGAGGCGGGTCGCCCATGTGCTGGGGGTGGCGTACGAGGACCTGGCCACGGGCTCCCGCGAGGCTCCGCCGGGACGCGGCGGCCCGGCCGCCCGGCCGGTGCTGCGGCGCCTGTCCGTGGGCGAGTGCTGGGAACGGCTGGGCACGCACGGCATCGGCCGCGTCGCCCACACGGCAGGTACGGGGGACGAGGCTCCGGTACTGGTGCCCGTCAACTTCCTGGTGGACGGGCGAACGGTCGTCTACCGGACGGATCCGGCCGGTGCTGCGGCCGTCGCATCCGGTACGAAGCTCGCCTTCGAGACCGACTTCGTCGACGAGGACCGCCGTGTCGGCTGGAGCGTCCTGGTGACGGGCACCGCCGAGCCTGTCACCGACAGCGCGGCCGCGGAAGCCCTCGGCCGACGGCCCGGGTCCGAGCCCTGGGCCGGGGGGAAACGCACGCTGTGGATCCGCGTCCTGCCGGCCGAGGTGAGCGGCCGCGCCATCCGGTCCCTGTCGCAGGCCGGGGATCAGGGGCTGGGACACACCGGATAGCGCCACGGGCGCGTCCCGGCGCCCCCGCGGACCGCGTCCGCGGGGCACTCCCGCGGGGCGACGGACGGGGAGAACCAGCAGGTCACGGCAGACGACCGCCTACCCCGCGATCATGACGCATCCGCGAACGGCGGGTCAATGACTCATGTACCCAAAATGCTTGCTTGATGAAACACGTATCCGCTAGACATTGCCTGCGTGTTGGAGCCACCCAACCGAACCGTGCGATCCATGAGTCGGCCATGGGTGGCCAAGCGAGAGGAAACCGTGAAACTCACGTCCATAAGACCTGCGTTCGGCACGGCGGTGGGGCTCGGCATGCTGCTGGTGGCCGTCACCCCGTCCGCGGCACTCGCGGGCCCCACCCCCACGAACGTGCCCGCCGGGCCCACCCAGGTGTCCACCCACGCCCCGACCGGGCCGGGGCATCGGTGGATCCCGCTGATCACCGGTGACCGCGTCGCGGTGAACGGCAAGGGCGACATCGTTGCCGCGCGTTCCGCCAAGGGCCGGGAGGACATACCCATCCGGGTGGAGACCCGCGACGGGCACACGTACGCGGTGCCCGACGACGCCCGGGGCCTCGTCGAGAGTGGGCGGGTGGACCGGCGGCTGTTCGACATCACCACCCTGAGCACGCCGGCCTACGCGCAGCGCAAGGACCTGCGGCTCATCGTGATGTACGACGCTGCCCGGCCGGCCGCACGGACCGCGTTGCGTTCGGCCGGCGATGCCGACGTGGTGCGGACGTTGAGCAGTATCGACGCCGATGCGGTTGCCGCGCCTGCGGACGGTTCCGCGGCGCTGTGGTCCGCGCTGACCGGCGCGTCAGGTGACGCGATGAAGCGCACCGTCGCGCCGGGTGTCGCCTCGGTGTGGCTGGACAGCGTGGTCCAGGCGAGCCTGGACAAGAGCGTTCCGCAGATCGGTGGCCCCGAGGCGTGGGCGGCCGGGTTCGACGGCACGGGGACGCGTGTTGCCGTTCTCGACACGGGCGTCGACACCTCCCATCCCGATCTGGCCGGGCAGGTCGTCGCCGCGCAGAACTTCTCCGACTCGCCGGACACCGATGACCATTTCGGTCACGGCACGCATGTCGCGTCGATCACGGCCGGTACCGGCGCGAAGTCCGGTGGCACGTACAAGGGTGTGGCGCCGGGAGCGCGCCTGCTCAACGGCAAGGTCCTCGGCGACAGCGGCAGCGGCAGCATGTCCCAGATCATCGCGGGCATGGAGTGGGCGGTCGCCGAGAAGGCGGACATCGTCAACCTCAGCCTCGGCACCTACGACTCCCCGGAGATCGATCCGGCCGAGGCGGCCGTCAACAGGCTGTCGGCCGAGAGCGGAGCCCTCTTCGTCATCGCGGCGGGCAACAACGGCGAGCAGGGACCCGCAACGGTCGGTTCGCCGGGCAGCGCCGACGCCGCCCTGACCGTTGGCGCGGTCGACAAGCAGGACAAGCTGGCCTCCTTCTCCAGCACCGGCCCGCGCGTCGGCGACGGCGGCATCAAGCCGGATCTGACGGCGCCGGGTGTGGCCATCGGGGCCGCGGCCGCGCACGACAGCTACCTGAGCACGGTCGCCCCCTCCGTCGCGGACGGCTACATCGCCCTCAACGGCACCTCGATGGCCACCCCGCACGTCGCAGGCGCCGCCGCCATCCTCGCCCAGCAGCACCCCGACTGGAGCGGCGACGACATCAAGGACGCGCTGGTCTCCTCGACGACGCCCGGCGGGTACACGGCCTTCGAGCAGGGCTCGGGCCGGGTCGACCTGCGCAACGCGATCAAGCAGACCGTCGTCGCCCGCGAGACGTCGCTCTCGTACGGTGTCGCGCAGTGGCCGCACACCGACGACCAGCCGCTGACGAAGAACCTCACCTACCGCAACTCGGGCGACTCCCCGGTCACCCTGAAGCTGACCGTGGACGCCACCGGACCGGACGGAAACCCCGCGCCCGGCGGGATGTTCACCGCGGACGACCAGGTCACCGTCCCGGCGCACGGCGAGGCGACCGTGAAGGTCACCGCCGACACCCGCCTCGGCGGCGACACGACCGGTGCCTTCACGGGACGGATCACCGCCACCGGCGACGGGCAGACCGTCGGCACCGCCGTCGCCGTGGACCGCGAGTCGGAGATGTACACCGTCACGGTGAAGACCCTCGACCGCAACGGCAAGCCCGCGGTTTCCTGGGACGCTTCCCTGCAGGGCATCACGGGCCCCCTGAAGGGCAACAGCGTCTTCCTGTCCGGTGACTCGTACTCGCTGCGCGTGCCCAAGGGCCGTTACTTCCTGGACGGCTTCATCCGCGTGGACCCGGACGGCACGGCCGCCCAGGGCGCGGACTGGCTCCACCAGCCCAACCTCGACGTCACCAAGGACACCACGGTGACGTTGGACGCCCGCGCCGCCAAGGCGATCGACGTCACCGTGCCAGACCACGCCGCCCAGCAGGTCTGGGGCTACGCCAGCACGGGGCTCAAGACGGCCGACGGCTACGAGATCCGGTACGCGCTCTTCACGGGCTCCTTCGCGCAGCTCCGCACGGCACACGTCGGCCCGGCGGTGAACCCCGAGGACAAGCCGACCCAGCAGCTCGCGCTCAGCTTCTCCACCGGCGTCCAGGGTCACGACGACTACACCATGGTCTACCACCCCCAGGGCGACAGGTACCTGACCGGCTTCACCCACCACACCAAGGCCAGGGAATTCGCCGACGTCAAGCTGAGGCTCGGGGCCCCGGGCAAGGGCAAGACCGGCTTCGTCACCCCGGCCACGGACGGCTACGGCTCCGGCCTCGGCATCGAGCGCCCGCTTCCCTACACCGGAAGCCTCCACCTGCTGTCCCCGGACATCCCGTTCGACCTGCTGTTCTCCCAAGTCGACGCCGCCGACTCCTACGAGACCGGCTACGAGGCCCCGGTCCGTACGTTCAAGCCCGGGCGCTCCTACGAGCAGGTGTTCAACGTGGGCGTCTTCGGCCCGTCCCTGCCCGAGGGCGCGGGTCTGCTCCGCAACGGCGAGGCGCTGCTCGGCAGGATCCCGCTGCTCTCCGACGGCAGCGGCAACGCCGGCGACAACAACGCGCCCTACGAGACCGCGCTGACGACCCTGCACCGCGACGGCGAACTCGTCTACCGGAGCATCTACCCCTTCGACTACTTCTTCGTGGCGGACGACGAGCGCGCCGACTACCGGCTCACCGCTTCCCTGACCCGCGGCGGGGTGGCCGACGTCTCCACGAGCATGACGGCCTCCTGGACGTTCTCCTCCGCCTACGCGGAGGGCGTCACCGAGATCCCCACCTCCGTCGTGCGCTTCACCCCCGCGCTGTCCCTGGACAGCACGGGCAAGGCGCGCGCCAAGGTACGGGTACCGGTCGTCGTCGAGGGCTCCGCCGAGGGACGGAACCTCAAGTTCCTCAAGGTGTGGGTCTCCTACGACAAGGGCGCCCACTGGCAGCGGACGACGGTCCGCGACGGCCGGGCCGAGGTCACCAACCCCCGGGCGGGCGGCAGCGTCTCGTTCAAGGCGGAGGCGGCCGACCGCCAGGGCAACACCGTCACCGAGTCGATCGTCGACGCCTACCTGACGAAGTAGACCCGAGCGGCGGAGGGGCGCTCGGCCGGGTCTCCCCGGCCGGGCGCCCCGTCCCGTGGCGACGGGCGGTCAGGCCTTGAGGGCGCGGCTGTGCAGCGCGGTGACGGCCTTGCGGGCGGAGAGGATGGCGCCGTGCTGCCAGGCGTCCATGTACGACAGCCAGTCGCCGGCGTACAGGACGCGTCCGGTCGGCTCGTTGAGAGCCCGGTAGACGGTGGCGTCGGTGCCACCGGGGATGCTGTGCCAGGCGCCTTCCAGGTGGCGGACCCGCTTCCAGGCGATGGAGAACGAACTCGCCAGTTCGCTGCGGTACTTCTCACCGTGGATCTTCACGCCCTGCATGACGGCGCGGGCCTCGCGCGCGGCCGGGGTCAGCGCGGCGTAGGCGTCGGCGTTGGCCCCGGTGTTGTAGTAGCCGACGACGACACCGCGCTCGCCGTGGTGACCGTAGGACGGGTACCAGATGTGGGACAGGTCCAGGTCGGTCTCGGTGATGCCGCCGTAGATGCGGTGGTCGGTCTCCCACCAGCGGCTGCGGTACTCCAGGCCGATCTTGCCGGCCGACGAGGGACGGATGGTGGTGAGCGCGGTCTGCACGTCGGAGCCGAGGTTGTGCGGCAGCTTGGCGAGCAGGTGCGGCGGCATGGCCGCGACGCAGTAGTCCGCCTCGATCTGCCGCTGCCGTCCCGTGGGGTCGGTGTAGCCGACGGTGACGCCGTCGGCCGACTGGACCAGGGAGGCGGCCTGGCAGCCGTACCGGATCCGGTGATCGCCGATGGCGCGGGCGAACGCCCGGGGTATCCGGTCCATGCCGCCGACCGGCTGGAACATCAGCATCGCCTGGTCGAACTCCAACTCGAACGCGAAGTGCCGCCCGACGCCCGAGGCGAAGACCTCGGAGGCCGTGGGCAGGTCTCCGAGCAGGCTGCCGGGGGTGCCGGCGGCGCCGGGCCAGGTGCTGTAGCCGCGGTTCGCGCCGCCGCTGTACGCCCATCCCTCGGCACGTCCGCCGATCTCGCCGAAGCCCTCCAGGAACGACAGCAGCCGCTCCTTGTCCTGGGCGGTCAGCTCCTGGTCCAGCGCGCCCTGGTCGGTCGCCTTGGCGAGGAGTTCGCTGACGTACCCGAAGGTGTCCGCCTTGGCGGTGCGGTACCGCACCGGCTGCCCCGGGCGCATGCCGGCCGACTCGTGGTAGATGTACGCGTCGGCGTTGGCGTTGGTGAAGACCTCGATGGGGACGCCGAGTTCACGGCAGTAGTCGAGGGTGACCATCCACTGGGCCAGCCGGGCCGGCCCGGCGTTGAGGTACTGGCCCTGGGAGAACCGGGCGGTCTGGGTACGTCCGTCGAGGTCGGTGTGGCTGTCCCCGCCGCGCACGGTGTAGTTGCGGCCGCCGGGCCGGTCGCGCGGCTCCAGGACCGTACAGTCGTACCCGGCCTTGCCCAGTTCGTACGCGGCCGTCAGCCCCGCGATCCCCGCGCCCAGGACGACGACCTTGCCCGCCCTGCGTCCGGTGAGATGGAAGTCGGCCGCGCTCGGCGCGCGGAAGTCGGCGCCGCGCCCGGCCGCCTCGGCGGTCGGCGCGAGCCCGAGCGCGCCCATGGTGGCGAACATCGCCCCGGCACCGCCGGTGATGCCGACGGCGCGCAGAAATCCCCTGCGGTCGAGTCCTGTTGGCTGCCCCTGCGTCATGAGTCGCCCTCTCTCGATCTGCCGGTGTGCACGCCGATCTTGGAGGCGGCCTGTTACGGATGGTGTGGCCGAGACATGACAGACCGATTTCGCGTGCGCCGCGCGTGTGAACGGACGCGAAACAGGGGCGCGGACGCCGGGCGGGACGCCGAACGGGTGATCGGCGGTGGGACCGGCGGCGCGTAGCGGGGTTGCCGCCGGGAAGGCGGAGGGTGGGTGAGGATGTTGGGGTTGGTGATGCCGCATGGCGAGATGGGAGAACGACGTGCCTTTGGTGGGTGAGTACCAGCCGAGCCCCGAGAAGTGGGTCCGGGACCAGGTGGAGCTGTACGAGGGCTCCGGAGGGACCGACGGGACCACGCTGCGCGGCAGGCCGGTGATCGTGCTGACGTCGCTGGGCGCCAGGTCCGGCAGGATCCGCAAGACGCCGCTCATGCGCGTGGAGCACGACGGCCGCTACGCGGTCGTGGCGTCCAGCGGCGGAGCCCCCAAGCACCCGGTCTGGTACCACAACCTGGTCGCCGACCCCCGGGTGGAAGTGCAGGACGGACCCGTGCGCCGGGACATGACGGCCCGGGAGGCCACGGGCGACGAGCGGGCCGAGTGGTGGGACCGCGCGGTGGAGGCGTGGCCCGACTACGCGGAGTACCAGAAGAACACCGACCGTGAGATCCCGGTCTTCGTGCTGGAGCCGGCGGCAGCACCGCACTGACCTGTTCACCGCGACGGCCGCCGCCCCACGCGCAGGGGCGGCGGCCGTCGTGTCGGTTCGGCCGGTGCGCCTGTCGAGCGGGAAGGCCCTCGTACGCACCGGCCGTCACGAAAGGCGCCAGACCGGTCACCGTGTGCCGCCGGTTCGTCGTGGGCCTTTGGGCCGAGCGAGACGGCCCCGCCCGGTTCGGCCCGGGCGATCCCCTGCGACGCGTGTGCGCGGTGCGGGAAAGCCCGCGGGCCGTCCTCCTCGGCGGCAGGTTGGGGCTCGGCGTCCCGACGTGATGTGGACCACATCCGCAGGGAATTCCGCTCCGGGATGTAAGAAACGGGCCGCCGCGCTCATTGCATGGTGAGAGTGCGAGATGAGGGGACGGCGCGTGACACATGCCGAACGGTTCCGGGACGTCTACGAGGAGTGCTATCCGCGGGTCCTTGCCTACGCCACCAGCCTGGTCGGACGGCAGGTAGGGGAGGACATCACCAGCGAGACGTTCACCGTCGCCTGGCGGCGGGTGCGGGACGTCCCGCACCCGGCACTGCCGTGGCTCCTGGGCGTGGCCCGCAACCTGGTGCGCGAACTGCGCCGCAGGGACGCCCACCAGTACCTCCTCGCCGCCGAGGAGGCGCGACGCATCAGCAGCGGCGCCCCCACCGACTCCGGCGACGTCGCGGCGGAGGTCACCGGCCGGCACGACGCGCTCCAGGCCCTCGCCGGCCTGCCGGAGGCCGACCGGGAACTGCTCACGCTGATCGCCTGGCACGGCCTGAGCGCCAAGGAGGCCGCGCAGGTCCTGGACTGCACCACAGCGACGCTCACCGTCCGGCTGTACCGGGCCCGCCGCCGACTGGAGAAGGCCCTGGAAGCGGCTCCCGCGGCGCAGCCGGCGTCCGCACCTCCCGCAGAGAACCCGTATCCCGCGCACCGCGAAGGAGCACCCGCGTGAAGAACACAGACCAGCCGTCCGGGCGGCCCGACGTCCTGAAGGTGCTCGCGGACGCCCGGCCCGACGAGCTGGACCCGTCCCGGCTGGTGGACCCGGTGCGGCAGCGGCAGGACCTGGCGCGCATCGTCGCCGGAGCGACGGACGGCCGTGCGGCGCGCTTCCTCGCACCGCGTCGGAGGAACGCGTTCCGCCCCCTGGGAGCCGCGGCGCTCGCGGCCGTCGCCGCGTCCGTGGTCGTCGTGAGCACCCTCGACTGGCAGGAGCCCACCGGGCGGCCGGCCGCCAAGCCGCCGTCCTCCGCCGGAACGGACGCGCCGGCCGGGAGCCCGGACCTGCGCGTCGACGGCCACATGGAACTGCTCAGCGCGGCCAGGCAGGCGGAGACTTCGGTCGCCGAGGGAACGTACTGGCAGACCACCACGCGCTCGGAGAACGTCGACGTCGCCGGTGACGAGGGGAACCTCTTCGCCGTGCGCAGCGTGTCGACCGACGAATGGTCGGTGGGCGTGCGTCCCGGAACCGCAAGCCTGGAGGTCTCCGGTCTGGACTCCGTGACCGAGCCCCGGACCGCGGCCGACAGGGCCCGCTGGCAGAGCGCGGGCTCGCCCCGCACGGTGGAGTTCGAGGTCGGGAAGAAGTCCGGGACCGGCAGGCTCGTCACCGTCATGGGTACCGGGCGGCGGCCCATGGTCATGCGGACGAACGTCGACGACAAGATCTACGCCGTCGGCCCGAACAACGTCACCTACAAAAACCTGCGCGCACTGCCCTCCACCAGCGCGGAACTCCGCCGTCACCTCGATCGGTTGTACGCGCAGGACAGCGGCGCCGACAGCGGCACCTCGGCCCGCAGTGCCTGGATGCTGCGCCAGGCGGGCAACCTCGTCACGATGCCGGTGAAGCCCGCCGTCCGGGCGGCCGCGTACCGGGTGATGGCGGACCTGCCCGGCGTCCGGGTCACCGGGCGGGTCACCGACCCCCTGGGACGCGAGGGAGTCGGGGTAGATTTCCCCATCGCCTACCGGGGACCGCTGGGGACGACGCGGGAGCGGCTGATCGTGGACCCGTCCACCGGCGCCATGCTCAGTGACGTGCTCGTACTGGTCGAACCGTCCGCCCGGGCCAAGGAAGCCGGGCTCGGCGCCGGCACGACGGTGAACTACAACGCGACCACCAAGATGAGCTGGGGCGAGCACCAGATCACCGTCCCGGAGAACGCCCGCAGCTGAGTGCGGAGCTGAACCCGGAGCCGGGCCGCGCGGCCCGGAGGAAGTACACGCACCACGACGCTCGCCCCCCCATGGGCGCCGACTGACGGGCCCGGGGATCCGCCGCCGGCGTGACGCGGCGGATCCCCGGGTGACGGCCGGCGTCCCCTCCTTCGGGCTGCCGCCGCCCAGGTGGCCGGCGCGGTCCCATCGACCTGGCGCGGTCCCCGACATCGGGGCAACCCGAACTGGAGTCCGCCCGGTTGAACGGGTGTGAGACCACCCCCGCAGCCCAGGGCCGCGCCCACGCCAAGGGCTGCGATGACGGGCGGGCCGCGTCACCCGCGGACACCACTCGGTCCTCAAGGACCGCGAGCCCCGCCAGGGGACTTCGCCCCGACTTTCCGTCCTCCAGAGAAAGCGCTTGCGCCCATGCGCCTCCACAAGCCCTACATATCCGCGGCCGCCGCCGTCGTCGTCTCCTCGCTCGGCATCGCCGCCTACCAGCACCTGCCCGAGGGGAACCGCACGCCGGCCCCCGAGACGGCGGCGGTCGTCCAGGACGCCGCGGCGCCGGCGACCGGGCAGCCGGCCGATGCGCCCGCCGCGCCCCCGACGACGGCCCCGCCGAAGCCGCAGTACCCCGACCGGTTGCCGGGACTCGGCCCCAAGACCCTGTCGCAGATCCCGGCGAACGCCCGGCAGGTCGTCCTGGTCACGGGAGCCGGCAAGAAGTCCCCGAAGTCCAAGGTCGTGCTCTACGAGCGCGTCGACGGCGGCTGGCGTCCGGGAGCGGTGTGGGACGCGCACAACGGCTACAAGGGCTGGACCGACGAGCACTACGCGGGCGATCTGCACAGCCCCATCGGGGTGTTCGGTCTCACCGACGCAGGCGGACTCCTGGCGGACCCCGGCACCAAGCTGACCTACCACCGCTCCAACGCGTTCTCCACCGACGCCACCGGCTTCCTGGGTGAGTCTCTCGCCGGTTCCTTCGACTACGTCATCGCCATCAACTACAACCGGCAGCCCGGTACGTCGCCGATGAACGGCGCCGCGCCGATGGGCGCGAACCGCGGTATAGGCATCTGGATCCACGTCGACCACGGCGGCCCCACGCACGCCTGCGTCAGCATCGCCAAGGCGGACATGAAGCAGTTGCTGCGGGTGCTGGACCCCGCCGACCACCCCGTCGTCGTCATGGGCGACGCGGCCTCTCTCGCCCGATGACAGTTCCGCGGCCAACAGGAGCAAGCGTGTCGTCCCATCCCAGCCTCACCGTGATCGCCCTCGCCGTCGTCGGGGCGTCGGTGCTCACCGCCTGTGGGGGCGGTCGGCCCGCCACCGCGCCCGCCGGGCAAGGGGCGACGCCCTCGGCCAAGGCGTCCTCGACCGGGCCGCAGGCCGCGGCGGCCGCCTTCAAGCTCACCACGGGCGCCGCCGACGGCGAGAAGCACGCGTCCGTCGGCAGCGCGGGCGACGTCGAGGTCTCCGGCGGCACGATCTCCTCCGTCACCCTCACCACCGCGGCCGGCCACCCCGTACGCGGCACCGCCGCAGGCGACCACCGCCGCTGGTCCCCGGACGACGCCCTGGCCTACGGCACCTCGTACCGTCTCGTCGTCCGCGCCACGGACGAGGCGGGCAAGGCGCAGAACCGCAGCGTGTCCTTTACCACGCTGGAGAAGGGCGACCGCCTCATCGGCACCTTCACCCCCGAGGACGGCTCGACGGTCGGCGTCGGCATGCCCGTCTCGCTGAACTTCAACAAGCCGGTCACCGACAAGGAGGCCGTAGAACGGGGCATACGCGTCACCAGTGACGGCGGCCAGGAGGTCGTCGGCCACTGGTTCGGGGACCAGCGCCTGGACCTGCGCCCGGAGACGTACTGGAAGGCGCACACCCAGGTGACCCTGAGCCTGCGCCTGGACGGAGTGAAGGGCGCCGCGAACGCCTACGGAACGCAGGACAAGACCGTCCGCTTCACCGTCGGCCGCCGCCAGGTCTCCACCGTCGACGCCGGCACGCACACCATGCGCGTCGAACGCGACGGCGACACCATTCGCACGATCCGGATCACCTCCGGCGCGCCGGGCAGCACCACGTACAACGGGCAGATGGTGATCTCCCAGAAGCTCATCAGCACCCGTATGGACGGCGCCACGGTCGGCTACGCGGGGGAGTACGACATCCCCGACGTCCCGCACGCGATGCGCCTGTCCACCTCCGGCACCTTCATTCACGGCAACTACTGGGCGCCGGACTCGGTCTTCGGGAACTCCAACGTGAGCCACGGCTGCGTGGGGCTCAACGACGTCCGGGGCGGAGGCGACTCCGGGCAGGACGCGGCGTGGTTCTACGCCAACTCCCTCATCGGTGACGTGGTCGTCGTCAAGCACTCCCGTGACCACACGATCGCTCCCGACAACGGCCTCAATGGCTGGAACATGTCCTGGACGCAGTGGAAGGCGGGGTCGGCGCTCACGTAGGCGGCCGGGGCGGTCGGCGGTCCGGTCGCGGGCGGCACGCGTACGTGTGACCTCATACGCCCCCGGCAGTGGTAAGTCCGGCCGTACGGGCCGACGATGGGCCGGGAAAGGCGGCCCGCCGGCGATGTCCCTGGTCCGCCAGGATTCGTCGTCCTGTCAGGAACCTGCTACCGGCCCTTTCCTCGGGCCCCTTCTGATGACTCCGGCCAGTATTCGTGCGGCACGCACGCAAAAATGACAGGACATCAGATGACGAGACCGATGAGTCGGGTCCGCGTGGCAGCAGTGTCCGCGGCGACGGTGATCACGACGGCGACGATGATGCTCGGCACGGGGGCCGGCCAGGCCGACGCCGTCGGGCGGGTGCGGGTGGCGGACGGCGTGACGGTCGCGCCCGGCATCACCTACCGGTCCTTCTCGGTGACCGCGTCGCACGGCACGGTCACCGGTCATGTGGTCACCGCCGACCTGCGCGACCGGCACGTCTCGGTGGGGCTGCTCTCGCCGGGGAAGGTCGCCGCCCGCGCCAAGCTCTCGCAGCTCGCCGCGGCTCAGGGCGCGGTGGCCGGGGTGAACGCCGACTTCTTCAACATCGACGAGACGCAGCACCCCGGCGTCCAGGCGACCGGCTCCGCGGTCGGACCGGCGATCTCCGACGGCGTGGCGCTCAAGGCGGCCGTGCCGAACGGCCAGCGATTCGGCCCGGGCCTGCCGCCCGGCACGTCGACGCGTGACGTCATCGGCGTCGGCTACGACCACAAGGTGCGGCTGGACGAACTCACCCTCGACGGCACGGTCCGGGCCCAGAAGGGCAAGCGGTTCGACCTCGAGGGGCTGAACCAGTACGCCATCGCGGAGGGCGGGATCGGTGCCTTCGACTCGCACTGGGGAGACGTTTCGCGGCAGCGCGCCGTGTGCGGCACCGACACCCTGCGCGCCGCGGCGTGCTCCACGGACACCTACGAGGTGACCGTGCGGGACGGCCGGGTGGTCTCGGAGTCCGACACGATCGGCGCCGGCGCCATCGAGCCCGGCACGGTGGTCCTGGTCGGCCGTGAGGCCGGCGCGGCGGAGCTCCGCACGCTCCGGACGGGCGAGCGCGTCCACGTCTCCGACAAGCTGCGGAGCACCAGTGGCAAGCGCCTGAGGTTCGCGGTCGGCGGCTATCCCGTCCTGCGTGACGGCACACCCCTGGCCGGCCTGGACAACAAGGCCGTGGCGACCAGGACCGGAGCCGCGATCGGCGACAACGGCCGGCTGCTTCACCTCCTGGTGCTGGACGGCAGCGCCGAGGCGGGCGCCGGTCTGACGGTCGCCGAACTCGCGGGCGTCTTCCAGGCCGTGGGCGCCGAGGACGGTGTCAACCTGGACGGCGGCGGCTCCTCGACCCTCGTGACCCGTGACCCCGTGTCCGGCGTGCCGGTCGTCCGGAACCACCCCACCGGTGGGGCCGAGCGCCCGGTTCCCGAAGGCATCGGGCTCTTCTCGCGCGACTGACCCCGACCGCACCCGGGTGGCCTCCCCGCCGCCCGGGTGCCCCCGGATCGGGGACGCCGTCACGCTCCCGCGGACCCCGGTTCCCATCGCCCCGAACCCGTCCGCCGGAAAGGCCGCACCATTCAACGCCGGGCGAATGCGGGAAAGGAATTCCGAGGTATTGGTGAATCTTAGTCGCGGGCCGCATCGATTCGGCTGAAATTCGCCGGGAATTGAGGCAACTTTTCGGAGTGTGACCTACGCCACACCGTTTGGAAGTTTGACTGAACAGCCTTTTCCCTTCAGGGGTTTGATTGGATCGCGATTTGATGATTAAGGTAATTCCCCGAACCTTCCGCCCGGTCGGCCGTCCATTCCGGATGGCGGTGGAGGGATAAGGAGCTCGTGCCAGTGGCGTCCCACCGTCGTCCCAAGCAGGCCAGTCGCACACGTGTCACCGTGCTCACCGCGACCGCCGCCGCAGCCGTCGCCCTTTCCGCGCAGG
>NZ_JBHYMQ010000084.1:0-32348 GCF_042742985.1 Streptomyces sp. NPDC058864 | reverse complement strand
GCCGACGAACTCGCCGACCGCATCGCCGTCCTCGACAACGGCACCATCGCCGCCGAGGGCACCGCGGAGGAACTGAAGCGGCTCATCCCGGGCGGACACGTGCGGCTCCGCTTCACCGACCCCGCCGCCTACCGGCACGCCGCCGCCGAACTGCGCGAGGTGACCCGGGACGACGAGGCGCTGACCCTGCAGATCCCCAGCGGCGGCAGCCAGCGCGAGCTGCGCTCCATCCTCGACTGGCTGGACACGGCCGGCATCGAGGCGGACGAGCTGACCGTGCACACCCCCGACCTGGACGACGTGTTCTTCGCCCTCACCGGCCCGGCGGCCGTCCCCAACCAGTCCAAGGAGAACGTCCGATGAGCGCCCTGTCCCTGGCGGTCCGCGACTCGAGCACGATGCTGCGCCGCAATCTGCTGCACGCGCGCCGCTACCCGTCCGCGACCCTGAACCTGCTGCTCGCGCCGATCATGCTCCTGCTGCTGTTCGTCTACATCTTCGGCGACGTCATGAGCGCGGGCATCGGCGGTGGCGGCGCCGACCGCTCCGAGTACATCGCCTACATCGTGCCGGGCATCCTGATGATGACGATCGGCAGCACCGTGATCGGGGCCGCGGTGTACATCTCGATGGACATGAGCGAAGGCCTCATCGCCCGTTTCCGCACGATGGCGATCCACCGTGGCTCGGTGATCATCGGGCACGTCGTCGGCAGCGTGCTGCAGTGCGTCGCCAGCGTCGTCCTCGTCGGCGCCGTCGCCGTCGCCATCGGCTTCCGGTCGACGGACGCCACGCCCCTGGAGTGGCTGGCGGCGTTCGGGCTGCTGGTGATGTTCTCCCTCGCGTTCACCTGGATCGCGGTCGGCATCGGCATGGCCAGTCCGAACGCGGAGGCGGCCGCGAACAGCGCTCAGCCGCTGATCCTGCTCCCGCTCATCTCGAGCGCCTTCATCCCGGCCGACACGATGCCGGGCTGGTTCCGGCCCATCGCCGAGTACCAGCCGTTCACGCCGGCCATCGAGACCCTGCGCGGCCTGCTGCTCGGCACCGGGATCGGCAACTACGGGTGGATCACGATCGCCTGGTGCGCCGGCCTGACCGTGGTCGGCTACCTGTGGTCGACGGCGCAGTTCAACCGCGATCCGAAATGAGCGCGCGGGCTGCCTCCCGCAGCCCGTCCCGCTCCAGGGCGGCGTACTCCGACACCGCGTCGGCGTACGCCGCCCCGTCCGTCTCCCCGGCGGCGCGCCGGGCGCGGCCGAGCGACATGGTGGGCTGGAACACCTGTGACACGTGGAGTCGTTCCGCCAGCGCCATCAGCCGTACCGCCGACGGGTCACCCGCGGCGCGCCGGGCGAGGCCGAGGGCCAGCACGTCGGTGCCGTACGTCACGACCTCTCCGGCCGGGCGGGTCTCGTCGGTGAGCAACATGCGCAGCCGGCCCTCCAGTTCGGCCACGAGGCCGGCGACGGGCTCCAACCGCCCGGCGTACGCGTGCGCGGCCACCGCGTGGGCGTCGATCGCCCGGGCCCAGGCGTCCATCGAGGGGTCGGCCGGTGACGCATCGCCCTTGCGCAGCTGTTCGGCCGCCATCCGCCAGCGCTTGAGGCCCAGTTCGGTCAGTCCGCGGGCCAGCGCGATCTCGGCGGAGGCCGCCAGGTCGGGTGTGGGGGCGGAGGTCTGCTCACCGGACTGGCTCCGCTCCACCCGCCGCAGCCATTCCTCGGCCTCGTCCGGTTCACCGCGCTGCAGGCAGGCCAGGACGAGGCCCCGGCGCAGGCCCGTCGTGGGTGACTGGTCGCTCAGGTGCGTCAGGGCGTCCAGGGCCGCCAGCAGATGCCGGTACGCCTCTTCGCCGAGACCGGCGTCGGCGCACAGTTCGCTGCAGCGGGAATGACCGAGGAGCCTGAGCGACGGATTGGGTACGGCGTCGACCATGTCGAGCATCCGGTGGGCTGACGACAGTGCCCGCTCCGGCTCGTGTTCGTACTCCCAGAGATAGCTGGCCACGCATTCGGCGATGCCCGCCAGCAAGGGCGCGTCGCTCGCGCACAGCTCCCGCAGCGCCTCGTAGCCGGGCGGGCGCATGTCGGGAAGGGCGCGGAGCACGAGGGCGAGAGCGCGGAGCAGCGTGTCCGGCTTCGCGGCCGGCAGACGGCGCAGGGTGACGAGGTGGCGTGGCCGGATGGGCCCGTAGCCGATGAAGGGCGCGGCGGTCGAGACGGCACAGAGGGTGCGGGTGACCTCGGTGTGGAGTGTGTCGGGCTGGTAGTGCGACATCGGGGCCGCGGTGTCGGCGGCCAGGGTCAGGGCGCGGTGGAAGCTCGCCGAATCGGTGAGCCAGACGCAGGCCAGGACCGCGCCGGCCGCGGCGGTGGTGGCATGGTCCTCGCGGGCGAGGGCGAGCCGGAGTGCGAGCACGAGGTTGTCCTGCTCCGCGCGCAGCCGCGCCCAGTGCCGCAGCGGCTCGGCGCCGAACAGCACGTCGTGGTTGGCGAGTCCGAAGTGCCGTGCCCAGCCGAGGAACCGGTCGGTGACCGTCTCGTCCTCCCCGGCCGCCGCCCGCCGGGCGGCGCTGAACTCCCGCACGGTCTCCAGCATGTGGAAGCGGATCCCGGCGGCGGTGTCCGATGCCTTCAGCAGCGACTGGTCGACCAACTGCTCCAGCAGGTACGGTGCGTCACCGCCGTCGCCCAGCAGTTGTTCCGCCGCTTCTTCGGTGAAGCCGCCGGGGAAGAGCGACAGCGCCCGCAGCGCCGCCCGTGCGTCGTCCTCCAGCAGGTTCCAGCTCCACTCCACGACCGCGAGCAGGGTGCGGTGCCGCTCGGGTGCGTCACGGGTCCCGCCGCGCAGCAGCGTGAACCGGTCGCCGAGGCGGCGGGCGATCTCGGGAACGGACAGCACGCGGACCCGTGCCGCCGCCAGTTCGACGGCGAGCGGCAGCCCGTCCAGGTGCCGGCACAGCTCCGCCACCGCGGCGGGCGGCAGTTCGACGTTGTGGCGGGCGGCCCGGGCCCGCTGCTCGAAGAGCTCGATCGAGGTGGCCAGGCTCAACTGCGGCAGCTGGTACACCGCTTCCGAGCTCAGACCCAGCGGCGCCCTGCTGGTGACCAGCACCCGAAGGTCCTTGGACAGTGCGATCAGGTCCCGCACCAGGTCCGCGGCGCCCCGGACGACCTGCTCGCAGTTGTCCAGCACCAGCAGCGCGGGGTCGGTGCCGAGGGCGGCGGCGATTCCGGCGGCCACGTCCGCTCCGCCGCCGTACGCCCCGGTGCCACCGCGTGGTGCCTTCCCGCCGCCGAGCGCCGACGCGACCTCGCCGGCCACGTCGTCGTCGGTGCCGACTCCGGCGAGCGAGACGAAGTGCACCACCCGCTGCTGCGCCTGGCGGCTGACGGCGTGCGCGAGCCGTGTCTTGCCGAGGCCGCCCGGGCCGACTATCGAGGCGAGCCGTGAGGAGTGCAGCAGCCCGGCCACCGCCGCGAGGTCCGCGTCCCGTCCCAGCAGCGGGTTCGGGTCGTGCGGCACCCCGTACCGGACCACGGGGGCGTCGGCCTGCAGCAGCTCCCGGTGCACGGCCCTGAGGGCGGCGCCCGGGTCGGTGCCGAGGCCCTCACGCAGCTCGCGCCGGTACGCGTCGTAGCGGGCGACGGCCGCCGACGGTCCGGCCGTCGCCGCCTCGGCGCGCAGCAGCTCGGCCAGCACCTCCTCGTCCCGCGGGGTCCCGGCGAAGATCTCGGTCAGCGGCGTCACGGCCTCGGCCCGTCGTCCCAGCCGGCCGAGCGCGAGCGCGCGGGAGCGTACGAGGGAGGCGTGGAGCGGTGCGCGCGCGGCCCGCAGCTCCGCGACGGGGTCGCCGTTCGCGGCGCCGGCGTCCGGGGCGGTGTCCCAGAAGGCGAGGCCCTCCTGCGCGCTCGCCAGGGCGGCGGCGTGGTCCCCGGCCCGGGCGTGCCGGGCGGTCGCCTCGGCGCACCGCACCACCGCAGAACTGTCGACCTGCTCCTCGCCCAGAGCCAGCCGGTAGCCGGTCGGGGTGCTGACGACGACGTCCGCCCCGAGCTGGGAGCGGGCCCGGGAGACCAGGATCCGCAGCGCGTTGGCCGGGTTGGCGGGCAGTTCGTCCTGCCACAGCCCGTCCATCAGCCGCGCGGTGCTGCAGCCGGCGCGCAGCTCGCCCGCGAGCAGCGCGAGCAGTCCGCGCAGCCGGGGCGCGGTGATCTCCCGGCCGCGGTAGGCCACGCGGGACAGGAGAGTCAGGTCGGTCGTCACCCGGTCAGGTTAGCGACAGGGGGCGGCCGGGCGGCTGTTGAGGGCGGTGGAGGCGGCGGCCGGGCCCGCGCGGTCGGGAACGGCTGCCCGGACGCCGTACGTCACGTCGCCGCCGGGCGCGGGGGCGCCCGACGCGCCGGCCCCTTGCGGCCGCGGGTGCGCGGGCTGACGGTCCAGGTCACCGCGGCAGGCGCGTTCGGGATGTGGCGGTCGGCGAGCGGCGCGAGGTCGCCGGCGCCCCGCCGGGTCCGAACGTCGCCGTCGGGGGCCCGGCCGGGTCGCTCACCGACCAGGTCGCGGTCTTCGACGGCCTCGACTCCACACTGCACATCGCCACCGCGCTCATCGTGGCGGTCGGGCCGGCATCTATCTGCTCGGCCAGTACGCGGGCCTCTCCGTCGACCCGCAGGGCTCGGACATCCTGATGGTGCTCGTCCTCGGCGTCGGCACGGACTGCGCACTGCTGCTCATCGCCCGGTACCGGGAGGAGCCGCACCGCCAGGAGAACCGGCGTGTGCCGCCGGTGGCGGCTCTCCCACCCGTCAGGGGTGCCGGTGGAGGAGGTCGGTGGCCTGCAGGGGTGCAGCCTGCAGGACGCCGGCCTGCCGCCACTCGGCGGGGGAGAGGCCGTAGACGGTCCGGAAGGTCCGGCTGAAGTGGGCGTGGCTGGCGAAGCCCCACCGGTGGGCGATCGCCGCCACGGTCTGGCCCGCGAGCTCTGGTCGTGCGAGGTCCCTGCGGCAGGCCTCCAGCCTGAGGCGCTGGATCCACCGGCCGATGGTCATGGGCTCGTCCTGGAAGAGCTGGTACAGGTAGCGGACGGAGATGTGGTGGGCGGCCGCGACCGACGCCGGGGTGAGCGAGGGATCGTCCAGGTGGGCGCGGATGTGGGCGCGGACGTGCTGCAGCAGGGCCCGCTCCACGGCGGCCTGCTCCCCGGTGGTCCCCTCGAGGGTGACCAGGGCGGTCAGCACGTCGACGATGCCCTGGCGCAGGAACCCTTTCGCGTCCTTCGCGCAGACGCACTGCTCCGTCACCGTGACGAGACTGTTCACATACGACGCGAGGATCCCGCCGATGCCGTGGCCGGGGGAGTAGGTCCGGCCGGTGGCCAGGTGCAGGAGCGAGTCGGGGACGTCCAGCATCTGCCGTGGGACCGTGGCCAGGTGCTGCCGGACCTGGCCGGTGAAGTTCAGTGCGTAGGGCCTTCGGCTGTCGAGGATGACGAGTTCGCCGGCGGCGACCGGCGTTTCGCGGCCGTCCTGGACGGCGACGCTGCCGCCGGTGTGCTGCAGGCTGACGATGAGCGAGCCGTCGCCGTCGGCGGCGATGAGGGGCGCGGTGCGTGCCATCTGCTGCGGGCTCGCCTCGAGGAAGCCGGCCTGGACGCCGGCGACGCATGTCCGGCGTATCGCCCCGTGGAGTTCGCCCGGCCCCCGGGTGCGGATCTCCAGCCGGGTGAACGCCCTGCGGACGGCGTCCCGCCAGTACTCGGCCCGGTCGGCGGGCGGCTGGGCGTCTGTGCAGAATGAATCGATCACGATGTTCTCCTGAACGGGACTGAAGCCATCTGGTTCCCGGGTCCTCCTGGCACATGTCCGGGCCCGCGTTGTCCGGGAGCCGTTCTCCGCATCCACCGTAGAATTTCCGCCGGGACCGCCGACGGCCTCCCGGGCAAGACTGCGGGACATCCGCAGTCATGCGAACCGCGGACTGCGCATTACCCGCACCAGTCGGTCTCTCGCCGGACCTCGCCCCGTCACTTGCCCCAGTACTTGCTCAGCTGGCCTTCCATGAACGGATGCGGACTCGCACTCACATCGCCGGCGAAGGGGTGTTCGAGGACGAGGACGAGGGTGAGGCTCAGGCCCACCAGCAACGCGATCGATCCCACGAAAAGCAGCTCCACCTTGAGGTTCTCCACCCCGTAGAGCAAGGTGATCAGCATCACGACCAGCGCTCCCCCGTAGGTGAGAACCTCCAGGAGCGGGGGCAGATGTTGCGTCGCGGCCAGGATGCGGGTTCTGCGCTGTGCGGTCACATCGTTCAGCCGCTCCACCGACGCGTTGTAAAAGGCCTGCTCGGAATCACTTTTGGGATCGTAATCCTGAAGGACCGCATACAATGCCTCGAGCTTTCCCGATGTCGCACTGAGGCTGTTCTTTCCGTCGCGCATCAGCGGCCAGGCGTCCTCCACGACCGCGTGAACGTAGTCCCCGATCGCACGGTCCAATTTCTGCTGGACGTCGTCCGGAAACCCATGTGCATTTCGCGAAATAACAGCGAGATCCGTGGCCTCCGAAGTCACCACTGCTTGAACTTGCTCAAGATCGGTCCACAAGGTCACGATGACAAAAGCAAGGACGATTCCGTAGATGGCGCCGAACAGTTCGAGCACCGTGCGCGACACATCGTTGGTCACGCCATTTCTCAAATCGGGAAAGGCACGGCGCGCCACCAAGCAGGCGACGAGCGACAACACGACAACGCCGCCGACGATGAGGATCGCGAGGCTGGCCGTGTCCAGGTTGTTGAGCAGCCAAAGTCCCACGCAGGCGACACTAGCCAGGTCGCGGCCGTGTTCGGGGTCGGCACGAGCACCGCCTGCCGCCGCATCACCGAGGCAGTCGAACCACCGGCCGCGCCTGCGGAATCGTCGACACCCGAACCGTGGCCTCCGCTGGGGCCGGTCGTCCGGGCGCCCTCAGTACCGCTGTCGCCGGGAGGGCGGCTCCGCCTCGACGCCCACGCCGATCAGGGCACGTCGATAACGGCGCCGGAAGAATCGCTGTGCCACGAGCAGTACCGGGAACAGCAGCCGCCACGGACCGTGTGGAGCGGCACGCGTCAGGGAGCGGATCGTCAGGGCGACCGTCCCGTCGGGGGAGCGGTGGACGACGAAGGCCTCCTCGCCGCAGACGGGATGCCCGGGCAGAGTCCCATAGGCGAAGCCGCAGCGGTCGGGCGTGTCGACCACGGCCACCACCCGCACCGGCTCCCGGACGACGAATGGGCCGAACCCCGCGGTGATCCGGTACTCGGCTCCCGCCGTGACCCGGTCACCCGCACTGCCGCAGCCGGTGACGGTGAAGCCGCTTCGCCGCTTGACCCCCCAGCGCAGGACGGCGTCAGCCGCGGCGCGCCAGTCCGCGTCCCCGCGTCCGATGACGGTGGTGCGGGAGAAGGCGCGCAAGCCCGCGCCCTCCGCCGACCACTGTTCCTCCGCGGGACGTGTCGCGCCGACGCCCCCGTACGTGAGCGCGTCAGTCGTACGGCGGCTCGAACCGCGGTCGGGCATGAAGGTCCTACGTGCAGTGAGCGGGCGAACACTTCGGAACACGGCCTGCGGAACGACCTGTCCCGGGTCACCTCGCACCATACAGTTCGGCGCTGTGACCGCTTGGCCTCGGTGGGCGTCTGCGCAGGAGTTACCTGGGGGCCTGCGGCTCCAGCGCATCCCGGCCTGTCGCGATCATGACCAGGGGGGCGTCCTTCTTGGGCAGAGCGATCTCATGGCTCCCATCAGCCGTGGTCAGCTCGTAGAACGCCATCCTGCCGTTCAGCGGGACCTTCTTGTCGAGCTGTGTGAGCGTGAACGGACCGCTGAGTACCGTCTCCTGGCCGGTGCGGCGCTCGCGCCACATCAATGCCCCCTGGGCGACGAACAGGGAGCCGATCTTGAGGTGCTGTATCTGCTTGCCCTTGCCGACCTTCAACATGACTGTCCGGCCGATGGTCTTGCTGAGCGCGGCAACCTCGAAGACCTGCCCCCGGAGCAGATCGGCGGCGTCCTGTTCTGGAGAGCGACGCCTGATGAAGGACAGGGCCAGGAGTACATCGGTCAAGTTCTGCGTACCGGCGGCGCGCCGGGCGGCTCTCGGGGAGGTCATGGCAGTGATCTTGACAAGCCGTGGCGTGCGCCCGCAAGGGGCATTGCGGCTCACCCCGGGCGATGCGGGCAAAGATTGAGGAAACTCCGCAACACCCCTGGCCGACCGGCTCGGCTGGGGCCTTCACGGTGCCTCGTTACCAGTCCCGGACGGACTCGAGGCCGGAGACGAGGCTGTCCCGGGCGTCCTTGAGGACGCGGCCTCGGAGCGCTTCGGCCTCGTTCATGACGTGGTCGAGGGCGCCGAAGAGCTCTTCGCGTTCGACCGTCTCGATGAAGCCCGGCCGGAGGTCGGGCGTGTTGAACGCCTCACCGTACGCCCGGCCAATCGCTTCCATGCGCGCCGACAGGGCGTGGGCGTCCGCGGGTTCCTCGGCGAGCACCTGAAGGATCGCCTCCCGTGTCGACTTGTACCGGGCGATGGCCCTCTTGTAGATCGCGGAGCCGATGTGTTCGCGGCCGTCCCAGTCGCGCAAGGGGTTGCTCCGGTTCTCCGCGACCCATTCGGGCTTGCGGGCCCGGAGGATGGACACATAGGTGCCGGCTGGGATCTCGGGTCGCCAGGTGCTGCGCATGGCCGTGGCGTACGCGGCGGGGACGCTGTAGAGGTCCAGAGATTCCAGCTCCGGCACGTGCCGCGGCCGGAGACGGTCCTCTCCCGTCATTCCGAACAGGTCGGCGATCCTGATCCCCCGGAGCGAGCCCAGCCGGTTCAGCTCGCCCGCGCCCGAGAGGTGGCCAAGGCGTCCGTGCAGATGGAGCCGCACGAGACCGGGGAAGCGCTGGACGAGCCGAGCGCAGTCGAGGGAGTCGATGTCCCTGATGGTCAGTTGCGTGATCTCCGGCGTCGGTGCTGCCGGCCGGCCGAGGAGTTCATTGACCGTGTCTCCGGTGTGCTCCGCCTTCCAGTCCGCGACCGGATCCTCCAGGAGGCCGCTGTCCCACCGCCGCTGCCGGGCGAGCTGGTCGCCAAGGTGCCATCCGGAACTCCAGCAGTTCGCCGGCTCGTCGTCGAGGAGGGGCATTGCACCGACGACCTTGTGGCTCCGGGGCAGGACCCATTCATGGTTGCAGAAGGAGAGTCCGCCGTTCCAGGAATGGTGGGTGAGCCGGAGCGGGGCGACCTCGCCGAGGTCGGCCACGGCGGACGGCTCGGGGCCGGACCAGTCCAACTCCAGCACGGCCGCCGTCTGTGAATCGGCGTCGAGCCGGACTATCTGCGCGACCGTCCACTCCCCGAGCTCGCCCGAATGAGCGGCCACCACGTCGCCGACCGTGAGCGGTCTCGGGGGTGCGGTCTGCTTCCGGATCGACATGGCCCGATCGTAGTGCGCGGCCGGCCGCGCACCACGCGTGCGGTGTCAGGCGTGCTCGGGTTCCACCGGGAGCCACAGTTCGGCGTCGGCCTCGGTCTTCTCCGGCGACAGCCGGGTGCGCAGGATCTCGGGGCCGGTGCGGCTGCGGTACGGGTTGGACGGGAACCACTCGGTGAAGACGTCCCGCCACAGTTCCTGGATGGCCTGCGGCACGGGCCCGGAGGCGGTGAAGACCGCCCAGGTGCCGGCCGGCACGGCCAACGTCGTCGTGCCCTCGGGAGCGGTCATGGAGGTGATCACGCCGTGGTGGTAGTCGAGTTCGGTGCCCTCGGCGCGGCTGGGGTCGAGGTCGTCGCAGACCGCGACGATGCCGTGCGGCTCCTGGTCCGACAACTTCTCCAGGCGCTCCAGGACCTGCGGGTCGATCCCGCGGACGAAGTCGATGATCGCCTGGTTCGGCCCCGAGTGCACCAGCGGCACCCGGGTCCTGAGTCCGACGACGGCGAAGTCCGCCTTGTCCACAACGCGGTATCGCATGCTGCTGCTCCCTTCGACGGTGAGACGGAAGGCCATCCGGGACTGGGAGCTGAGCACGGCTCCGGTACGCCGGGCCTCGCCCGGTCCGACGCCGTGCATGGCACGGAACGCCCGTGCGAACGCCTCGCCGGAGCCGTAGCCGTAGCGCACGGCGATCGCCAGCAGCGTCTCGCGCCCGGCGAGTACCTCGGCGCCGGCAAGGGTGAGCCGGCGGCGCCGGATGTACTCCGACAGCGGCATGCCCGCGAGCGCGGAGAACATCCGGCGCAGGTGGTACTCCGAGGTGGCCGCGACGCGTGCCAGCTCCTCCACCTCGACGTCCTGGTCGAGACGGCGCTCGATGCGCTCCATGGCCTGGTTCAGCCGCTCCAGCATTCCCGGGTTCCTCCCTCTTGACGACCACCACGCTAGGCGGCGCCCACCGCGCCGGACCCGACATCCTGTGCCCGACCGAGTCGGGTGCGCGAGGCAGCCCGGACTTGCCGCGGGGCAGCCGCGCCGAGGCAAGGCGGCACGGTGCCGGTTCACCCGCTGACGCACCCGGAGCCCCCGCGGGCCGCCGGAACGCCGGGACGCGGGCTGAGGAACGCGCCGGGGAGGAGGCCCCTGCCGTCGACGGCCCGGTTCCGGGACCGCCTCCGACCTGCTCCGAAAGCCCTCAGCCCTGAGCGACCCCGCCGCAACCACCGGCGCGGGTTCTTCGGCCAGAGGCCGGTGCACGTGCAGGGAGATCCACGGGTCCCACCGGCATGCGCCCCGGACCTCGCAGCGGCATCCTGTTTCTGTAACCGCTGCCCTCCACGAGGGGCGATGACATGCAGATGCGCTGGGAGATCAAGCCCGTCGCCTATGCGGGCCAGCAGGTGCACGACGTCGAGGCGGCAGTCCAGACCCTCTACACGTGTGCCGACCGCGCCCGCGAGCGGGCGCCGGACGAGACGGGCGGCCTGGCAGAGTCCGTCACCGCCATGGCCGCACGCCTTCTGACCGACGGCGCCCGCACGGTGCACCAGGGCTTTTCGTGGGCTGCCACCGAGGGTTCGGTCTACGTCGCGCTCACCCCGTAGGACCTGGCGATGCGTGAGGTCCGGCCGAGCTGAGCGTGGTTGACGTCGGGAAAACCGGGTCCTGCGTCAGCGGACGCGGCGGGGCCGGCGACCGGCTTCCGCGGGAGGGAGCGGCCCACGCGGGCGGTCCTCGGCGGCCGGCGGCTTTGTCGGGCCGAAGCTCACCCGTGCGTCACCGGTCGTACTGGTCGGTGTACTGCGGTCCGTTCGACTCGGCCTTGCATCCCTCACCGCTGGCGGGCATGCCATGGGAGAGCACGAGAGCGTAGGACTGCGGGACGAAATCGCATCCCTTGCCGGACCACTGGGTCGCGAGGAACGACCAGCCGACGGCCGCGGCGGCAAGCGTGTACTTGGTCTTGGCGTTCATGCGAATGACCGTGCCTCGGTCGGGTCGGGCAATGGTGACCCGACTGGGGATTTACGTGTAAGTATGACCGGATTGTGATCATATGCGCGACTCGACTTCGAGTCCCGGAGCCGTCACCGCAGGTAAAACCGCATGGCAGTACCGCCGACACCTCCATTGCCCCCCGCCACGGAGGTCGAGCGAGCCGCGCACGTAAATACGAGGACGCCGCGTCCGCTCCGAGGGTCCGGATCACCCAGGCGGCGAGGTACCGCGACACCGGAGCCGTCACGGCAGCCGCGGGGGCCCGACGCCAGGGAGGGCGATCTCGGCCCAGATCGTCTTGCCGTCAGGCCGTTGCCTGGTGCCCCAGCGCTCGGCGAGCTGCGCCACGATGAACAGCCCGCGGCCGCCCTCGTCGAGCATCCGGGCGCGCCGCAGGTGGGGAGCGGTGTTACTGGCGTCGGACACCTCGCAGATCAAGGTGTCCTCACGGATGAGCCGCAGCTGCACCGGGCCCGCGCCGTAACGGATGGCGTTGGTGACCAGCTCGCTGATGACCAGCTCCGTGGTGAACGCCAGCTCTGCCAGGTCCCAGCCCTCAAGACGGGAGGAGGCGAGGCCGCGTGCCCGGGCGACCTCGGCGAGGTCCACCGTGAGGTTCCACGCGGCGGCATGGGTGCCGTCGAGCTGCTGCGTACGGGCGATGACGAGGGCGACGTCGTCCCGGGAGCCTTGGCCGACCACCGTGCGCAGGACGTGGTCGCACATGTCCTCCAGCGCGGGAATCGGCTCGGACAGCGCCTTCTGGAGATGCTTGAGCCCCTCGTCGAGGCTGTGTCCGGGGGATTCGATGAGCCCGTCGGTGTACAGGGCGAGGCGGGTGCCTTCCGGCAGTTCCAGTTCGGTCGCCTCGAAGGGGAGCCCGCCCACGCCCAGGGGAGGGCCGGCGGGAATGTCGAGGTATTCGACGTCCGAACCGGGGCGTATGACCGCGGGCGGCGGGTGGCCGGCCCGGGCCGCCGTGCAGAGGCGCGTGACCGGGTCGTAGATCATGTACAGGCAGGTCGCCACGATCTCACCGACGGCAGGTCCGACGTCACGGCACGCATCCTTGATGTCGCCGAAGTCCCGGTGCCGGGTGACGACGTCGTCGAGGTGGGTGAGCAGTTCGTCGGGCGGCAGGTCGATGTCGGCGAGCGTTCGTACGGCGGCGCGCAGCCGGCCCATGGTCGCCGAGGCGTGAACGCCGTGGCCGACCACGTCGCCCACCACGAGGGCGACCCGGGCCCCCGAGAGCGGGATGACGTCGTACCAGTCGCCGCCCACTCCCGCGTACGGGCCGGCGGGGAGATAGCGCGTCGCCGCATCCACCGCCGGCTGCCGCGCCGCGGTCGGTGGCAGGAGGCTCCGCTGCAGCGCCAGTGACGTGTTGTGCTCACGGGTGTAGTGGCGGGCGTTGTCCACGCACACCGCGGCCCGGTTCCCGACCTCCTGCGCCAGGAGCAGGTCGTCGGCGTCGAAGGGATCCCGGCCCGGGAAACGTGTGAAGAGTGCGGCGCCCAGCGTCACTCCCCGTGCGCGAAGCGGGATCGCCAGCGCGGAGTGCGCCCCGCTCGTCCCGGCGTCGCCGGAATCGGCGGGCGGGGACGCGGCGGGCTCGGTGATCTCGAGCATCCCGGGTTCGCCCGTGAACAGCCCGAGGGTGGGTTCCGCCCCCTGCCGGTAGGTGACGGAGTCGCCCGGCTTCGCGCCGCCCCGGGATGCGCACGATCCCGCTTCGGCGGTACGGCGCAGGGTGAGGTCGCCCGCCCCGGGCCGCAGTTCCGGTTCACCGCCCTGAAGGACGCTGTCGAAGAGGTCCACGATGGCGTGGTCGGCGAAGCGGTGCACGGCGACCTCGGCCAGTTCCTCGGCGGTTCGAGTCGCGTCGAGGGTGCTTCCGACGCGGCTGCTGGCCTCACTGAGCAGTGCGAGCCGCTCGCGGGCGATCATGAGCCGCCGGAAGCGCATCTCGCCGGCGACGCGGATCCGGCAGACGGCCACGCTGATGACCAGGGCCACGGCCAGTGCCGTGATGATCGTGATCTGGTTGGCGGGTCCCATGTCCCGGAGGAGGACCCCGTAGAGCGCCACGGCGGCGGCCAGATTGAACAGTCCGACGATCATGGTCTGCCGTACCGGCAGCAGAGCGCTGGCCACGACCGGGATCAGGACCGCGTACTCCGCTATGCCCATGACGTGCACGTCGGCGGCCGCCAGGGCCAGTCGCAGGAGCGAGATCAGCACCACGCTGAGAAGCAGGAAGACGAAGCTCCTGCTCGGTCGAACCGGATGCACGCGGTACACCTCCCAGCGGAGAGCGGGACTCGTGACAACCTCCGTCCGCGACTTCCTTGGTAGGCACAACCTTTCCTTTGACGCAAATTCTTGCATTTGGCAATGCTTTGTGCTAGTTCGCTCCCTCACCCTCGTCTGCCGCGGGCGTGGCGCGGCAGGGCGCGCCGGCGCTACGCAGGCGTTGTGTCCACGTCCGGGCGCTCTTACGCCTCTGGACCCCGCGCGCTCGCAGTACCGCGAGTTCCTGATCACCCTGGACGCCCACTACGACGGCGCCCCGGTGTCGTGGTGCCCCTGCATTTACGTCGACAACGACTCCGCCATGGCCCGCGGCTGGATTCAGGGCTTTCCCAAGAAGCTGGGCGCCGTCCATCAGGCCCGTGCCTACGCGGTCGGCGGCCCCGGCACGCCCGTCCTCGGCCGGGGCGGACAGTTCGGCGCCACCGTCTCCGCAGCCGGACAGCACGACAATCCGGCCGTCCATGAACTGGTCATGGCCGTCCTGGGCAACGCCGCCGTCGGCGACGCCTGGGTCGGCACCGCCGACCTCTCGTTCCTCCCCGCCCACGGTGAGGAACTCGCCGACCTGCCCATCCAGCGCATCGGCAAGGGATTCCACTTCGACCTCGCCTACACCGTGACCGACCTCAAGACCCTCGCCGACCACAGCGGCTGACCCGGCACATCCGTCTCGCAACTCCCTCGACGCGGCGGGGCTGCGGCACTTGGGGGCGTCCCGCAGTCGGAGTGGTCACCCGGGCGGCTGCTGAATGTGCACACCTCGCTACGCAGGGCGATTCTTGCTGTGGGTCCGCTGCTGTCTCCGACAGCTCTTCTCTCCTGGTGAGCGGCGTCTGCCGCGGTGGGGGCCCCTTTGCTGGAGGTGACGTGTTGTCCCGAACAGGTGAGGCTCAGGCGCCCATACGGCGCCAAGGCCGTTGGCGGGTGTGGACGGTGGCCGCGAGCGTGGCCTTGATGTCCTGTGCCGTGACGAGTGCGGCCCATGCGGACGGTGGCCGAGTTGACGTTGTTGAACCCGGCGCTCGGAACGGTTCTGCCAACCCGTGCTTCTTCGTCCCCGCCCTTCCCGGATACTGCCCCGGTCATCCCGGCCGTCCTGGGCGCCCCGGTCCGCCCGGGCCTCCCGGCCCGCAGGGTCCCGCCGGGCCGGCCGGGCCGCAGGGCCCGCAGGGCGACACCGGACCCGCAGGGCCGCCGGGGCCGCCGGGATCCGAGCCGGTCCTCGGTCAGTTCCTCTCGACGCAGCTCGTGCACGGCGTGACGTTCACCTGCGCAAGCACCACCACGACCGCGGAGAAGTCACTGTGCAACGGGCCGATGATCAACGGTCTCAACCTCGGACTGCGGTCCGAGACTTTGCAGGCCATCTGCGCGGCCATCACCGGCCATGCCCTCACGGACGCGATCGGGGATCAGCTCGTCCCGACCCCCTGGTTCGTCTGGACCGGCACGGCATGGGCGCTCAGCTCGGACCGTGCTCTGACTCTGACCCTGGTCGGGTGCGCTCGTTGAACAGCTGCACGAGGCCCGGCGCGCCGTGGGCGCGCCGGGCCGCAGCGCATGGGCCGGCACAACCCCCTGAAGTGCATTGACACGTCCTCCGTTTGGCGACCGGCGAGCGAAGCCGCGCGCGGACAGTGCGCGTTCAGGGTGATCCCGGACCCGTCAGGACGTGGGTTCGGGATCCGGGCAGGCGTCAGGGGCCGATCCGCCTTCGGGCTCGACGCCCGGGGCCGTGCCGGTCGCGTGACGGGGGATGACCCGTACGTAGTGGAGAGCGATGGCGAAAGCGCCGGCTGCACACCACGCTCCCCCCACCCATGGATCGGTGGCCGCGCCGGCGCAATCGTCGACGGAGACGGCCCGCAGGCATTCTTCCGGTGTCCCCACCAGCCACCACTGGAACGGCCCGGAGGCGACCATGGCGATCGGCAGGCCGCTCACGAACCCGAAACTGATCGCCTGGGTCACGCGGTCGACGCGAGTTCGCGGTGGGGATTGGGACGGCCTGTAGTAGGCCGCCAGCAGGCTCGTGAGAGCGAGACCGATGCCGACGTCGAGCCAGTCGTACCGGCCGTCGCCCAGGACCAGCGTCATGGCGCCGGCCAGGAGCGCCGTGCCCAGGGCGGCAGGATCCGCGTGCCGCGCGGGTGGTGGCTGTGACATGGCGAGCAGATTAGGCCCTGCGGGCGGACTTCGTGTCACACATGCGCTCAAGGACTCCGAGGCCGCAGGGGCGCGCGGTGCACGCCGTCGAGCGGTCACATTCGGGCCGACCACGTCGTCTGCCTGGCGTGGCGGACCAATGCGCCGGTCGTGCCGACGGCGGCCGTGCGATCGCGGGCCACGCCATGGCGCGGCCGGGACGCCCCCTTGCCTCGTGTCGGCAGCGGTGACCCACGTCACATCGTGTGGGCTATGCCGTCGGAAGGGGTTACCGGGTTCAGGACATCGACGGAGTGCACAGCCTCGTGCGATCCCATAGACCGAAGTGATGGAACGACATGGCCCACATACGCATCGCGCGGACTTTCTGGCCGGTGGCGGCGGCAGCCGGCGTGCTCGCGCTCGCCGGATGCTCCCAGGGAGACGGCGGCTCCGCCGCGCCCGACGGCCCCGGTGACCGCGCGCCGTCCTCGGCGTCCGGGGCACCCGCGGCCGGCGAGGCGGCGATTCCCGAGGGAGTCGACGAGGAGACCAAGCAGATCTACGTGTCGGAGAACGCCACTGCCGCATGCATGCGCAAGAAGGGCTTCACCTACACCCCGCGCGTGGCGGGCCTGGCGACCGCCGCCAGTCCTGTCGACGGGCAGGACTACGCGCTGGCGAAGAAGTACCGGGAGAAGTTCGGCTTCGGCTTCTTCGCGCCGGCCGTCTACCCGGACGACCCCACCGTTGCCGGCAGCAAGGCCCACGAGGCTCAGGACATCAGCCCGGACCGGGCCTACCTCGACGCGTTGTCCCCCGCGCAGCGCAAGGCCTACGACAAGGCGATGGGTTCTGCGAAGCAACTCGCCAGTGGGAAGAAGGTGCTGCTTCCGGGGTGTGTGAAGGAGGGAATCGAGAAGGGCTACGGGCCGGAGAAGTCCCAGGCCCAGCTCGACCGCGAGCGTGCGGCGCACCAGGAGCAGGACCGTGCCGCGAAGCAGGCTCTCAACGGGGACCCCAAGCTGATCACCCTGGCGCAGCGGTTCGCGTCCTGCCTGCGTGACGAGGGCATCGCCGTCACCACGACCCAGCCGACCGCCATCGGGGACATGGTGAAGTTCGCGACCGCGACTCTGACCCCGTCGCGCGGTGTCCGGAACATGGACAAGGAAGAGGGCCGGGCCAAGCTCGCCCAGGAGATCGGGATCGCGCTGAAGGACCTGGAGTGCGGCAAGCAGTTCCGGGCCGCGTACTTCTCCAAGCTGGCCAAGCATCCCTTCTCAGGGATGACCGGATGAGCCGGGGTCTGCCGAGCGGCCCGAAGGGGCGCGGCAAGCAGGTCGGGATGATCGTGGGCGTGGTGGCGCTCGTCGGCGCGGGAGGCTGGGTCGCCGGTACGCAGATGCAGTCGCCGGCCGACGCCGCAGCCTCACGCCGGGCACCAGAGGCGGGTCCGGTCACCGTCGCCGTGGAGCGCCGGAAACTGACCGCGAACGTGATCGCGCAGGGCGGCGTGGAGTTCGGGGCACCGCACGGGGTGTCGCTGTCCGGGTCCGTCGGGACCGCGGGCGGTTCCGGGGACGGCGAGGCGACCCAGCGGGTCACCAGGCTTCCGGAGGCCGGTGCAACGCTGCGCGAGGGCAGTGTGCTGATGCAGGTGAACGGCCGTCCGGTGTTCGTGCTGCGCGGCTCGGTCCCGATGTACCGTTCCCTCGGCCCGAGCAGTTCCGGCGACGACGTCAGGCAGTTGCAGAGCGCGCTGCGCAGGATCGGGCACGATCCGGGGGCCGTCAGCGGGGACTACCGGCAGGGCACCGCGTCGGCGGTCACGCGCTGGTACCAGAGCAAGGGGTTCCAGCCGCAGCGGCCCGGCGTCGCCGACCAGCAGCAGCTCGGCGAGCTGGAAGCCGCCGTCACCGAGGCGCAGATCGCGGCACAGGGCGACGGGGCCGACGGTGGCAAGGGCGGTTCCGGCACGGCGAGCCCGCCGGCCTCCGGCACGGCGAGCCCGCCGGCCTCCGGCGCGGCGTCCGCCCTCGAACAGCGCGCCGCACGGCAGCGACTGGACCGGGCCAACGCGGCGCTCAGCGCGTTCACGGCCGCGTACGGCACCAAGGTCCCGGCGGGCGAGGTCGTCTTCCTGCCCGATCTGCCGGTCCGGGTCGACAAGATCAAGGCGCGCCTCGGTGACACACCGGACGGCGAGGTCGTCACTGTGACGAGCTCCGACGTGGTGGTGCGGGCCGTGGTGCCCGGGGTCGACGGCTCCGTGCTGCGCGAGGGCATGCCGGCACGCATCGAGACGGCGGACGGCACCCGTGTGCGCGGGGTCGTGACGCAGGTCGGCGGAACCGGCACGCGGACGGGCGCCGGAGACGACACAGGGGGTGCCGGCGGAGACGGGAAGGGCGAGGGCGGGACCGAACCCGACGCGGAGACGGACACGGACGCGGATTCGTCCGCCGACCCGTCCGCACCGGTGCAGCTGGTGATCTCCGTGCCCGATCCGGGCCCGCTGAAGAACCAGTCGGGCGGCTCGGCCAAGGTGACCATCGAGGTGGGAGCTTCGAAGGGCGCCGTCCTCGTGGTGCCCGTCGCGGCGGTGCACACCAGCGCCGACGGCAAGGCCCGGGTACGGGTGCAGCGCGACGGCGAGGTCGTGAACGTGTCCGTCACCGTGGGGCTCTCCGCCGCCGGGCAGGTCGAGGTGAGGGCGGACGGCGGTTCGCTGCACGAGGGCGACCAGGTGGTGGTCGGACGGTGAGGCGCAGACCCGTACCGCCCCGCCCGGCCCCTGAGCAGGCGCCGGAGCAGGACACCGTGATCCGGCTCAGCGGCCTTGGCCGGGTGTTCGACACCGACCCTCCGGTGCACGCCCTGCGCGACGTGCACCTGGAGGTGAGGAAGGGGGAGCACCTGTCGATCGTCGGCCCCTCCGGCTCGGGCAAGTCCACGCTGCTCAACACCCTGGGTCTGCTGGACCGGCCCACTTCGGGCAGCTACTGGCTCGACGGCGTCCTCACCAACACCCTCGGCGATCCCGAGCGGACCGCGCTGCGCGGCAGCCGCATCGGGTTCGTCTTCCAGTCCTTCCACCTGCTGCCGTACCGGACCGTGGACGAGAACGTCATGCTCGCCGAGGCCTACCGGACCCCTCGCCCGGGCCGCCCGCGGCGCACCCGCGCCGAGCGCGCCCGGGCCGCCCTGACGCGCGTCGGACTCGGGCACCGCTTCGGCTTCCTGCCGGGCCGCCTGTCCGGCGGCGAACGGCAGCGGGTGGCCATCGCCCGCGCCCTGATGGGCGAGCCGGCGCTGCTGCTGTGCGACGAACCGACGGGCAACCTCGACAGTGAGAACACCGAATCCGTGCTGGCGCTCTTCGACGAACTGCAGGCTCAGGGAATGACGTTGCTCGTGATCACGCACGACGACGCCGTCAGCGGCCGCGCGAGCAGGCGGGTGCGGATCAGCGACGGCCGGCTCAGTCAGGAGAGCGCATGACCGCCGGCACCCGCCGCGCCGGTCGCGCACGCCCGGCGGAAGGGGCGGCACCGTCCGCACCGCGGCGCGGCGAACGACGCCGTCCGCGCCGGGCCCGCCGCACCGACGGGCACGAGCGCCCGAGGATGGATCCGCGGGACCTGTGGTCGGAGTCGCTGGCCGGGGTGCTCGCCCGCCCGGTGCGTTCCGCCTTGACGACCCTGGGCACGGTGCTGGGCATCGGCACGCTGGTCATCACGATCGGCGTGGCGTCGACGGCGGCGAACCAGATCGTCGGCCGCTTCGACGCCCTCACCGCCACCTCGGTGACCGTCGCCGTGCCCGCGCCCGCGCCGGGATCCACCGATCCCGCGCTGGTGGAGTGGTCCGGTGTCGACGCCGTCGAGCGGCTCGCGGGAGTGGAGTCCGCCGCCGCGCTGTCCGACTCCGAGGGCAGCGCGAACGTGCAGGTCCGGGCGAACGACGTGGTCGCCCCCGGGGCCCTGACGGAGCAGACGCTGGCGGTCGTCGCGGCCACCCCGGCGCTGCCGGAGGCGGTTCGGGGCGCGATGGCCACCGGCCGGTTCTACGACGCCGGCGACATCGCGCGCCACGACCGGGTCGCCGTCCTCGGCGACGAGGCCGCCCGGCTGCTGGGCATCGACGACGTACGGGACGCTCCCGCGGTCTTCTTCAAGGGACAGTCGTACACGGTGATCGGCGTGCTCGGCGGGTTCCGGCGCGAGCAGCGGCTGTCGGCCTCGGTGATCCTGCCCCCGACGACGGGTGCGGACCGGATGGGCCTGGGGAACGTGACCCGGGTCCTGGTCAACACCTCCCTCGGCGCCGCCCGGCAGGTCGCCCGGCAGGCCCCGATCGCCCTGTCACCCGGGCACGAGGAGGCGCTGACCGTGACGGCGCCACCGGACCTGTCCAAGGCCAGGAAGGGAGTCGAGGGCGATGTCAACGGCCTGTTCCTGGTGCTCGGGTTGGTCTCGCTGGTTGTGGGCGCCATCGGTATCGCCAACGTCACGCTCGTCACCGTCATGGAGCGGACCGGCGAGATCGGGCTGCGGCGCGCCCTCGGCGCGTCCAGGCGTCAGGTGGCCGGGCAGTTCCTGACCGAGTCCACCGCCATCGGGCTTCTCGGCGGCGTCGTCGGCGCGGCCCTCGGCGTGGTGGTCGTCGTCTCCGTGGCGGCGGTGAGGCACTGGACACCGGTGCTGGACCTGAGCCTTGCGCTGGGCGCCCCGGTGACCGGCGCCCTCGTGGGCCTGCTGGCCGGCCTCTACCCCTCGCTGCGCGCCGCCCGCATGGAACCCGTCGATGCCCTGCGAGCGCCTTCTTGAGGACCGCTCGATCGGGAGAGGTGTGGTCCCGCCCCTCGGAAGCCGAGCAGGGCACGCATCCGTTGAAGACCGGTGCAGCGGCAGCAAGCGCAACGAGAACACGATGGCAGGACGACACGGTGAACAGCGCGGACGCGGATTTCGACGAGTTCGTTGCCGCCCGCGGGCAGAGGCTGCTCAAAGTCGCCTGGCTGCTCACAGGTGACGCACACCTGGCGGAGGACCTGCTGCAGACGGTCCTGGCGAAGGTGTGGCCGAAATGGGGGGTCATCGCCGAAGGGAATCCGGAGGCGTACGTGCGCAAGGCCCTGGTCAACACGCAGCTGTCGTGGTGGCAGCGTCGCTGGCGCGGCGAGGTACCCCATGCGCACGACCGCCTGACGGCGCTGGCGGGGTCCGGCGCCGCGGCCGGTGACCCGTTCGCCTCCGTGGACCTGGAGCAGTCCCTGTCGGACGTCGTACGACTGCTGCCACCGCGGCAGCGGGCTGTGATCGTATTGCGCTATTTCGAGGATCTGAGCGTGGAGGAGACCGCACAAGTGCTGGGCTGCAGGCCCGGTACGGTCAGGAGTCATACGTTGAAGGCGCTGGCCATGCTGCGCGCGAAACTGGCGGCTGCTCCGAACCTGGTGGAAAGCGGTGAGCGGCATGCACAACGAGCCTGAGAGGGAGCCGCGCGAGATCGAAGGGGACCTCCCGGTCCTCCTCGAACGCATCCTGCCCCCTCTGGCCCTGCCCTCCGACCGGATGACTCAGGTCAGGCGTCGGATTCAGCGACGCAGGCGGCGCAGGCGGGTGGCCGCGACCGGGTCCGCCCTCGCCGTGGGGTGCGCGGTCGTCGCGACCGTCCTCGGGCCGGTGGCCTTCGGCCCGGTCCACCGTGCCGCACCGGCTGTCTCTCCCACGGCGGGTGAGGGATTCACGCCGGTGCGACTGCAGGCCCCCTTGGAGGGTGTGACCACGTACCTGCCGACGACCTGGCACAGTCTGTCGGTCAGCGACGACCACGGGACCGCGGCCGGGTTCGTGTCGTCGCAGGCGCTGCGTGCGCCGGGAACCGGCACGTGCCCCACGATCACCGGTGCCGTGCTGAGCACGTGCCCCCCGCTGGCCGAGCTGGACATGAACGGCGTGCTGATCACGTTCCTGCAGAGTCACGCGGACGCGGACGACAACGCCGGGTCGCTGGCGCGGGGGATCCCCGTCCCCGCCGACAGGAACTGCCGGGCCATCGGCGGCGACGGCCAGATGACGGGCCGGGTGCCCGGCTCCGTCAAGAACCGGGACATAAAGATCGATGTCTGCCTCAAGGAACCGTCACAGGAGACGCTCCAGATAGTGGCGAAGGTACTGACCCTGCGGTCCCTGACAGAACGCGGATGACCGCCCGGCGCGTGTTGGCGGGACGGGCCCACCGGCCTCACGATCCGGCCTTCGCTTACAAGTACGCGCTGCTCACCGGGGCCCGGGCGGCTTGCTCGGTCCGGAGTCAGCCGGCCTTGTCCGGGTCGAAGCCGTACCGGCGTTCCCGGACGGCCGCCACGACCTCGGCGACCCGGGCGTCGAAGGCGTCGAGTTCCCGCGCCTCGTCCGCGTCGGCGACGAACGGACGCCGGTGGCACAGGACGCCCGCCCGCCAGATCCGTGCGATGGACCGCGACGCGGTGATGTCGGTCAAGGGGTCGCCGGACACGAGTACCAGGTCCGCCCGCAGACCGGGTGCGACGTGCCCGCGGTCGGTGAGGCCGAACTTCCGTGCCGGCGCGGCGGTCGCGGCGTTCAGCGCCTGAGCGGACGTCATGCCGCAGCGGCTCAGCAGTTCCAGCTCCCGGTGCAGACTCGCCCCGAACACGGTGCCCGGGTTCGGGGCGTCGGTGCCGGCCAGGATCGTGACGCCCGCGTCGACCAGGCGGCCGACGTTCTCCTCGGCGCGCGAATAGGGCGGCATTCTCCGTCCGTGCCGCCCTGATGTGCCGGACGTCAGCCGGCGCACCTGTACGTCCCCGAGTGACCCGGCGAGCCGGGGGTCCGCGGCCACGGCGGCCCCGCCCGGTTCACCCAGGACGTTCTCGACGGTCGCCAGCGTCGGGTCGACCGCGATTCCGGCCTCGGCGATCCGCTCGGTCAGGGCGCTGTCCAGTTCGCCGTCCACGGGCACATGCGCGATGACGTCGATGCCCGCGGACACGACCTCGCGCACCCCGGACACGGAGTTGACGTGCGCGACGACCACGAGTCCGCGACCATGCGCGGCCCTGGTCAACGCGGTGATCGTGGCCGGGTCCAAGGACGGCGCCGCCCACGGACCCGCCGTGCCCGAGGGGCCGAAGATCTTCACGTGGTCGGAGCCTTCGGCGACCCGGTCCGCGACGAACTGCTCGGCCTGCTCCGGGCCGGTCAAGGTCGGGAACGGGGCGTACATCGCCGAGGGATGCCCGCCCGGCGCCGTGGCACCCACCCCCGCGGAACGCACGTCGGCCACGTCCGGCCGGGCACCGGCCTGCCGCTTGGCCACGGCCATCACGTCGGGCGGGCTGAACATGTCCAGCGCAGTGGTCACACCGAAGGTGAGCTCCTGCTGCAGGGCGCCCGGCATCAGGTGCATGTGCGAGTCGATCAGCCCCGGCAGGATGGTGCCGCCTGCCGCGTCGACCACCTCGTCGCCGTCGCGGGAAGTGGGACCGGTGGCGCAGTCGGTGATGATGCCGTCGGCGAACCGGACCGACGTCCAGTCCCGCAGCCGCGTGCCGTCGAAGACCCGCGCGTTGACGATCGCCGTTGCTTCGGGCACGAGGCCCCTCCCGAACGATTGCGCTTGATGACCGGGTGCCGGACGCCGCAGCGTCCCGCCACGTCAGGTTAGCCCGCCCCCGGCGGCAGGAAGGCCGGCCCTCCTCCACGGCACCGCGACGCACATTGCCGCCTGTCGGCACCACGCGCAGCGCGCCGGTACAGGCCGCGACCTGCGGCGGGAATCAAACACGGCCCCATGACGCTGCCCACTGGGTGAAGAAGATCGGATTCCTCTCCTTCGGTCACTGGTCCGCCAGTGAGCATTCCCGGGCCAGGTCGGCCGCTGACGTCCTGCACCAGTCGATCGACCTCGCGGTCGCCGCCGAGGAGCTCGGCGTGGACGGTGCGTACTTCCGGGTGCACCACTTCGCCCGGCAGGCGGCCAGCCCGTTCCCGCTGCTCGCGGCGATCGGTGCGCGGACCTCGAAGATCGAGATCGGCACCGGCGTGATCGACATGCGCTACGAGAACCCGCTGTACATGGCCGAGGACGCGGGCGCCGCCGACCTCATCTCGGCCGGTCGGCTGCAACTGGGCATCAGCCGCGGCTCACCGGAACAGGTGATCGACGGTTGGCGCCTGTTCGGCCACGACCCCGCTCCGGGCGAGACGGACGCCGACATGGCCCGCCGCCACACCGAGGCGTTCCTCACCGTCCTCGGCGGCGAGGGCTTCGCCACCCCCAACCCGCGGCCGATGTTCCCCAACCCGCCCGGGCTGCTGCGGATCGAACCGCACTCCGAGGGTCTGCGCGACCGGATCTGGTGGGGCTCCGCGTCGAACGCCACCGCCGTCTGGGCCGCCGGGCTGGGGATGAACCTGCAGAGCTCGACGCTGAAGAACGACGAGACGGGCGAACCGCTGCACGTCCAGCAGCGCAAGCAGATCGAGGCCTACCGCGAGGCCTACAGGAAGGCGGGCCACTCCCGGGAGCCCCGGGTGTCGGTGAGCCGCAGCATCTTCGCCCTGACCAATGACCTCGACCGGGCCTACTTCGGCCGCGACCGCAACTCCCGGGACCAGGTCGGCATGCTCGACGACACGACCCGGGCCGTCTTCGGGCGCTCCTACGCCGCGGAGCCGGAGGAGCTGGTGAAGCTGCTGCGGGACGACGAGGCGATCCAGGCGGCGGACACCCTGCTGCTGACCATCCCGAACCAGCTCGGGGTCGACTACAACGCGCATGTCCTGGACAGCATCCTCACCCATGTGGCACCGGAACTCGGCTGGCGCTGAGGAGCGGCCGACGGACTCCTCTCGATCACCGGCGGGGAGCGCCTGCAGCTCGATCCTCGACAGGAAGCAGGACGCCTGCTCGAGGCCGGGCCGCCCCTCGGCCACCGCCGGGTCGAGCATCGCGATCGCGCCGGGACCCGGATCACGCGCCGGGACCCGGCAGGTCGTGGCCGGGCAGGCGGACCCCCGTGAGCCGGCCGTACCCGTTCTCCAAGGGCCCGCTCACCGGCCGCAGCACCTCCGCGGCGATGCCGAACAGGCCCCCGAGGACCGCCTCGGTGACGGCGACCGCGGCCACGCTCTCACGGTTGGAGACCCCGCGTTCGGCGACCCGGTAGCTCCCGTCCGCGGTCACCTCCATGGCCTGGCCCCACAGGGCGCCGGACGTCGTGCGGTGCGCCCGGCGCAGGATGCCCGCGGCGAGGTCCGGGCGGCCCAGGCGGCACAGGCCGTACGCGGTCGCGCCCGGCCAGGCGGCGAAGGCGCCGGCCGCGCCGTGGTCGGGGCGGTCGGAGAACGGGGCGACGGGGTCGCGCGGATCCAGGGCGCGCATCCAGTCGCCGTCGAGCAGCCGCCGGGTGACGAAGCCGGCCATCTCCTCGCGGTGCGCGGGGGTGAGGTCCTCGGTCATGTCCGCGGCGACCAGGACGAAGTCCAGGCAGTGCCCGATGACGTCCGTCCCGTCGGGGTGACCGATGCGCCAGCGCCCGCCGCCCGCGTACCGGCCGAGCACCGCGCGGGCCAGTTCCGCGCCCTCCGCCTCGGCCTCCGCGGCCTCGGCCGCACCGCTGTCATCGCCCAGCGACCGCAGCAGCGCGCCGAGTGAGCGCAGCATGCCGGCGTACCCGGCGTTGAAGGAGACCACGGCGTCCCGGTAGTTCGGCACGCACTCCAGCAACTCCCACGCGTCGGAGCCCAGGTCGGCCAGGACGCCGTCCGCGTAGCGCGCACGCCGCTCGCGCGGCCGGAAGGCCATCGCGCGCAGGTGGTCCAGCACGCTGCGGTCGCCGGCGCGCTCGGCCAGGAGGCCGGTGTCCCCGGTGACGGTGACGTACGCGCTGACCGTCCGGAAGAGGGCGTGGTCGTTGGCCGCGTAGTGGTTCCCCACCGGGAGCAGGTTGTACGTGTCGAAGGAGTGGCAGTGGTCGTAGGGCTGCGCGAGGGCGGCCAGCAGCCAGGCGCGCATGCCGCAGGGCTCCAGCATCGCGGCGGTGCGGGCGAACTCGGACTGGTCCCAGAAGAAGGTCGTGGTGGGTCCCAGGCGCGGCCCCCCGGTGAGGAAGACCGGGCCGGTGCGGGAGACACGGGTGTTGCGCATGTACACCGCGAGGAGCGCGCCCAGGTAGTAGGTGCGCGCGAGGTCCGCGTCGTCGGTGTGGAGCGTGGGCAGGTGGCCGGAGAACTCCGGGTTGCCGGGGGTGAAGGCGTGCCGCCAGGTGGCCCGCCACCGCTCGGCGACACCGGCGAACTGCGCCCCGAAGCCGCGCGCGGCCGTGCGGGCGGCGCTTCGGGTCTCCTCCCGCGACGAGCCGATGTCGAGGACGAATGCGAGTGCGCGCGCCTCTCCCGGCCCGAGACGGACGTCCCAGCGTGCCAGGCCGCGGGCGCCGCTCGCGGTCAGCGCGTCGGGCGGCTCGGCGAAGGCGTAAGCGGACCGCGCCGGGCTGCGGGAGTCGGTGACGCACAAGGCGTCGTCCTCCACGCGGGCCGTCCACCGCCGGCCCTCCCACCAGGGCCGGGTGCGGACCTGCTCCGTGCCGTCGACGTCCAGACGGGCGCCGTCGTCGCTGAGCCGGAGTTCGACCCGGTGCCACTGCCCGGTGGTCAACGGCGCTGTGCTGAGGGCCCGTTCGCCGCCGATGCGCAGGAAGAGGCGGCCCGCGTCGAGCCCGATCGTCGCGGAGTCGGGGTGGTTGCCGTGCGTGATCACGACGCCGTGGGCGGCGCCCTGGTCGACGCGCACCCGCAGGGCCAGGACGTCCCCGGCACCGAGGGCGGCGGCACCGACGCGCAGGTCGGTACCGGGACGTACGGTCCAGGCGGCCCCCTTCCCGCCGACCGCGGTGACCGTGCCGTCAGGCCGCCGCACCTCCAGCCGGTCCACCAGGCACGGGGCGCCGGGCTCGCGCACGCGGCCGGCGTCCGGGGCGGAGTGGTCGGGCAGTTCGGACTCCAGGAGCATGGGCGCCGCGTCCTCGTCCCGCTGGATGCCGGGGACGCGCGGCGAGCCGACGCGCAGCCACCGCTCGCCGTGGGGCAGGGTCTGCACCTGTCGCGGCCGCTCGGCCAGGACCTCGGCCCGCAGGCGTTCGGTGGCGTAGAAGTCGTGGTGGTGGCCGTGGTTCCACGGAGTGCCGTACAGCCAGCCCCAGTCCGTCTCGTGGTGCGCGAACATCGCCAGGAGTTCCTGCTCGACGCGGGCGTGCACGGGCCCGGCGGAGGTGTTGCGCAGGGTCACCCGCCACAGCAGCCGGCTGTGCCCGTAGCCCATCCGTACGTCGGTGTGCACCGTCAACGTGTCCAGGGCGGCGCCGCGTTCGACACCCCACGGGGACCAGCGCAGCCGTTCGGCGGCGAGCGGCGTGCCGTCGATGCGCAGCACGCCCGTGTGGTAGCCGCCGCTGTACGGCGGGAAGGCGAGCCACGACAACGAGGTCAGGTCCGCGTTCACGTGCCCCTGCCCCCACTGGTTGCGCAGGCTCGGCAGGTGCGCGAGGCGGTCGGCGGGCATCCAGTCGCCCGCCAGTTCGTCCAGGGCGGGTATGCCCGCGGCGGCTTCGCCGGGGCCGGGGCCGGGGCCGGGGCCTGCGGCCTGGGCGGGCGCGGCCGTCCGCGGCGTCGCGCTCACTTGGTCGATCCCGCCGTGAGCCCGGCCGCGAACTGCTTCTGCATCAGCAGGTATCCGGCCACCGGGATGATCCCGGCGAGGAACATGATGCCGAACAGCTGGCCGTAATCCATCTGGTACTGCCCCACGGAGAGATAGAGACCGGTGGTGATGGTCTGGCCCTGCAGCGGGCCGAGGATGAACTGCGGGTTGAGGAAGTCGTTCCAGATCCACAGCGACAGGAAGATGGCCACGGTGGCGGTGGCCGGCCGCACCAGCGGCATGATGATCGTCCACCAGATCCGCAGTCCTCCGGCGCCGTCCAGCCGCGCGGCCTCCACGACCTCGTCCGGCACCGCGCGCATGAAGCCGACGTAGACGAAGACCGCGAAGGAGAAGTAGCCGCCGCCGAGGTTCGACAGAACGAGCCCGGGATACGAGTGGTCCAGGCCGAGGAAGGTCAGGATCCGGATGGTCGGCAACAGCACGACCTGCGGCGGGATCATCAGCCCGGCCGCGAGGACCGCCAGGATCACGGCCCGCGGCCGGGTCCGCCGGCGCGAGATCCAGAAGCTGAACGCCGAGCCGAGCGGGATCAGCAGCAGTACGGAACAGGCCACGACGATCAGCGAGTTGCGCAGTCCGAGCTGGATGAGCTGGTCCGGCCGGCCGAGCGCGGTGGCGAGGTTGCCGAGCGTGGGGTGGACCGGAGGCGCCGCGGGGTTGGCGACGATGGCGTCCTCGGTCTTGAAGGCGTTGACGATCGTCAGGTAGATGGGACTGACGAAGAGCAGCACCACGACCACCGCGGCGGTCAGCCGGAACGGGGAACGCGGTGAGCGGTACCTCCCGGACCGGCCGGGGGCTGCCGCCGGCCGCTCCGGCCGCGACGGGCGGCCGGTCGCGGGGCGGGCGGGGGCGTGCTGGACGGTCATAGGTCGACCTCTCGGCGGCGCAGGACGCTCGTGACGGACAGCGCGATGACCGCGGACAGCACCAGCAGGAACATGGCGACGGCCGAGGCGTAGCCGAACCGGTTCGTGGTGAACGCCGTCTTCACGATGTACTGCGCGGTGGACTGGGTGGCGTTGGCGGGTCCGCCGGAGGTGAGGACCTGGATGACGTCGTAGAGCTTGAGCACGGTGATCAGCGAGATGGTCACGCTGATCGTCGTCGCCGGGGCGACCATCCGCAGCGTGATCATCCGGAACCGCTGCGACGCGTTGGCACCGTCGATCGACCCCGCGTCGTACAGCTCCTGCGGGATGTTCTGCAGGGCCGCGAGGTAGACCACGGTGGTGAAGCCGGAGAGCACCCAGGCGACCACCACGCCCACCGACAGCTGCGCCAGATGCGGGTTGCCGAGCCAGTCCACCGGCTGGTCCGTCAGGTGGAGCCTCGTCAGCGTCTCGTTGAGCAGGCCGTTCTGCGTGAAGATCGCCTTCCAGACGAAGCCGGTGATCACTCCGGAGACCACCTGCGGCAGGAATGCGACGGTGCGCAGCACCCGGTAGGTGAGCCGGGTCCGGTTGAGCAGCATGGCGAGCAGCAGGCCGGCGACGTTGGCCACGGCCGTCACCCCGACGGCCAGTGCCAGGGTGAACAGGACGCTGGCACGCAGCTGCGGGTCGTGCAGCATCTCCGTGTAGTTGGCGACCCCGATCCAATTGCTGCCGGACTTCAGCGGGTTCTCGTCGGTGAAGCTGCTGCGCAGGCTCATGAGGACCGGGACGATGATGAACACCGTGTACAGCAGCAGGCCGGACGCGGCGATCAGACGGAGCCCGAGGTCCCGCGAGGCGTCGCGGAACCACGTCGACAGCGGTCTCACCCGCCTCCTCCTTTCATGGGTGTTGCCGATGGCCGGGCCGCTCACTTCGTCGCGGAGTCCCACGCCTGGTCGAGCTTGGCCATCTCGCCCTTGACGTCGTCGGTGTTGAACAGGGCCTGGGCGGCGGCGTAGAACTCGTTGTTCAGCGAGCCCGGCAGCGCGTCGTCGTTGGTGGCCCAGCCGACCGAGCTGACCTTGGTGTTGTCCTTGGTCACGAAGGCGTACGAGTCGGTGAAGGCGGGGCTGACGCTGACGCCGTAGTCGTCGAGGGTCTTGTCCTTGAGCATGGGGAAGGCCCCGTCGCCCTCGATGAGGGCCTTGAGGTTGCCCGCGTCGAGCGACCACGCCTTGGCGAAGGCCATGGCGCCCTTGGGGTCCTTGGCCTTGGTGCTGATCGCCATCGAGCCGCCCACCGCGAAGGGCACGACGACCGACCCGTCGTCGGTCGGCCAGGGGAAGACGCCGATGGTGTCCCACTGGTCCTTGGGGATCGAGCCGAGGTACCAGCTGCCCATGGGGTACATGGCGGCCTTGCCGGCGTTGAAGTCCTTGATGGAGTCGGCGTAGCTGACGTTGAGCGCGCCCTTCTCGAAGTAGCCCTTCTCCACCAGCGTGCGCATCTTCGCCGCGGCGGCCACCACGTCGGAGTCGGTGAACTTCACCTTGCCCTCGTGGCGCTGCCGGATCCAGTCCGGGTTCTTGCCCAGCACGTCCGCGCTGAGCGCGCCGGTGAGCGGCATCCCCGCGGCGAACGGGTCGTTGCCGCCCAGCTCGATGGGGGTGACGCCGGACGACTTCAGCTTCTCCGACACCGCGAGGAACTGCTTCCAGGTGGTCGGCGGAGTCACCCCGGCCTTCTGGAAGAGCTCCTTGTTGTAGAAGACCAGCGGGATGATCTGGGAGTTGGTCGGCGGGATGTAGACCTTGCCCTTGATGGCGTTGCCCTGCGGCAGCAGGAAGTTCCGGTCGATCCACGACTGCTCGTACGGCGTGAGCAGGCCGGCCTCGGTGTACTGCGCGGGGGTGATGGACTGCAGCAGGTCCGGGAACTGGCCGGAGGCCTGGAGTTGCTTGGCGTAGGAGTCCCGGTCGGTGCTGGGCGCCACCACCTGCCTGATGGTCACCCCCGGCGCGGCCTTCTGCGCCCTGGCGATCGAGTCCTTCCAGAACGCGGGTGTGAGGGAAGGGGTGTTGAACGTCAGATACGTGAGGGCGTTGCCGCCGGCCCCGCCGGAGGCGGTGGAGGAGCAGGCGGCGAGCAGGGAGAGTCCGGCGGCTGCGAGGAGAGCGGTGCTGCGCCTGCCGACGGCCGTTCTTCTGGGCATGGCGGGTCCCTTTCCGGGTGTGGAGTTGTCGGGAGACGGCTACCTGGACCTCCGGAAGCGGGGCATGCCGCCCGGTGGCGCCCCGCGGCACCTGGCGAACGACCGCATCCCGACAGTGAGATAACGTTGTCTCGCCCAGTACAGTAGGGTGCTCCGACAGCAAGTCAAGTCCTCCGAGGATCACGGACCGGTTCCGGAACGCACCCGGCGGCCCGTGCCACCCGGACGGGGCAACTCCTGTGGCCCCCCGAGGACACAGCGGTCACAGGGAACCGAGAGAGGGGAAGCCACGTGCCCGGTCCTGACGCCGCCGGCAAGAGCGGTCCGCACCACCCCCGCCGCCCCACGATGGTGGACGTGGCCCGCGAGGCCGGCGTGGCACTGCGCACGGTGTCGCGCGTGGTCAACGGTGACACCACGGTCGGCGAGGACTTCGCCGAGCGTGTCCGGTCGGCTGTCGACCGGCTGGGCTACCAACCCGACGAACGGGCCCGGCAGTTGCGCAGCGGCCGCACCGGCGAGATAGGCGCGGCGGTCCGTCACATCGCCGACGCCCATCCGGTGCTGCGGGCGATCGACGAGACCGCCAGGTCCGTCGGTCTCACCGTGGTGGCGATGTCGACCGAGGACGACGAGCAACGCGAGCGGGACGCGGTGATGTCCATGTGCCGGCGCCGCATGGACGGCATCATCATCGAGCCGATCGCCCAGGACCACCACTACCTCCAGCCCGAGATCGACTCGGGCCTGCCCGTGGTCGCCTTCGACCGCCCGGCCGCCGGCCTGGACGTGGACACCGTGCTCTCCGACAACCGGGGCGGCATAGCCCAGGCGTTCTCGCACCTGACCGCCCAGGGCCACCGGCGGATCGGCTACATCGGCGACGACGAGCGGATCCACACCGGGCGCGAACGCGCGACCGCCTTCCGGGACGCCCTGTCCGGGATAGGCCGGCCGCTCGACGGCATGGTGCATCCCGGCCCCGTAGAACCGGCCCGTGTCGCGGCCGCACTGGCCGCCCTGCGCGACCGGCCGGACCCGGCCACCGCCCTGGTCACCGGCAACTTCAACACCACCGTCGCGGTCATCCGGGCGCTCGGCGCCGACTTCGGAGGCATCGCCCTGGTCGGCTTCGACGACTTCGGCCTCGCCGACCTGCTGCGCCCCGGTGTCACGGTCGTCGCCCAGGGCGACGAGGAGATCGGCCGCACCGCGATCGAGCTGCTCACCGCGCGGCGCGCGAACCGGGCGCGCCCGACCCGTACGGTCATCGTGTCCACGCGGCTGATCCCGCGGGGATCGGGCGAGCTGGCGCCCTGAGACGCGGCACAGGCCCTTCACGGGCGCGGCCACGCGCCTCCACGAACGACCGAGACATCGGAGGACAACGTTCTCCGGGCCGGCGCCGCCCACCGGGAACCGCCCGCGGGGCCGTGGCCGGTCCCGCCGGCACGCATCCGGCCCCCATCCGGCGATGTGGGGGGTGCCTCTATGTTCTTCGTCAAGCGAGGTGGGGGGTTCTGGGTTGGTAGAGGGTGCCGTCGCGGAGCATGGCGAACAGCACGCTGGTG
>NZ_JBHYMQ010000083.1:0-34548 GCF_042742985.1 Streptomyces sp. NPDC058864 | reverse complement strand
GGCGGTCGCGATCACGCGCTCCGCGGTGCCCCGCTCGGCGATGTCCCCCTGGACGGTCGCCACCTCCGGGTCCGTCGACGCGCCGATGTTCCGCGAGGTGGCGACGACCGCGTAGCCCAGCTTGCGGTACGCCTCGACCAGCCCGGCGCCGATGCCCTGCGAGGCACCCGTGACGACCGCGACCTTCTGACCCTGAACGCTCATGACCTGCTCCCGATGGGTGGGGGTGGGTGGACTCCGCCGGCGAAGTAGCCGACCGGTCACCTATAACCGGGACAGGCAGGCGACAATTCCGGCGGATCACCGGAAATCTATCGCTTGTAGGGGTCGCCGTCGGGGAGCCAGGCGTCCGGACGGTGGATGCCGACGTCGCCCACACCCTTGGTGAGGGCGTCCACTACGGCCAGCACGGCGTCCCGGACCTCGTCGGCGCGCCAGACCAGCGACCAGGTCCAGTAGACCTCGGGTGCAAGCAGCGGTCGCCTGACCAGGTCGGGGGGCAGTGGGGTGGTCTGGCCCTTGGGGCAGTTGACGACCGGCCCGCGGCAGCGGCGGACGTGGTCGAAGAAGCCACTGCCGGTGACGCCGCCGTCGGAGATGCGGACCGCCCGCGCTCCCGTGTCGGCGGCGAGCCGCTCCGCGTAGAGGTTCCACGAGAGCCACGAAGTGGTGTCGTCGTCGAGGAGGACCGCGGTGTCCTCGGCACGGACGGCACTGGTGTCGTCGCCGACGGAGACCGCGTAGAGGAGGTCCGCGCCCAGGAGCCGGGACCGCAGGCCGTGCCGCTCCAGGTCCTCGGTCCGCACCCAGCAGACCGCGAGGTCCAGGCTGCCGTCGGCGACCCGGGCGGCCTGGGTGTGGGAGGGCGCGATCCACGCGTCGACGTGCAGCCGGGCCACCGCCGACGCCCGGGCCGCCAGGTCGGCGGGGAGCCAGTTGACGTAACCGAGGCGCACCGCCTCGGAGCCGGCCAGCTGCTTCGCCCGGCGCCCCACGTCGTCCGCGCGCTCCAGCACCTCCCGGACATGCGGGAGCAGCGCCGAGCCCGCCGGGGTCAGCGAGACCGAGCGGCGGTCGCGGTCGAAGAGCCGGACCCCCAGGTCACGTTCGAGCGCCTTGATCTGCTGGGACAGGGAGGGACCGGCGATCAGGAGCCGATCGGCCGCCCTCCCGAAGTTCAGCTCCTCGGCGACCGCGATGAAATACCGAAGTTGACGCAGCTCCACGCCGCCATGCTAGGGCCTGGCCCGGTGGATCTCCGCGGCGCCGTGCGTGTGGGAGCCCCTGCCTCCCAGCAGGGAGGAAACCGGTCCTGGCGGGTGACCGGCGGCCCGGACCACGATGGGGGCCGGTCGGGATTCCCGGCCCGGGGGGAGCAGCGTTCCCGAGCCGGTCGACACAGAAGTAGTCGATCGGTCGTATACTGCTGTCATGGGACGCACAAGTGATGCCAGGGAGAAAATCATCACTGCCGCGCAGACGCTCATCGAGCAGCGCGGCTACTCCGCCCTGGGGGTGGCCGAGATCTGCAAGGCGGCCGGGGTGCCCAAGGGCAGTTTCTACTACTTCTTCGAGTCCAAGGAAGCCCTCGCCCTGACCGTCATCGACGAGCACTGGGCGGCACAGAGGCGCGAGTGGACCCGCATCCTGGGCGCCGACGCGGCACCCCTGGAGCGGCTGCGCCGGCTGTTCGAGGCGACCGAGGAGATCCAGCACGCGGGCCAGCAGTCCTGCGGCACGGTGTCGGGTTGCATGTTCGGCAACCTGACGCTGGAGATGAGCAACCAGACGGAGTCCATCCGCGGGCGGCTGCAGGAGATCTTCGACACACAGGTCGGCATGATCGACGAACTCGTCACCGAGGCCCGTGAGCGCGGCGAGGTCGCCGTCGCCGACACCCACGCGGCCGCGGCGTCGGTCGTCGCCCAGTTGGAGGGGCAGGTGCTCTTCGCGAAGCTCTACAACGACACCCACCGCCTCAGCGCGCTCTGGACGAACTGCCTCGCCATCCTCGGCGTGACCGAGCCGAGGGAGGCCGTGGCGGCCGTGTGACGCCTCCGCACCGCGGGCCCGGCGCCCGCGGTGCGGAAGTCCGTACGACAACAGGGGTGGAGGTCAGCGGCCCGGCAGCCGCTCGGTGATCTCCTGGAACACCCACTCGTTGCCGTCGGGGTCGTTGAACGACGCGAAGGAGCAGTAGCTGCGCCGCTCCGCGTCGGGACCCGGCACACGCCCTTCGGTCCCCGCGCGGTGGAAGATCCCTCCGGCGTCGTGGAACGGTTCGCTCACCTCGACCCCGCGCCCCACGAGGTCCTGGCGGGCGGCTACCACGTCCTCCACGATCAGGTGGAGGCCCTGGACCGAGCCGGGTGCCGCAGAAGTGAGCCCGGTGCCGAAGATGACCGAGCACGGCGAGCCCGGCGGGGTCACCTGGATCACGCGGAAGTCCTCGCCGGTGGTGAGGTCCGCGTCCAGCCGCCAGCCGAGACCCACGTAGAAGTCCTTGGCCCGGTCGACGTCGGCGACGGGCACCACCACGACCTCGAGTTTCATGTCCACAGCGGGTTGCTCCTTGTCCCTTGCCCCGTCCGGCGCGCGGGGGCGCGCCGGACGTCCACGGTCCGCGGGTGATCCGTACCCCCGCTCCCCGACGGGCGGACGGTGCGGACCGGAGGGCCACCGCGTTGGCGGTGCGGGCGCCTCAGCGGGCGAGGAACGGGAGCAGCGCCGCGGTGACGTCGGCGGGCGCTTCGAAGGCGACGAGGTGCGCCGCGGCCGGGAACTCGACCAGGGCGGCCCCGGGGATCGTGGCGGCGTAGCGGCGGGCGATGTCCTGGAAGTCCGGCACGTCGAGGAGGCCCACGCCGACCAGGGTGGGCACGGACAGTGCGGCGACGTCGCCGTCCGCACGACCCCGGGAGTACGCCTCGACCGCGCCCTGGTGGGTGAGCGCGGTCCGCAGCGGCCCGCGCAGCCGGTCGGCCGCCCCGGCGGGGACCTCGTCCCATCCCCGGGCGGGGCCGCGCAGCCACATGTCCAGGTTGACGCGGACCGCGGCCTCGTGGTCCCCCGCGGCGAGCGCCTCGGTCTCGGCCTCGTCGTAGGCGATCATCTGCGGCGACCAGTCGTACCCCGGCCAGGGCGGGGAGAACACGGCCAGGGAGTGGACGCGCCCCGGGTGGGCGAGCGCGAAGTCGAGCGCCACGCGGCCGCCGAAGGACGCGCCGACCACGCGGGCGCGGTCGAGGCCGAAGTGGTCCAGGACGCGGCGCAGGTCGTCGTGCTCGCTGAACGGGCCGGTGGGTGGCGGGGACTGACCGAAGCCGCGCATGTCGTAGCGGATGACGGTGTGGTGTTCGGCGAGGCCGGGCACGGCCCCGTCCCACATCCGGTGGTCGGCGACGCCGGCGTGCACGAGGACGACGGGCGGCCCGTCCCCCGTCACCGTGCAGGAGAGACGTCCGAGTTCGTCGGCGAGTGTGAGCATCCGCAGATGTTCGCACGAGGCCATGGCGTGTGCCGCCGGATTTCACGCGGGGAAGGGGCCCGCGCCACGCACCGCCGGCGTGACACCACACCGGCACCCGCCCCGCCTCAGCGCGTCGCGCACGTGAGGTGGGCGAACTGGCCGACCCGCTCGACGCCCGTCAGCCGCAGCCGGGCCGAGGCCGGCCGCTCGGCAGCAGCGGCGCTCCGGCGCCGAGGGTGACCGGGGCGATGCCCGGGATCAGGTCGTTCCGCTGTCCGTGGTCGGCGAAGCAACGGACCAGGTCACCCCCGCCCACCAGCCAGATGTTCCGGCCCCGGGCGGGGGTGGTCACGGCCGCCTGGACGGGGCGGACGTCGTCGCGCACGAAGGTGACGTCCGCCCCGGGGACGACGGGCAGGTCCCGGTGGGTGAAGACCCAGGCCGGGGTGGTGCCGTGGTACTCGGTCCACTTCCCGGGCCGCTCCAGGAGCAGGCCCTGAAGCGCTCAAGGCCCTCTCCCTCGACCTCGAAGAGCCAGTCGAGGGAGCCGTCCGGGTCGGCGATGAAGCCGTCGGGACTGGCTACTGCAGTCCTTCCGCCACCGGCCCGAGGGACAGGACGGGCAGGAAGTTCAGCAGGGCGAGGATCAGGGCGGCGCCGGTGGCCAGGACGACGAAGTTGACGCCGTGCGGGCGCAGGGTGCCGACCGTGACCACGCCCTGCCGCTGCCGGGCGAGACGCCCGGCGAGCGCGAGCACGAACACCATCGGGAGGTAGCGGCCGATCAGCATGGCGGCGGTCATCAGCAGGTTGTGCAGGTCGGTGGCGCCGTTGAAGCCGGCCATAGCGCTGCCGTTGCTGGCCGTGTTGCTGGTGTACGCGTAGACGAGTTCGGTCAGGCCGTGCGGACCGGTGTTGCCCATTGAGGAGCGCCCGCCTGGCAGGGCGACGGCGATGGCCGAGCACACCAGGATCGCGGTGGGCGCGACGAGCGCGTAGAGCACGACGTACCGCATCTCCGCGGCGCCGATCCGCTTGCGCAGGTACTCGGGCGTGCGGCCGACCATCAGGCCGCCGACGAAGACCGCGACGAGGACCGCCATGAGCAGGCCGTACAGGCCGCTCCCGGTGCCGCCGGGCGCGATCTCGCCGAGCATCATGCCCGCCAGCAGGACGCCGCCGCCGAGGCTGGAGAAGCTGTCGTACGAGGCGTTGGCGGCGCCGTCCGCCGACGCGGTCGCCGACACGCCGAACAGGGTGCTCGCGGGCACACCGAAGCGGGTCTCGGTGCCCTCGACGTGCCCGCCCACCGCGGCGCTGACCGTGCCCGTGTGGGCGCTCTGGGCGAGGTTGGCGGCGGCCAGCAGCAGGCCGAAGAGGACGCCGACCACCGCGAGGAGGGTCCAGCTCTGCTTCAGGCTGCCTACGAGCCGGCCGTAAGTGCGGATGAGGGCGGTCGGGATGAGGAGCATGAGCACGATCTCGAGCGTGTTGCTCCAGGCCGAGGGGTTCTCCAGGGGATGGGCGCTGTTGGCGTTGAAGACACCGCCGCCGTCGCCCGACATCAGCTTGATGGACTCCCAGGAGCCGACGGGGGCGGCGAGCTGGTCGCTCCCCGACAGGTGCTGCGGCACGCCGAGGGCGATCAGCACGATGCCCGAGACGACCGCGAGGGGCAGGAAGACGCGGAAGGTGCTGCGCACCAGGTCGACCCAGAAGTTGCCCAGCTGGTCGGTGCCGCGCCGGACCAGGCCGCGCACGAGGGCGAGCGCGACGCAGATGCCGACCGCGCCGGAGGCGAACGCCTGGGTGCCCAGGCCCGCCATGACGGCGAGATGACCGGTGGTGGACTCGCCCGCGTAGTTCTGCCAGCTGGTGTTGGTGGTGAAGCTGACGGCGGTGTGCAGGGCGAGCCGCCACGGCATGCCGTCGCGGCCGAGCGACCACGGGAGCTTGTCCTGCAGGGTGAACAGGGCGAACAGCGCGGCGATGCTCACGGCCGAGAAGGCGAGCAGGGCACCCAGGTAGTGCCGCCAGTTCTGTTCCTTGTCGGGGTCGACGCCGCACAGGCGGTAGAGGGCGCGTTCGGGTCTGAGGTGGCGGCCGCTTTCGAGGGCGCGTGCCATGTAGTCGCCGAGGGGGACGTGGAGGCCGACCACGACGGCGATGACGAGGGAGGCCTGGATCCAGCCGTACATGTCTGCTCTCACGCTCCGCGCGTCGGGTGGGTGCGGTCCAGGGCGGCGTTGAGCCCGACGACGTCGACGGCGGGCTCGCCGAGCACGCCGAGGGCGCGGCCGGTGGTGTACTGCGCGATCAGGGCGCGCACGGTGTCCTCGCCGATACCCCGCTCGCGGGCGATCCGGGGCGTCTGGAGGCCCGCGTACGCGGGGCTGATGTCGGGGTCGAGGCCGCTGCCGCTCGCGGTGACCGCGTCCGCGGGAACCTCGGGGCGGGCCGGGGCGTCGCCGCGCACGGGGGTGACGACGGCGCGGGTGTAGTCGGCGCCGGGTTCCGCGCAGCGGACGGCCACGTGCTCGTAGGCCGTGACGAACGGCCGGGCGGGGCAGGGCTGGTTGAGGCTGACGACGCGGGTCACGCGGCCCGTGGTGCCGCCCTCGCGGAGGACGCCGAGCACGGCGCCGACGCCGTCGGGGGTGCAGTAGGGGCGGGAGCCGTCGACGTGCTCGAGCTCGCCGACGGCCTTGCTGCGCGAGCACACCTGGGTGAGCAGGCTGGGCTTGTCGGGGGTGTCGACGACGCTCTCGGCGCCCTGGTTGCCGGCGCCGGAGGCCGCGGTGTCGTAGCCGTCGCCGGCGTTGGAGGGGCGCGACTGGAAGTAGCCGGGCAGCGGGTCGCCCTGGGAGTCGGTGTAGGCCCTGCCGATGAGCGTCTCGCGTGACGAGGCGTCACGCAGGCCCGGTGCCTGGGCGAGCAGCGTCATGCCGAGCGGGTAGGCAAGTCCGACGAGGAGGGTCAGCGCGAGCACCACGCGCACGGCGGCGAGATGGTGCGCTGCCCAGCGGGGCAGCGTGGAGGTACGGGCCATGGTCAGATCCCTGGGATGAACTGGACGAGGGCGACGTCGATGAGCTTGATCGCGAGGAACGGCACGACCACCCCGCCGAGGCCGTACACCCACAGGTTGCGGGTGAGCAGCGAGGAGGCACTGCCGGGCCGGTAGCGAACGCCCCGCAGGGCGAGCGGGATCAGCGCGACGATGACGACGGCGTTGAAGACGACGGCCGACAGGATCGCCGAGGCGGGAGAGTGCAGCCGCATGATGTTCACGGCGTCGAGGGCCGGGTAGACCCCGCCGAACATGGCGGGGAGGATCGCGAAGTACTTGGCGATGTCGTTGGCGATCGAGAAGGCCGTCAGCGCGCCGCGGGTGATGAGGAGCTGTTTGCCGATCTCGACGATCTCCACGATCTTCGTGGGGTCGGAGTCGAGGTCGACCATGTTGCCGGCCTCCTTGGCGGCCGACGTGCCGGTGTTCATGGCGACGCCGACGTCCGCCTGGGCGAGGGCGGGGGCGTCGTTGGTGCCGTCGCCGGTCATGGCGACGAGGTGGCCGCCGGCCTGCTCGTGCTTGATCAGGGCGAGCTTGTCCTCGGGCGTCGCCTCGGCGAGGAAGTCGTCCACGCCCGCCTCCTCGGCGATGGCGCGGGCGGTCACCGGGTTGTCGCCGGTGATCATCACGGTGCGGATGCCCATCCGGCGCATCTCGTCGAAGCGTTCGCGCAGTCCGGGCTTGACGACGTCCTTGAGGTGGACGACGCCCAGGACGCGGGCGGGGCCCCCGTCGGCGGGACGTTCGGCGACCGCGAGGGGCGTACCGCCCGCGGACGACACCTGCTCGACGTACACGTCCATGCCCGCCGGGACGGTGCCGCCCTCGTCGCGGACCCAGGCGGCTACCGCGGCGGCGGCACCCTTGCGCAGCTTCCTGCCGCCGGCGAGGTCCACCCCGGACATGCGGGTGGTGGCGCTGAAGGCCACCCATCGGGCGTCGGGCAGGTCGATCTCGTCGGCCTTGTGGTGGGACAGCGCGTAGTGCTCGCGGGCGTGGGTGACGATCGAGCGTCCCTCGGGGGTCCGGTCCGCGAGGCTCGACAGCAGCGCGGACCGGGCGAACTGCTCGGGCTCGACGTCCCCGACGGGCAGGAAGGCGCTCGCCTGCCGGTTGCCGTAGGTGATGGTGCCGGTCTTGTCGAGCAGGAGCGTGTTCACGTCGCCGGCTGCCTCGACGGCACGGCCGGAGGAGGCCAGCACGTTGCGCTGCACCAGACGGTCCATTCCCGCGATGCCGATGGCCGACAGCAGGGCTCCGATCGTCGTCGGGATGAGGCACACGAGCAGCGAGACCAGGACGATGCCGGTGACGCCGTCGGCGGTCAGCGCGGCGCTGTCGGGGGCGGCGCCCATGAAGCCCTTCGAGAAGATCGCCATGGGCTGCAGGGTCACGACGGCGACCAGGAAGACGAAGGTCAGCATGACGAGCAGCAGGTTGAGCGCGAGCTCGTTCGGCGTCTTCTGCCGGTTGGCACCCTCGACCAGGCCGATCATCCGGTCGAGGAAGCTGCGACCGGACTCCTGGGTGATGCGCACGACGATGCGGTCGGACAGCACCTTGGTGCCGCCTGTGACCGCCGAGCGGTCGCCGCCCGCCTCGCGGATGACGGGTGCGGACTCCCCGGTGATGGCGGACTCGTCGACGCTGGCGACGCCCTCGACGACGTCGCCGTCACCAGGAATCGTCTCCCCGGCCTCGACGACGACGGAGTCACCGCGGCGCAGCGCGATGGCGTGCACGACCTTCTCGCCGTTCTCGGTCAGCCGGCGGGCGGTCGTCAGCTTGCGCATGCGACGCAATGAGTCGGCCTGGGCCTTGCCGCGACTCTCGGCGACGGCCTCGGCGAGGTTGCCGAAGACGACGGTCAGCCAGAGCCACACCGTGATCAGCCAGCCGAACACGGTCGGGTGGACGAGGGCCAGCCCGGTGGTCAGGGCCGCGCCGACCTCGGTGACGAACATGATCGGGTTGCGGACCAGCGTCACCGGGTTGAGCTTGCGCAGGGCGTCGGGAAGGGCGAGCCACAGCTGTCCGGGGTCGAGCAGTCCTGCGCCGACACGGCGCTTCCCGCCGCCCTCGGCGGCAGGGGCGGGGCTTTCACGGTCCGGTCTGACGGGTGCGGGTGCAGTGGTCATCGGATTCCCTCCGCGACGTTCAGGCGGACGGCGTACTCCACACTCACCGGACTCTCTCTTCTCGTGGATCGGGACCCGTGGACCGGGCCTCTTGAAACGGAATGGGGCATGGCGCACCTCCGGGCAGGGGGACGCGGGGACATCACCTGCCCGGAGGGCGTTCGAACGGCGTCCTGGACGCCTGGTCATCGGGCCTGCGGGGCCCGGGCTCAGAGGCCGATGTCGCGGTTGCGGAAGTCGGCGAGGGACTCGCGGCGGACCAGCAGCCGCGCCCGGCCCTCGTGGACGGCGACGACCGGCGGACGGCCGACGAGGTTGTACGTGGACGCCATCGACAGGTGGTACGCGCCCGCGACCGGCACCGCCAGCAGGTCACCGGGCCGGACGTCGGCGGGCAGCGGCACCGCGGAGGCGAGGACGTCACCGGCCTCGCAGTGCCGGCCGACCACGGTCACCAGGACCGGCTCCTCGGTGGAGTGACGGCCGATCAGCCGAGGGGTGTAGCGCACCCCGTACAGCGCGGGCCGGGGGTTGTCGCTCATGCCGCCGTCGACCGCGACGAACGTCTGGCCGCCGGTGCGCTTGACCGACAGCACGTGGTACAGCGCGACACCGGCGGGACCCACGATCGCGCGGCCCGGTTCCACCGTCAGCCGCGGCACCGGCAGCCCGGCGGCCGCGCAGCCCTCGGCGAGTTCGGAGCGTATCCGCGCCGACAGCGTCGTCAGGTCCATCGCCGCCTCACCCGGACGGTAGGCGACCGCGTGCCCGCCGCCCAGGTCCAGCTCCGGCAGCGTGACGCCGTGCTGCCTGCGCACGGCGGCCAGCAGGCCGACGAGCCGGCGCACGGCAGCGAGGTACGGCTTGACGCTGCTGATCTGCGAGCCGAGGTGGCAGTGGAGGCCGACCAGTTCGAGTCGCGGCTGGTCCAGCACGCGCGCGATGGCGTGCTGCGCCGATCCGTCGGCCAGGGACAGCCCGAACTTCTGGTCGTCGGTGCCGGTGCGCACCGCGGTGTGGTGGCCGGCGGCGATGCCCGGCACGATGCGCAGCAGCACCTTCTGCCGGTCGCCCGGGGGCACGTGGGCGGCCAGCCGGGCGATCTCACCGGTGCTGTCGATCACGATCCGGCCCACGCCCAGGCGCAGCGCGGTGGCCAGGTCCTCCGGGCTCTTGGCGTTGCCGTGGAGCAGGATGCGTTCCGGCGGGAAGCCGGTGACGACCGCGAGTTCGAGCTCCCCGGCCGAGCAGACGTCGAGGCCGAGGCCCTCCTCGTCCACCCAGTGGGCCATGGCGCGGCACATGAAGGCCTTGGCGGCGTACAGCACGTCGCCGTCGGGGAAGGCCGCGCGGTAGGCGCGGCAGCGGTCCCGTACCTCGCCCTCGTCCAGGACGTAGGCCGGGGTGCCGAAGCGTTCGGCGACCTCGGTCAGGGCGACCCCGCCCACGGTGACCTCACCGTGGGGGGCGGAGGTTGCGGACGCGGGCCACACCGACAGGTCGGCGTCGGGGTACGCGGTCTCCAAGTGCTCGGTGACGAGAGTCATGACGGCGCTCCTTTCAGCCGATCCACAGGGCCAGGGCGTCGACCAGCGCGACGGCGCCGGTGACCCTCAGGACCCCGAGAGTCTGGGGGTCGAGCCGGCGACCGGACTCGTCCGGTGCGTCCGACACGGCGGGTGCGGCGAGCTGCGGGTCCACGGTGAGTGCCGTGACGCCGAGCGGGCGGGCCAGCGACCGCAGCGCGGATTCCGACAGGGTGATCCACTGCTGGTCGGCACCAAGCGTCTCCGCGAGACGCTCCGCGGTGGTGAAGCCGACGGCCGTACGGCCGCCCAGGGGCGTGCGGAACATGCGCGCGACGCATCCCACGGGACCCGGCCGGACGGGGACGTACAACGTCTCCCGGTGTCGTCCGGCCGGGGACGGATCCGAAGGCTCCGGGTCTTCCCCGTACATGAGCTCTGTCATGGCTTCCTCCTGGTGCGGCACCTGCTGCGGTTCTGGGGCGCCCCGGCCGGGGCCGGCGGTCCGGGACGCATCAGGGACGCTATGCCCGGGGTCCGGGGGGTGACGGTGATCCCTGACGCGACGTTGACGGCGAGCGGGCGAACGTTAACGGCACGGGTCTCCGGGGTGGCGGGGGCGGCGTCAGGATCGCGACAAGGACCCCTGGTCCGCGCGTTTCCGGGCGTTTCATGGAGGCATGAACGAGGTCCGCGAAGAGTGCGTCGTGGTGGGCGTCAGCGGCTCCCCCGGGAGTGTGGCGGCACTGCGCCGGGCCGCGGCGGAAGCCCGGCGCCGGGAGTGCGTGCTGACCGTGGTCACGGCCTGGGAGTCGGCGTGGGACGGCGCCGCCGGGACGCAGAGCAGGTGGCCGCCCCTCCCTCCGGACCCGGACCGCTGGCGCCGGATCGCGCGGCGCCGGCTGCTCATGGCCCTGGACGCCGCCTTCGACGGCGACCTGCCGCTGGACCCGCCGCTCCGGCCGGTGCTCGCGCTGGGGCGTCCGGGACCGGCACTGGTGGAGGTCGCCGGGGAGGGGGCGGGACTGCTGGTCGTCGGCGCCGGTTCCCGCCGCCCCTGGCAGCGGCTCTTCGTGCCCTCCGTCGCGGCCCACTGCTTCGCGCAGGCCCGCTGCCCGGTCCTGGCCGTACCGTCCGGACCGTCCGGTGTGCCGTCGCCCCGCAGCGGCGGAGGCCGGGGCCGGGGCCGGTTCGGCGCCCGGTGGCCCCCGAGCGGCTTCGTCACCCCGTGAGCCGGAGTTCCGGCCTTCCCGGGTCAACCCGCGCCGGAACGAGCGCGGCGCGCCCTACGTCTCCTCCGGGGAGGGACCGACGACATGGGCGTCCGGCGACGTCCCAACGACAAGGGCGGCGGGTTCCGGGGCACGCGGGGACCTCGGCTTCGCGGAGGCCACCATTGCGGCCGGCGGAGGGCCGGCTCCGCAGGCCCACCCCGACGTCCGCGGTGCCGGGCACGCCTCCCCCTCCGCCGGACGATGACGGCGAGCGGTCGGCCCGGTTCGAGCTGCCGCAGCGCTCCTCGATGACGATCGACCTTGAGCTGAAGCCGTGGATCCGTGGAGCCGTGGATCCGTGGAAGCGTGGAGCCGTGGAAGCGTGGAGCCGTGGAAGCGTGAAGCTCCGGGGGGCACGAGTCGACCTCGGCCGACACGCGCTCCGCCCGGAGCTTCACTCTCTCCCGTACTCGGCCACCCGCAGGGGGCTCAGCGGCAGGACCTCACGAAGTGACGCGCAGATGCCGCCGCTCCGCCAGCTCCTCCTCGCCGACCACGGTCAGCACCGGGCTGCCCGGAGGCGCGAACATCATCACCACAAGCTGGGACTGCGCGTCCGGAAGGTTGTTGGCGCCCTGGTAGTGGATCACGTCACCCCCGGGCTCGAAGAGGGCGTCACCCGCCTTCAGCACCCGGGGGGCCTGCCCCTCCAGCTCGAAGAGGATCTCGCCCTCGGTCACGTAGCCGAAGACCGGACCCGGGTGCCGGTGCGGCGGCGCGCCGGGGTCGCCGGGCTTCAGGGTGACCCGGATGGTCCTGGCTTCCGCGCCGGCCGGGATCCGGCCCGCCGCCTCGGCCAGGGTCGCGACCACCTCTACGCCCGGGGGCAGGTGTGCGTGCTCAGCGCTCATGCGTTCCTCCAAACATGGACTGTCCGGAGAAGGGACAGGACAGCCGCCCCGTCTGTGACATCCCCCACGCGGCAAACCCGCCCCGCCCGCGCCCGCGTTCTCCGTACCGGCATGGAACCGGGGGCGGAGGCGGACTTGGCGCGCACCCCAGACGCGATATAACGTTAGTTCGCGATGGTGTATCGCGTCTTGCGCAAGCCGTCACCGACCAGAACGGGGTGAGGACATGCCGGGAGAGATCCCGCCCGCCGGTGCGCCGTCCACTGCGGAAGCGCCGCTCGCGTCAGCCCCGTTGCGGGCCTCGCACGCGGACCGGGACCGGGTAGTGGACATCCTGACCGTGGCCGCGGGCGACGGGCGGCTGTCCGCCGCCGAGCTCGACGAACGCCTGGAGGCCGCCCTGTCGGCCCGTACGCTCGATGAACTGGCCCCGCTCACCGCCGATCTGCCGACGTCCGCGGGGATGCACGGCACGGCACCCGCGGACGCCAAGGACGTGGTCCGGGTCGACAACCGCGGGGGCTCGTTCCGCCGTGTCGACCGGTGGGTCGTACCGCGCCGCATGGAGGTCCGGTCGGAATGGGGCGAGGTGGTTCTCGACTTCACCCGCGCCGTGATCACCGGGGGCACCCTCCGCATCGACCTGGACGTGCGCGGCAGTTCCCTCGTCCTCGTCACGCGGCCGGGCATCGTGGTGGACGCCGACGAACTGGCCGTCAGCTTCGGCAAGGTGGACATCCGGCCCGCGGCCGGCCCGGCCGCACCGGTGGTCCTGCGCGTGGCGCTGGTGGGCGAGCTGGAGTTCGGGAAGGTGCAGGCGCGTCCGCCGCGGCGCACGTTCCTGCGGTGGCTGTTCCGCCGCCCCGCCGCGCTGCCCGCGCTCCCCGCGCCAACCGGCTGACCCGGCGCGCGGGCCCCTCGCGGGCGCCCCCTACCCGGCCAACTCGTCCCGCGGCAGGACCGGAGCCGCGATACTGACCGGCGATGAGCCTCCCCCTGCCGCCCCTGCGCTTCCACATCACCTACGGCGCACCCTCCACCGGTCCGTCGCACGAGGTCTACGTCCCTCCCGCGGACCCCAGGGACGACGGGCTCAGCGAACTGCTCTTCACCGCCGAGACGGTGGCGATCTGCGTCGTCGCCGCACTGCTGGTCGTCTTCCTGATGACGGACCGCCGCGCCCCCAGACGCCGCGCCCGCCACCGCCGTTGACCCGGCATGCCAGCCCGGGCGTCCGGGCCGTCGGGCTCCTCGGAGGGGATGAGAATTGGGCTGACGAGGTATCGCGTCCGCCCGGGCGCCAGGCCATTGACCAACCGGGGCAGCAGGACCCGCCGCAAGTCCGCGACGCGTCCGGGATGCTCGACGCCGCTCAGCCTGCGCGCCTGCCGACCTTAGCCGGCGAGGTCGGGCATGGGCCAACACCCGCGATGTCGAGGTAGGCCTCGACCCGGCTATCAGAATCGCAACCACAACCACGAAATGAGTGGGTGGCCGCCGAGTGCGGCGTGGTAGCGGTGTTGGTTGTAAGTATGAAGGAGGTCCGACAGGGCTTCGGTCCATTCGGTGTTGCACGGTGTAGGGCCGCGAGCGGGCCTGCGCGGACACATTCGACCGCCGCTGCCCGCCGTGAACGGTGAGCCAGGCATTTCCTTGCGACACGAAGACCTCCGTGCGGTGCAGTCCTAGGCAGCTCTGCCGCACCGGAGGTCTTCGCCACCGTCAAGCCCCGGCCCGTCTCAACGACGCTCGCGATAAATATAATACCTAGCGCCCATCATCCTCGCTTTGGGCGATCAACTGATGTTCGAAATCCGGAGGCTTCATCCCAGGGAATTCCGCGCCACGATTGCCGAGCGTAGGCAACAACTCGGTCATAGAGATCGGAATCCATCGCGCCACTCACAGATACAGTGAGCATTAGGTCGCGCCCCTGCAGGACGTCTTGCGACACCACTTCACGAGCCCGCCCAATGAAGATTCCGACAATCTCACCCCCTACAGATACCTGGAAGTTTTGATCAACCATCCTGCCATCCGCGAGAGAGAATCTGATTCGAGCCGACGACCACGACTCCCCCTGCTTCGGGGCATCGACCGAGAATCCAGGGAACCCGTCCCCTACGAACTCGAGGAGCCCATTGAGTGCCTGCAACGAAGAGGTGGAACCCGAAAACCCGAGAAACCCAAACTCGAAGGCCACTTTCACCACCCTCTCAATCACTGTCCATGACCGTCAAATACGTACTGCACCTTGATCCCGTACCTTCTTTCCAGATAGGCATCCTTTTTTTTCTGCAACTCATCCTTACCGACATCTCCAGATTTCGTCTCAACGTAATCCGTCACACGCCCATTGCTGTCCAGTATGCCAATATCATACCGCCGATCACCCCACGGAGTGTCGAAAGTCAGCATATCGGCCGAATCCGCGTCGGTGACCACCGTCATTCCGCGCTGCCTAAAGGAATCCGCAATGTGGTCACGATACGCGTCCCCGACGTGCCTATTCAGTTCAATCTGACTAATACCCAGAAGCCTGCAGAGTTCCGCATCGTCATTGTGGACGAGTACAGGAACATCCCCTACCAGCACATAGTAGGAATGGAGGTGAGTGATCGTAAGGTTGTAGGCAACCTGGACCTGCCGAAAGTGCTTGACGCCCTCAACACGCAAGGATCGGCCGTCGTCGGTGCGCAACGTCATGCCTGGAACAAGGTCACCGGCCTTGATCCATCCATGCACGCTTGGCGACCATATGAGGTGATGCGCAGTGGCGGTCAACGACTCGCCCGGACTGGCCCCTTCACCACTCAGCGCTATCGTGGCAAAATCCGAATCATCCGGGGTGCGAATCTTCGCGGTGACGGTTTCTGTGCGCGTCTCGCCGGTCTCGGGGTCCGTGGCGACGACCTTGTCGCCGATTTGAACCTCTTCAATCGCCTTGGATGTTCCGTCAGCGAGGAGAACTTCCGTGCCCGTCACGAAGCTGTTACATCCACGACTTACGGCTTTATTCAGGATGCGCATTTTTGAACTGAAAGCCGCGTCCATCATCAGCTCGGAGCAGGCAGATAGGTCGCCGTCTACACAGTCCCTGTAGTCGGATATCCCAAGCAGTTCTTGCTCGAGTTCCCAGGCCTGCCTCGCAGCGGACTCCAGAGCGGGACCGTGCTGTACTATTTTACAGAGGAGCGCATTACGGTAGCACCAGGCATCCGCATCTTGCGAATTCCCATTCGATCACAGCCAGGGAACGGGTTGACTTGGCAGTGAAGTGCTGCACGCTTACGCAGATATTCCCGATTTTCCGCGTCTTGCTTTGCCCGGCCACTCGGAGTCAGCTTCTTGGGCCCCGGCTTGTGCCCGGGAGTGGTGTTCTCATAGTCGGGACCGGGGCGGGTGGGGCAGTCGATCTCCGCGCACGTACCAGTGGGGTCGGACGTGGTGACCGGGTTGTTGTTGGCGTAGCTGTAGCCGTTCATCTGCTGGGGCGCGTCCACGACCATGAGCGGGTCGACGCTGATGAAACGGCCGGTCGCCTCGTCGTACTCGCGGGCGCCCAGATGTCTCAGGCCCGTACTGGCGTCCTCCGTGCCGCCGACGAAGCCCTTCTCGCCGGGCCAGGAGGCCGGCGCGGAGCCGCGCGGAGCGCCGAAGGGCGTGGAGCGGCGCTGCTGCATGGACAGGTCGGTCGCGGCGATGGCGAGTTCGGACGTGCCGTGGTGGTCGCCGATCAGGAAGGAGAGCTTGCCGTCGTCGGTGCGGATGGCCTGGTTGCCGCCGCCGAGGTCGTAGTACCGGGTCGCCTTCGCCGCCGAGGCACCCTTGGTGAGGGTGAGCTCGGTCGAGCCGAGGTAGAGGGTGGTCTCGCTGTCGGTGCGCCGGATGAGGCGGTTGCCGTCCGCGTCGTAGACGTACGAGGTGGTCTTCGAGCCCTCGGTGACCTTGGCCAGGTGGCCTTCGGCGTCCCAGTCGAGGGTCTGCGTGTCGCCGCCGATGGTGCGGGTGTGAGTGTTGCCGACGGTGTCGTACGTGTAGGAGTCGACCTCGGTGGTGTTCGGCGTCTTGGTCGTCACCTGCAGCAGGGCGTGCGGACGCGCTGTCTTCGCAGCCGGGTAGGCATAGGTGCGCTTCACGTCCTGAGCCGAGTTGCCCGCCGGATCGTGCTGGGTCTCCGTCAGGCGGTTGCCGGTGACGTCGTAGGTGTAGGACTGCCAGTAGGGCGCGGGCCCGCCGAGCAGGGAGCCTGCGGTCGTGGAACAGCCGGTCGTGCCCTGTGCCCAGGCTTCGGTGAGGCGCCCGAGGTGGTCGTAGCGGAAGCACTGGTTGTCCGTGCCGTCGCGGGACACGTCACCGATCGAGGTGACGTTGCCGGCCTCGTCGTAGCCGTAGGTCGAGGACTTGTCGACGCCCGGCACGCCCTCGCGGTCGACACGCGAGTTGAGCAACCGCTGGGTGCCCCACTGGTAAGTGTTGGTGGCCAGCGTCTTCTTGCCACCGCTCTGGTAGGTGAACTGCAGCGGCTTGCCGGTGGAGCTGTACGCGACGTCGGTGACGTAGCTGACCCCGCCGGCACCCGAGAGCGCGATCGGACGGAGTACCTCGTCGTACGTCGGGGTGAGCACGTCGGAGGCCAGAGCGCCGGCCGCCGGGTAACTGGTCGAGTCAACGGTGCCGTCGAGGTTGTACTTGACGTTGCTCTGGTACGAGCCGGCCAGCGCCTTCTCGGAGACCGGCAAGGACGCTTCCGGAATCGTGGTCGTCACCCGGTTGGGCCGGTAGAGCGTGTCGTAGACGCTGTACGTCGTGGTGAACGACGGGCCACTCGCACCGCCGACGTAGCGGGTGGCCGAAGCGAGGTACCCCTCGGCCCCGGACAGGTCCCACACGTGCTTGGTCAGCAGAGGACCGCTCACGCCTCCGTCGTGCGTCTCCAGTTCCCGGCCCAGGTCGTCGTAGACGTGGGTGACGGTCTGCTTCGGCTGTCGGCTGTCCGTGCTGGAGATCAGCTGGTTGCGGTCGTCGTACGCGTAGTCGGTGTGACCCTTGTCCGGGTCGTCGTCGGCGATCTTGTTGCCGCGCTGATCGTAGGTGTACGCCCACTGGTTGCCCACCGGGTCCGTGACGGCGGTCAGCCGGCCGGCCGGGTCGTAGTCGTAGTGGGTGGTGGTGGCCGGACCGGTCGCAGTGGCCGCGTCGTACTGCAGCAGGTCGGTGATGCGTCCGCGGGCGTCGGTGACCGTGGTGGACGGGGTCCCGCCGGTGGGAGGAGTGACGGTGGTGCGGTCTCCGCCGTAGCTCGTGCTGGTGGTGCCGAGCACGCCGCCGCCGTCGCCGTTGCCTGCGACCTGCTGGGACGTGGTCACCCGGCCCAGACCGTCATAGGTGTTCCAGGTCTGGGTCTCCACCGCCAGCGCGTCGTCCAGGGTGAGGATCTCTGCGGAAGGAGCGGCGGTGTTGTAGTACGGCGCGAAGCTCTTGGCCGTCAGCCCACGCTCGTCGTAGAACGTGTCGCCGATCAGCCGCCCCCCGTCGGGACCGGGTGACTGTGTCTGACGGGGCCGGAGGAAGCCGTCGTAAAGGGTGTAGGCGGTGCGCTGCGTACCGTCTTCCTTCAGCGTCTTGGTGGCGACGGCCACGGCCTTGCCCTCGGCCACGGTGTAGGCGAATTCGTAGTTGGGAGTCTGGTTGTTGGTCTTGGAGCGGTTGGGCAGCCAGATCTTGGTGTTGCGTCCGAGCGCGTCGTAGGTGATGTCGGTGCGCTTGGTGTTCGTGTCCGACACCGCTGTCGGCAGGCCCCGCAGCGTGTCGTAGGTGGTGGTGGTGGATTGCGCGGACACGGAGTTGCCGGGGATGGCCGGCGGGGTGGTGACCTTGACCGTGTTCGGGAAACCGGTTGTGGGCGAGTACACAGTGCTGGTGGTCCGGCCGTCGGAGCGGTCGGTGCGCGACGGGGTTCCGGTCTCGGTCGCGGTGACCGTGCCGGTGATGTCCGTGGCGGTTTCCTGACGGCCGTACACCGGGTCGTACGAGACGCCGGCCTCCAGGTACGTGGCCGTGGTCCCGTTGTGCGACGTCAATGTGGCGATGTGTGTGGCATCGCCCTTGATGGGAGCGGTGTTGTACGCCTTGGTGTCGTAGGCGGTGCGGACGTCGGAGATGACGTCCTTCTTGCGGTCGGGGGTCGCGTCGCACTTCACGGCGACCGTCTCCACACGCGAGGGCTTGGTGAGGATCCAGGCCGTGGTGTTGTCGACGTACGTGGTGCGGGTGCACTGGTCGTCCGCCGAAGTGCCGGTGTCACCGAAGTCGTCGCTGCGAGTGACGCGGCCGGCGGTGTTCTCGAACGTGTTCGTCTGGTAGGTCTGCCGCCACTTGACGCCGGCACCACCGTCCAGCGAGCTCCACGTGCGGACGGATTCGGTGCCGGTCAGGTTGGCACTGGTGATGCCCCAGACACGCACACGGCTGGCCGTCTGATGGTGCCAGGGGGTGCTGACCGTTTTCTCCAGCACCTTGCCGCCAGGACCGCTGAAACCCTCGGTCTTGTACTCGAACCCCTCGGCGGAGTCGTGGTCGGTGATGGTGCCGCCGTTGTCGTCGGACACGGTGACGGACTTGGTGCCGTCGTCGGGGGACGCGCCCTTGCGGTCGCCGTCCATGCCGCGCAGGAACCAGTGGTCGGTCTGCGACTTCATTCCGACCGGGTCCTGGCCGCCGGTGAGCTCCCGCACGTGGGCGTATCCGCGCCACTGCGACCAGGTCTTGTACTTCTCCTTGGTCAGCCCGTCGTCGTCCGCGTAGTGCCAGGCCCCGCCGTCGAGGTACTGGTAACGGGTGACCATGTCCGGCGAGGATTTGGTGCGGTCGGTCTCGGTGACCGAGTCGACGACGTACTTGTTGAACCACTGCAGCGACGGGTCGGCGTCACCGGACTTGGTGAAGAACACCGGATAGCAGCGGGTGGTGTTGGCCTGGGGTGTGGGCAGATGATCGGCGTCGCAGTCGGCCGCCGAGTAGTTCACGTCGATCTGGCCACCGGACTCGTCCTCGACGGTCGACAGGCGCTCCTTGATGAACGGCGCGGTGTCATCCCCCGGGATGTCGAGGCGGTTGGCGGCCTGGCTGTAGGCGAAGGTCACCTTCGGCAGGGTGATCTCCGGGGTCGCGGACCTACCGGTGTGCTGGACGGAGTCCAGCAGCAGCTGGTAGTCGATGTCCGCCATGCCCCAGCGGTGACCCAGCGCCCAGGAGTCGATGGGCGTGTACGTCCCGTCGGACTTCAGCACCTGCGTGGTGACACCCGTCAGCCGCTTGCGCGTCCAGAAGGTGGGAGAGGTGGCCTTGGCGCAGTCCTCGCCGGACTTGCAGGTCAGGTCGTACGGCGTGTCGTACCAGTAGAACTTCTTGTCGTCGATCGTCGAGGCGTCACAGGTCACGCCCGTCTGCGGCAGGCACCGCTCGGCGTTGGCGAAGGTCACCTGCGCCAGCGCCTTGGCCGAGTAGACGGTGTTGTCGCGCAGCCCGTAGTCGATGTGGTCCAGGTATCCGCCGCGCTCGTAGGCCGTCTCGTCGGCCGGCTTCAGGTTGCGGGCGTAGTAGTTGGTTTCCTTCTTGTAGTAGTAGGCGATGGCGTTGCCGTGGACGTCGACGGCGTAGTCGAGGTTCCAGCGCCAGCCCTGCTGGCACCATGAGTCGGCGAAGGAGGCGGCGTGGCACGGCTCGTTCGCGTCGTCGCCGTAGACGGGGACGGTCCAGGTGGAGTTGGTGGTGTCCTTGCCGGACGCCCAGCCCGGCAGGCGGTTGTAGCCGAAGAAGTACTGGGTGCCGTCGGTCGTGGTGACCTTCCAGTACTCGTCGTTGCGGGCCCCGTTGGAGCGGACGTCGCTGGTGGAGCCGTAGACCCGCTCGACCCTGGTGCCGTCGTCTCCCTTGATCCTGAACGAGTTCGTGCCGTCCGGGATCAGCTCACCGGCATGCCCGTTGAACGAGAGCGTGGCGTTGTCGTACGCCCAGCACATGTCACCCGGCTTGCTGCCGTCGGCGTTCTTCACCTCGTCGTCGGCACACGCCTTGTAGCTGCGCTCGATCGACCCAGGCCATAGTTCGAAGCCGTCGCCCACCCACGAGGACTGGTTGTTGGAGGTGGAAGTACGCCCGTCGATGCCTCCCGAGGAGTACGAGAGGCCCACACTCGGCGTGAAGTTGCCCGGGACATCGGGCACCGCCATGTCGTAGGACCAGGAGAAGCTGCCCGTGTTGAGGCTCGTCGACCACGTGTCCGACGGAGACAGCTTGCTGGCGGCGTAGTCCCCGTGGTCGCTCGAGGTCCCGCCGACCGCCGCCGTGGTCGCCGCGAACACGACCGGTTCGGTGCCCGTGAGGGTGACGTCGGCGGACAGCCTGCCGCCGTCGTTGCCGGCGGCCACGGGCCGGCCCGTCCGGCACCGGGTGCTCTGGGGCGTCGTCACCGCGCAGGCCGGCAGTTGCACCAGCCTCAGGCGGGCCGCATAGGCACCGCCGTAGCTCTGGGCGAAGGACGAGGTGTCGACGCCGACGCCGACCCTGCCGCCCTGGGTGCCCGGCTCTCGACGTACGGAGAACAGCAGGCCGTCGACACCGGCGCGCCGGGCGGCCGTGTCGTCCAGGACACGGACGGTCGCCCGGCCGTCTAGGGCGGTCGTCGGCTTCTCGGCCCCCGCCGACGTCTTCGCGGTCGCCTCCGCGGTCGCGGGCGTCGTCAGCGACACCGGAAGGCTTCCGGCCCGCCGGGTGACCGGCTGCGCCGCCGGTTCCAGGGCCACCGTCACGGTTCCGGGCTGCGGCAGCGCGTGCCGCGGCGCCTTCTCCGGCACGCGTGGTTCGCCCTCCGTGGTCCGGGGCGACATCTTCACGGTGTGGCCCGGCACGGGTTTTTCCGATGCCGGAATGCCGGGCATGTCGTCGGCCATCGCCGCCGGCGGCGTCACGCCCTGCAACAGGGTTCCCATCAGTACCGCCGACACGGCCACGGCGACCCTGCGGCGCCACCGTGTCCTTGACTGCCTGCGCATGCCCCACCCAATCCGTCGAGTCGTGCGTGTCATGAGGAGAGTCAGGGGCCGGGGGCAGCGGAGCCGCCCCCGGCCGTCCGTGTGCGACCGCTGTCAGGGGCCGGGGACCGTGGCCAGGTCCTCGCCGTTGGCGAGCCGGGCGATCTGCTCGTCGGAGGCGACGCCCTGCAGCGTCCACACGTCGTCGATCACGCCGGGCCAGTACTCGCCCCAGACTCCGGCGGTCTTGCCGCGGCCAAGCTGGAGACCGGCGGTGGCGTTGAACGGCAGTACGTTGGAGTTCCAGGACACCGAGTCCGTGCAGCCCGCATCGTCGGGAGTGCCGTCCCCGTCGGTGTCGGAGCACACGACCTGTTCCAGGTTGCCGTCGACGTACAGCCGCATCTGGTCGGCGAAGGCGTCGTAGACGACGGCCAGGTGGTTCCAGTTGGTGTTGTTCATGAAGTTGGGATGCTCGGCCGTCGCCACGGTCGCGCCCTTCACATCCGCGCCCGGCATGGCCAGTTGCCACCGGCCCGCGTTCGCGGGATCGGTGTCGCTGGGCACGTACCGGACCGAGAAGCCGCTGTTCACCGATCCGGCCTGGGACATCACCGTGACCGGGTGGTCGGGCCGCGCGGCCGTGCTCACCCAGGCGGCGGCGGTGAAGCTGGTGCCCGTGGAGACGGGGGACCCGGCTGTGGCGGCGTAGGCGCCCTTGCCGTCGCCGTCCGCGTCGCCGTCGAGCACCAGCGCGCCCGTGCCGACGTAGCTGTTGGCGCCCGTGCTGTCGACGGTCGCGCCGTCCGCCAGGGTCAGCGGCCGCTTGCCGGCCGAATCGTCGGCGGAGGTCGCCGGCGTGCCGGTGGCGGTGTCGAGCTTCCAGCGGCCCTGGACCACCGGGCGTGCCTTGTTGAGGTCCTTGACCTCGTCGTCGGAGAGCGCGCGGTCGAACAGCCTCACGTCGTCCAGGTCGCCCCTGTAGAAGCCCTGGGCTCCGGCGGTGGCCTTGTACCCGAGTGTCACCGGTGCCGTGGCCAGCCAGGGTGTGGTGAAGGGCTGGGTGTCCTTCAGCACGCCGTCGACGTACAGGCGGATCTCGCCGGCGTCGTAGTCGTAGACACCCACCACATGGGTCCACTCACCGAGTCGTTCGGCCGGGCAGTGCACGTTCGGATCGCACGCGTTCTGCTGCGCCCGGACCAGGCCGGTGGTCGCGGTGTCCTCCTTCGCGCGCATGAAGACCCAGCCGCCGAGAGCCGACGAGTGGTAGAGCTCGAAGCCCGCGGCATTGGTGGATCCCTGCGTGGCGACGGTCATGGCCCGCTGTTCCTTGTCGGCGGGCAGTCGCGCCCACAAGGAGACGGCGAAGCTCTGGTAGGTGTCCAGGACCGGCTGCGCGGTGATGATGCCGTCGTCGACCCCGTCGAAGCCGGCCGCCGTGCCGTCCACGCCGGCGGTTCCGAGCTTGGCGCCGCCGTTGACGGTGGCGGTGACCTCCTGGGCCCGGCCGATGACCGACGTCGCTCCGGCCTCCTCGTCGAGCGGCAGGACGATCTTCGCCGGCCGGTTGGTGTTGACCGGCTGCCTGGCGTAGACCTTGGCGATCTGGGAGGCCGTCAGGGGGTAGTCGAAGAACTGGACCTCGTCCAGGCTGCCCGTGAAGAAGCTGTTCAGGGGGCCGCCGTTGTCCGTCGCGCCCAGCATCGTGCGGCCGCGGCCGTCCCACAGCGAGCTGTAGGCGGCGGTTCCCGCCGGCGCTCCGTTGACGTACAGCCTGATCTGGGACGCGGTGTTGTCGAAGACGCCGATGACGTTCGTCCACACTCCGCGGCGGCTGTTGATGCACTGGGTGTCGGCGGCGTCACACGCGGGCTGCATCGCCCGGGACGAGCCGGAGTCGACCGAGTCCTCCGTGTGCCGCACGAAGACCCAGCCGTTCCGGGACGGCGAGTAGTAGAGCTCGTAGGCCGTCGCGTTGTCCGCGCCCTGGGCGAGCGCCACGGAGCCCGTCTCCTTGTTGATGTCGCCGAGTTTCGCCCACAGCGACACCGAGAAGCTCTTGCGCGTGTTCAGGACCGGGGCGGTCATGGCGGCGTAGTCGTCGGCCCCGTCGAACTGCAGGCCGTGCCCGGAGACGCCCTCCCCGCCCGGTGCCGCGCCGCCGTACAGCTGGGCGGGCCATTCGCCGCCGCTGCCGCTGACCTGGGTGGCGCCCGCGTTCTCGTTGAGCTTCATGTTCAGCCGGTCGGGCTGGCCGGCGTTGACCCGGAACTGGTACGTGCGGATCTCACTGGGGTTGCCCGCCCCGTCGAAGGCCTTCGCGGTGATGAAGTTGACGCCCGACCGCGTCGGCATGAGCTTGATGCTCTTCGCCCCGCCGCTCGTGGTGGTCACCGTGTGCGCGCTGGTGGGGTCGGTGTTGATGCCGTACCAGTACGTGACCACGTCGGTCGACGCGGAGTCGATCGAGAAGCTGCCGTACCGGCCCACCCCGTCCACCCAAGGGTCGTTCGGGTCCTCCGGGTTGGACGCCGGGTACTGGGTCGAGTCGATGACGGGGCCCGCGGGTACGGAGGTGTCGTAGTAGACGAGGCAGTCCGTGGCCGATCCCGAGTAGCTCCACGGCGACCATTGCGCGCCGTCGTAGGAACGCACGTGCCAGCCGACCTTCTTGCTCTTCGGCAGGGTCGTGGGCAGCGAGACCGAGAAGTCCGATCCGGACTTCTTGTATCCCGTCCTCGCGGAGGTCCAGCGGCTCGTGTAGCCCTTGCCGTCACCGCTGTCCCACGAGGCCTGGAACTGCACGGCGACGGTGTCGCCGTCCGGGTCGGTGACGTCGTTCGCCCGCATCGTCGGCAGGATCCGGACCTGCTTCATCGTCGAGGAACACGCGCCGCCGGGGTCCTGGGTCAGCTGGGACATGCGGATCTGCGGCGGCGGCTGGTTGTACTCGACCCGCAGCCACGCGTCGTCGGAGAACCGCTTCCAGGACTGCGGGTCGTTCTCGTCCTTGGCCCTCAGGCCGAAGGTCGTGGTCGACCAGCCGTTCGCCGCCGCGTCCGCCACCGCGCGTCCCGCCCAGAACTCGACGCTGCCGCCCGGGCAGTCGCCGCTCGCGCCCTTGGCCTCGCTCAGGGTCTGCTGCAGGTCCACCCAGTAGCCGCTGACGTTCTGGCTGTTCCACGTCGTGGAGGAGTTCATCCCCTTGGTGCGCCACAACTGGACGTCGGACTTGGTGCAGCTGTAGGAGTGCGTCTCGTTGACCACGAACTGCGCCGTGATGATCGACTTGCCCGCGAACCGCGACGTCGGGACCGAGTAGAGGATCCGCTTCACGTCCTCCGGCTTGCAGCGCGGATCGCCCGAGCAGTACCCCATGCCCGAGTCGGAGTCCCCGTTGAACTTCCACTGCGGGGAGGAGGCCCAGTACCGGGACACGAACGTCCAGCTGGAGGCCTTCGGGGAGTAGAACTGCGGGTCGATGTAGACCGGGTACGTGGCGTTCTTCAGCAACTGCCGGTCCGGCTTGAGGACGAGCTGGTCGTCGGCGGCCGGCACGCTCACCGCGATCGGCGCGGCGTTCGCCGACGCGCCCGGGCCCTCGGCGGCCGCGGCGGCGGCCTCCTTGGTGGCCACCCGCGGCGTCCCGGCGGCCCCCTTGGCAGCAGCGGTCGTCGCGGAAGCCGGCGTCGTGCCGGAGTCCCACATCATGGGCCGCGGCGCCTCGAAGACCGGGCCGCCCGCCGCCTTGTCCACCACGGACAGACCGCCGTCGGCGGTGGTCCGCACGTCCATGCCCTGCGCGTCCATCGCCAGCTTCAGCTCGGCGAGCGCCGGGTTGGCGGCGGCCTGCGGGGTCTTGACGACCAGCACCTCGGAGGCGCCGTCGACGCTCGCCTTGACCTGGAGGTCCACATCCTCCAGCACCGAACGGTAGGTGGCGGTGCTGCCGTCGATCACCGGCTCCGGCAGGGCGTCCGGCCACGACAGGGCCAGCTTCCGGCCGGCGCGCTCCAGGGTGATCAGCGGCTGCTTGTCACCGCCCCCGGAGAAGGCGATGTCCATGGTGGCCACCTTCGGCCCCACGGACCCGTCCGCCCGTCGCACCAGGTCGGTGTCGACCGGCTTCCACTCGCCGTCGACCCGCGCCCGTACCGGACGCAGGTGTTCCACGGCCTCACGGTTGCCGTTCGGCAGGGCGTACGTCTCGCTCGTCTCTCCGCGGAGCGAAGTGATCTCCACCTTCTTGCCCGACTTCGCGGCCTTGGTGAGAGCGGCCGCCTCCGTGACGGCTCCGTTCACCGGTGCGTCCACGGAGTCGGCGTACGAGGCGGTGGCCGAGAGGCCCGCGACCGGCATCACGGCGAGAAGCGCCACCGCGGTCAGGACGGAGACACCACGTCTCTTCCGTCGTTGCTTCACACTCACTGCACGACGCGACCGATTCCAACCCATAGCCCACCCCGAAGTCACAGGATCTGCACAGCGGACGTGATCAAACCCGTGCCCGCAGGGATCGGTCAACGCATCCCGTGCGCCATGCACTGACCGGTGAAGGACATGGCCTAATGCGGACCTGACCTGCGAAAACGTAGTGTTGCACCAGCATGAACACGGGATGGACTGCCGCGTGGTGGGGTCCGTCCGCCCCGCCGCGGTGCGCCCCTCGCCACCCGGCGCGGGTAGGGCGGGCCGCGGCGGGTACGATCTGCCGCGATGCGCAGTGACGGAGAAGACGGCCGAGGCGGTGCGATACCCGCCCGCCTGAGTGGTGTTGTCCTCGTCCTGTGCGGGTTGCTCGCCGCGCTCGGGGTCTGCGGCCACGCCGGGGCGCCGGACGACGCGTACGGCCCGGCCGGGACCGGCGCCTCCTCGCACCTCGCGCACGTCACCGACGAGGTCTGCGCGGACGCCCACGACCCGGGCGACCGGGGCAACGGCTGCTCCCCCGCGGAGCACACGCCGGTGACCCTGGGCTCCGCCCCCCTGCCGCACGTCGGCGGCGCGGAACTGCCGTCGGTGTGGCCGCCCGCGGTCGCCGCCGCGGGACTGGGCGCCCCTTCCCCCGGCACCGTGCGCCCCCTCGACCTGCACATGCTCCAGATCCAGCGGACGTAGAAGGGCCGACCGCACCGACGGCGACCGCCGGTGCGCGCCGTACGTCATCCGACCCTTCCACCAGCACCGCCGTGTCGCCGACGCGGCGGGGAATCAGGACATGCCATGGGTTCCCCCCATTCCAAGGCCAGGACCGCCGACCGCCGTGCGCGCATCGAGGAGATACGCCGCCAGGAGCAGGCCCGCGAACGCCGCAACCGCATCATCACCATCGCCGCCTGCACCGTCGTCCTCGTAGGACTGGTCGGTGGCGGCGTCTACCTCGTCAACGCCGCGAACGGCAGCGACGGCGACGGCGGTTCGAAGACCGCGGCGGCCGGCTCCATCAGCGGGGAGAAGACGTGGTCCGGTCTCACGCAGAACCACGTCGACAAGACCGTCGACTACCCCATGAGCCCGCCTGTCGGCGGCGACCACAGCCCCGTCTGGCAGAACTGCAACGGCGTCGTCTACGACAAGCCGCTCACCAATGAGAACGCCGTGCACTCCCTGGAGCACGGCGCGGTGTGGGTGACGTACACCGACAAGGCGACGGACGCCGACGTCAAGGCGCTCGGCGCCCGTGTCTCGAAGACCCCGTACTCCCTGATGAGCCCCTACGCGGACCAAGCCTCTCCGATCACCCTCTCCGCGTGGGGCCACCAACTGGGCGTCACCAAGGCGGACGACCCGCGCGTGACGAAGTTCTTCGACACCTATGTGCAGGGCAGCCAGACTCCCGAGCCAGGCGCCGCCTGCACCGGGGGCAAGGCCTCGTGACCGCCGCCCGGGGCGCGGGCAGGCCGCTGCTCGCGCTCGCCGGCGCCATGGCGCTGGTCGTCGTCGCGGCCCTGGCCTTCACCCTGCTGACGGCGCGGCCCAGCAGCGGGGGCACCCCGGGCACGGACTCGCCGGACGCCGGCTTCGCGCGCGACATGGCGATCCACCACCAGCAGGCGGTGGAGATGTCGCTGATCGTCCGCGACCGCACGGAGGACGAGGACGTCCGCAGGCTCGCCTACGACGTCATCAACACCCAGGCCAACCAGCGCGGCATGCTGCTGGGCTGGCTGGACGTCTGGGGGCTGCCCAAGTCGTCGTCCGAGCCGCCCATGACGTGGATGGGCCACGGCATGGCCTACCGGCCGCACGACGGGTCGCTGATGCCGGGCATGGCCACCAACGCCGAACTGCGACGGCTCGAGGCGGCCGACGGCAAGGCCGCCGCGGTCCTGTACCTCCGACTGCTCACCGTCCACCACAAGGGCGGCGTGGAGATGGCGGCAGCGGCAGCCGACCTCGCCCGGACCGATCAGGTGCGTCGCCTGGCGGCGGGCATGGTCCAGGGCCAGGAGGCGGAGATACGCCTGATGGCCGACATGCTCGCGGCCCGCGGAGCGAGCCCGAACCCCTGACCCCGACGGGGCGCCAGGGAGGCCGCACGCCTCCCGGCGCCCCCACGGCCGGATATCGGGGCAGGTCACCGCCGTCCTGCCGAAGTCGGCCACGCTGCGCGGCGCGGTCCTGCCGGATCGCCGTCCCCCTGTGCTTCCCTGCGGGTGTCGCACCTGAACGGGGAGGTCGCCGCACCATGAACGGGCACGATCACGGGCACGGGCACGCGCACGGGGTGGCCGAGGACGCCGACCGCCGCTGGCTCGGGCTCGCGCTGGCGCTGATCGCCGTCTTCATGACTGTCGAGATCGTCGTCGGGCTGCTGGTGGGGTCCCTCGCGCTGCTCTCGGACGCCGCGCACATGCTCACCGACGCCGCGTCCATCGTGCTGGCGCTCGTGGCGATGCGGCTGGCGGCGCGGCCGGCGCGTGGCGGCTTCACCTACGGGCTCAAGCGGGCCGAGATCCTCTCGGCGCAGGCGAACGGCATCACCTTGCTGCTGCTCGCCGCCGCGCTGGCCCATGAGGCGGTGCGGAGGCTCGTCTCACCGCCCGAGGTGGCGGGCGGCCCGGTCCTGGTCACCGCCCTGGCCGGAGTGGCCGTCAACATCGGCGCCGCCTGGTGCCTGTCCCGCGCCAACCGCACCTCCCTCAATGTCGAAGGGGCCTTCCAGCACGTCCTGAACGACCTGTACGCCTTCATCGGCACCGCCGTCGCGGGCCTCGTCGTCCTGCTCACCGGTTACGTCCGAGCCGACGCCATCGCGACGCTCGTCGTCGTCGGCCTCATGCTCAAGGCCGGTTGCGGCCTGGTCCGCGAATCGGGCCGGATCTTCCTGGAGGCGGCCCCGGCGAGCCTGGACCCGGACGAGGTCGGCGAGCGACTGGCCGCCCACGAGATCGTCACCGAGGTCCACGACCTGCACATCTGGACCATCACCTCAGGGCAACCCGCGCTTTCGGCACACGTCCTCGTCGAGCCGGGCGGTGACTGCCACGCCGTCCGCCGCGACCTGGAGCACCTGCTCGGCGCCGGCTACGGGATCACCCACACCACCTTGCAGGTCGACCACGCGCCCGCCGAACTCCTCACCGTGGGCACCGCACCGGCCGGCGCGGCCGGCGGCCACTGCGGCAGGTGGTACGGCCTGGTGCAGCGCGCCGCACCGCCGCACGGGCACTGACCGGCCGGCCCGGCGGACCGGATCGACCGGTACCGGCAGGGCGCGCCCGAGGCGGCGCTGACGTCCCTGTGCCCGCGTCAGGGCGTCGTCAGGAATCGCCGCGCGCCCTTGTCCGCGGAATCGCCGCGGCATTGGATGAGGAGCGTGAACAGCGGTCCGCGCCATGACGACCGGCCACCCCATCGGGTGCCGCCGGTTCCGCGCGCTGTCCTCCCGCCGGTGTCCTGAGGGCATCGGTGTTCCGCGGCCGCCCCGGGGCGGCCGCCTCTGTTCCCCGTACGTGAGCGCCGTGACCCATGCGTCCGGCGCGAAGTGGCGTACCGATCCACGGAGTGGTCCATGTCTGCGTCCTTCGTCCCCGTCGTCGCCCCGCGCACCGCCCTGGTCACCGGGGCGACGTCCGGCATCGGGTGGGAGACCGCCCGGCTGCTCGCCGAGCGGGGCTGCACGGTCATCGTCCACGGCCGCGACACGGAGTCGGCCCACCACGCGGTGGAACGGCTGGTGGCGGCGGGCACCGAACGCGTCCGGCTGCGCCTGGCGGTGGCCGACTTCACGCGGCTCTCCGAGGTCCGCCATCTGGCGGCCACCGTGCGGGGCGCGCATCCCGCGCTGGACGTCCTCGTCAACAACGCCGCGGTCGTCGCGCCGGAACGGCACACCCTCACGGCCGACGGCCACGAGATCTCCTTCCAGGTGAACTTCCTGGCGGCCTACCTGCTCACCCGCGAGCTGGCCGGCCCGCTGACGGCGCGCCCCGGTGCCCGGGTGGTCAACGTGTCGTCCGCGACGCACCGCTCGGCCTCACTGGCGTGGAGCGACCTGAACCGTTCCCGCCGCTACTCGCGGCACGCCGCGTACGCCCAGTCGCAGCTGGCCCTCACCGTCTTCGCCCGAGCGGCCGCGCCCGCCGGCGTCACGGCCGTCAGCGTGCACCCGGGGGTGTGCGAGACGCGTCTGCTGCCCCTGTACGCGCACGAGGGCGAGCCCGCCGCCGAGGGCGCCGCGCGGGTGGCCCGGCTGTGCGACCCGGAGACCGAGCTCGTCCCGGGCGCCCACTACGACAGGGCCGCGCTCGCCCCGGCCGCCCGCACCGCGGTCGAGGACCGCACGGTGCGTCGTCTGTGCAAGGTCGCCGACCTGCTCGTCTCCGCCTGAAAGGAGGTCATCCGTGTCCAAGCGTGCCCGCAAGAAGAGGGCCCGGCGCAAGAAGGGCGCCGGTCACGGCAACAAGCCCGGCCAGGGCTGATTCCCCACGGCGGTGCGGACCACCGGGTCGACGACCCCGGTCCGCACCGCCGTCCGTTTCGCAGCACGTACCACGGCGTACGCGGAAGGTGTGGTCACCGGTGATCGAAGTCCCCTCCCTGGACGGATGGTTCCCCTCCGGGGTGCCCGGGCCCGCGGCGCTCGCCGAGCACGTGAGGGCGACCGGCAACGGGCAGTGGTGGGCGGACCGCGCGGTCGGGCCCCGCGCGGTCGCGGTGGCGTGCGCGGACCACGTGCTGCTGGAGGGCGATCCCCGGTACGTCGACCCGGACGCGCTCGCCGCGCTGGGGCAGGGCGGCTACGTCCTGGCCCGTACGCGTTTCCTGCCGGTCCGGGGCTCGGCGTTCGACCGGATCGTGCCCTGGGAGCGGATGATCTGGGTGCAGTCGCGGCCGGTGCCGCGGCGGCTGCCGCCGCGGGACGTGGTCGTGCGCAGGCTGGTGCCGGGTGACGGGGCCGCCGTGGCGGGCGCGGGCGACGACGCCCACTGGATCACCCGCAGTTGGGGCGGTGCGCAAGGGCTCGCGGCCTCGGGCCACGCGTGGGGGGCGTTCCGCTCGGGCCGCCTGGTCACGCTGGCGTGCACGTACTTCCTCGGCGGCGTGTACGAGGACCTCGCGGTCGTGACGCTGCGGGGCCATCGCCGCGAGGGCCTGGCGCTCGCCTGCCTGTCGGGCCTGTGCGGCGACGTCGCGGCCCGCGGCCGCACGCCCAGCTGGACGTGCTCGCGTGGGAACCGGCCCAGCCGGCGGCTGGCCTGGACGGCGGGTTTCCGGCTGTTCGGCGAGTACGTGCACTACGGCGTCGGGCGGCCCGCGGATGCGGGTCGCCCGGACGGGATGAGGCCCGCTCTCAAGGCGCGTTGACCGCCCACGCTGTCCGCTCCGGCGAACGCACCCCGTCCGGTGGGGCCCACCGGACGAGGTGCGGTGCGTCGGGCTCAGGGCTCGAAGCGGTAGCCCATGCCGGGCACGGTGATGAGGTGCCGCGGGTGGGCGGGGTCGGGTTCCAGCTTGTGCCGGAGGGTGGCGAGGTAGACGCGCAGGTAGTTGGTGCGCTTCTCGTTGCCCGGCCCCCACACGTCGCGCAGCAGCTGGCGCCCGGTGATCAGGCGCCCGGGGTTGCGCAGCAGCGGGGCGAGCAGCCGCCACTCGGTGGGTGTGAGCCGGGGGGCCTCGCCCTTGCCGGAGCGGCGCTCGACGGTGAACGCGCCCAGGTCGACGCGGTAGTCCGCGATGGTGACCCTCTCCGGCTCCTCCAGGACGGCCGGGCGGCGCAGCACGGCGCGCAGCCGGGCCGCCAGTTCGTCCATGGAGAACGGCTTGGTGACGAAGTCGTCGGCGCCCGCGTCCAGTGCCTCGACCTTGTCGGCGGGTCCGGTGCGCCCTGACAGCACGATGATGGGCAGCGGGCTCCAGGCGCGCACGCCGTGGATGATGTCGGTGCCCGCCATGTCGGGCAGGCCGAGGTCGAGGATGAGGGCGTCGGGCGGCTGCCGGGACACCAGCAGCAGTGCGGTGGTGCCGTCGGGGGCCGTGGCGACGGCGTAGTGGCGCGCCGTCAGGTTGATGTCCAGCGCCTTCAGGATCTGCGGTTCGTCGTCGACGACCAGCACGCGTTTCACGTCAGCCCTCCCCCGCCGACGGGGGCGGCGGGCAGGTCGGCCGGACCGCCGACGGTGGGCAGGGACAGGACCATGGTGAGACCTCCGCCGGGAGTGTCCTCGGGGGTGAGGGTGCCGCCCATCGCCTCGGTCAGACCGCGTGAGAGGGCGAGCCCGAGACCGAGACCGGTGGTGTTGTCGGTGTCGCCGAGACGCTGGAAGGGTTCGAAGACCCTTTCCCGGTCGGCCGGTTGCAGGCCAGGGCCGCGGTCCGCCACGCGGAGCTCGATGCGCGGGCCGAGGGCGCTGGCGCTGAGCAGGACCGCGGTTCCCGCGGGGGCGTGACGCTGCGCGTTGGTCACCAGGTTGGCGATGACGCGCTCCAGGAGCGGCGGGTCGGCCAGCGCGTCCGGTATGCCGTCCAGACCTTGGGTGGTCACGGGGACGGGACTCTCCCCCAGGCTGTCCAGGGCGAGCGAGGTTACCTCGGCGACCGAGGACGGTTCGAGGACGAGGCTGAGCGCACCGGCCTGCAGCCGGCTCATGTCCAGGAGGTTGTCCACCAGACGGTTGAGCCGGTCCAGTGAGACTTCCGCGGTGGCCAGCAGCTCTTCCTGGTCCTCGGCGGAGAACTCGACCTCCCGGCTGCGCAGCGAGCTGACCGCCGCCCAGGCACCTGCCAGGGGGGTCCGCAGGTCGTGGCTGACCGCCGCGAGCAGCGCCGTCCGCATGCGGTCGGCCGCCTTGACGGGCTCCACCTCCGCGGCGGCCTCGGCCAGCCGCGCGTGTTCCAGCGCGGAGGCCACGTGCCCGGCGAAGGCGATGAGGACACGCCGTTCCGAGGCCGCCAGGCGGCGCCCGCGCAGCACGAGGACGTCGTCGGGGCCCACGGGTACGGCCACCACGCCCTCGGCGGGGTCGTCGACCGTCGCCGAGCCCCCGTCGGATCGGTGCACCAGCTCCGCCGACTCCATGCCGAAGGCCTCCCGCGTGCGGTGCAGCAGGGCCTCCACGGCCTGGTCGCCGCGCAGGATGCTCCCGGCGAGGGACGACAGCGTCTCGGCCTCCGCGGTGGCGTTGGCGGCGCGTCTGGACAGCCGCAACGAGCGGTCCACGATCGTCGCCACGGTCGCGGCGACGAGCGCGAAGACGGCGAGCGCCAGGACGTTGTTGGTCTCGCCGATGGTGAACCGGCCGATGGGCGGGATGAAGTAGTAGTTCAGCAGCAGCGACGCGGTGACGGACGCGAGGATCGCGGAGGCGACGCCGCCGATGCAGGCGACGCCGACCACCGTCAGCAGGAAGAGCAGCGCCTCGCTGGTGAGGTTGAGATGGCCGCGGGTGTTGGCGAGGAACGTGGTGAGCAGCACCGGGAGGACGAATCCCGCGACAGGGCCCGCCACCTTGCGCGCCATGGGCAGCGAACTGCCGGTGGCGGGCAGGAGGCGGCCGCGGCCCGCGCGTTCGTGGGTGACCATGTGGACGTCGATGTCGCCGGAGCGTTCCACGATGGTCTCGCCGACGCCGCGCCCGGTGAGGAACTGCGCCAGCCGCCCGCGCCGGCTGGTGCCCATGACGAGCTGGGTCGCGCTCTCGGCCCGCGCGAAGTCCAGCAGCGCGTCGGGGACGTGGTCGCCGACGACGGAGTGGAAGGTGCCGCCGAGGCTCTCCACGAGGGCCCGCTGCTTGGCCAGCGCGGCGGGTGAGGCGTCGGCGAGGCCGTCGCTGCGCACGATGTGGACGGCGAGCAGGTCGCCTCCGGCGGACCGGGCGGCGATGCGGGCGGCGCGGCGGATCAGGGTCGCGCCCTCGGGGCCGCCGGTCACGGCGACCACCACGCGCTCCCTGGTCTCCCAGACGCGTCCGATGCCGTGCTCGAAGCGGTACTTCTGCAGTGCCTCGTCCACGCGTCCGGCGACCCAGAGCAGGGCGAGTTCGCGCAGCGCGGTCAGGTTGCCGACGCGGAAGTAGTTCGACAGGGCCGCGTCGACCTTCTCCGGGGCGTAGACGTTGCCGTGGGCCATACGGCGGCGCAGCGCCTCGGCGGGCATGTCGACGAGCTCGATCTGGTCGGCGCGGCGGACGACCTCGTCCGGGACGGTCTCCCGCTGCGGCACGCCGGTTATCTTCTCGACGACGTCGTTGAGCGACTCCAGGTGCTGGATGTTCACGGCGGTGATCACGTCGATCCCCGCCTTGAGGAGCACCTCGATGTCCTCCCAGCGCTTGGCGTGGCGGCCGCCTGGGATATTGGTGTGGGCCATCTCGTCGACGAGCGCCACCTGCGGCGCGCGCGCGAGGACGGCGTCGAGGTCCATCTCGGTGAAGACGGTGCCTCGGTAGTCGCGTTCCGCGCGGGGCACGGTCTCCAGGCCGTCGAGCATCTCCTCGGTGCGCGGCCGCTTGTGGCACTCGACGTACCCCACGACGACGTCGGTGCCCCGGGCGGCCCGGCGCCGGGCCTCGTCGAGCATGCGGTAGGTCTTGCCGACTCCGGGGGCCGCCCCGAGGAAGACCTTGAGTCTGCCGGGCCGTCCGTGGGGGGAGCCGGCCGGGGCCGGGACGACTGGCTGCGTCACCGGGAGTCCTTCCTTGTACGGGTGTCACGCCGCCCGGCGGCGCAGGTCGATCC
>NZ_JBHYMQ010000082.1:0-35541 GCF_042742985.1 Streptomyces sp. NPDC058864 | reverse complement strand
GGGCCGGGACGCGGGCGCGCGTCAGGCGGTGTGGCAGTGGCCCTCGCCGCGCGGGGTCTCCTTGGGGAGGTCGAGCGAGGGGTTGCGGTCGAAGAAGCCGGTCGGCTTGAGGGTGAACCCGCTGTGGTCGACGGGCATGACCGGCCACTCCTCCAGCCGCGGCAGGTGCGTGGGGCCGAAGGTGTGCCAGACGGTCAGCTCGGTGTCCTCCAGCGACTCGCCCGCCGCGGTCCAGCGGGGCAGTCCGGCGCCGCCCGCGTTCTGGTTGGGGTAGTCGCCCGCCGGGAAGCGCCGCTCCGGGCGGTAGCGGGTGACCCACACGTGCCTGGTTCCGTAGGCCATGCGCCGGGCGACCGCCGAGTCGGGCTGGGCGAGGACGACCGGGCCGGGCTGGGGCACGAGGGTGTACGCCACGGGCTTGCCCATGCGGTTGAGGGAACCGGGGTTGGTGATCCGCCAGCGGCGGCCGGCCAGCGGGTCGGCGAGGCGGCCGCCCTCGGCGCTGTCGGCGACCGGGGTCACCCGGGTGGTGAAGACGTTGCCGTTGGGGTTGTCCGGCCCGCTCGGGACGGGGACGACGTCCACCTCCTCCACGGTGTTGGCGTGACCGTCGACCGCCGCGTCCAGCCGTACGCAGAACAGGTGCTGGTGGAACGGGGCGAGGAGGCCGGGCGCGACCTCCGTGCCGACCGCGTCGGCGGTGCCGGGCTCGACGGCGGAGGTCTGCACGATGCCGGTGGACTTGGCCTCGAAGCCGATCGTGCCGTCCTGGTGGAAGTACCAGTAGAAGCCGTAGTCGTAGTTGCCCACGGTGGCGATGTACGAGACGACCAGGCGGCGGGCGCGGCGGCTCTCGGCGGCCATGTCGTTGAAGATGTCGGTGTGCTTCCACAGGAGGCCGTAGTCCTCCTCGTGGATGCAGATGGCGTTGGGCAGCGTCTCGGGGTTGCCGAGGTCGTCGGAGAGGACGGCGTCGAGGTAGGTGATCTCGCCGAGGCAGTCGCAGCCCAGCTTCAGGGCGTTGGCGTTGCGGCCGAGGGAGTACTCGCCCGCGTCGAGGAAGGCGACCCAGTTGCGGTCGTCGCCGGGCTCCGCGTAGGTGACGGCCATCTCGGCCAGTGAGGCGCGGTGCAGGACGGGACGGACGCGGTCGCCGTCCTCGTAGCCGACCTGGTGGAGGACCAGGCCCTCGCGGCCGTTGAAGTCGATGCGGAAGCGCCACTTCTGCCAGGTCAGCAGCCGACCGCTGAGGGCGAAGGACGGCCCCTCTGGCTGGGTGATCTCCAGCGGGCGCAGGTCGGTGCGGGCCGGGCCGTTGAACTCGGCCTCGTAGCGGCCGCATTCGGTGGGGATGGGCACGGCGCCGGTGTCGATCAGGCGGACGACCTTGCGCTCGATGACGTCGACGTCGGCGACGAGCCCGGCCACCGGGTGCGCCCAGGGGCTGTCGGAGGCGTCGCAGCGCAGCCAGGTCAGGGAACGCATCAGGCGCGCGCCGGGGCGGTCCTCGAAGCGCAGCGGGCCAGCGCCGAGCGGCGCGGCGACGGCCAGGTCGAGGTCGGTCACGCCGCGGTCGGCCATGGCCTTGCGCCAGCCCGGATCGGCCTTGACGACCTGCTCGACGATCTCGTACTCCTCGAAGGTGACCGGGGGCTGGCCCTCCTCCGCGGTGTCGAGCGCGCGGTGGGCGACGACGACACCCGCCGTGACGTCGACCAGTGCCTCGGCGGCGGCGCCGGTGGCCGAGTCCAGCAGGGTCACGCGCAGCCGGCGCACCACGGGGTCGCCGTCGCGGTGGGCGTCGGCGGTGTGCCGGTCGGGCTCGTCGAGCAGGACGAGGGGGAAGCGGGTCGTGTCGGTGACCCTGCCGTCCTCCGCGAGGATGCGGCGGGCGGCGGATATCTCGTCGGCGGACAGCGGGTCGAGGGGATGGGGCGCGGCGGGCGCGGCGTCGGCGTCGGTGTGGCAGCAGGAGGACATGGGACAACCCTCTTGTGGATGTGAGTCGTTGCGCTACGGGGCACTGCGGACCCGGCACCGGCCCGCCGCCCCCCGGCGGTGGGGGACGGCGGGCCGGTCGGGGTCAGGAGGCGGCGGTCTCCGCGTCGGTGTCCGTGGTCTCACGGGCCTGCTCGATCCGGAACGCCTCGTTGCCGAGGCCGATGCGGGCGTGCAGCTCGGGACGTGTGGCGCGCAGCACCGCGCCGTACACCAGGCCGACGACGACGGCGGCGCCGATGATGCCGGGCAGCACCCAGGAGACGGCGGAGCCTTCGCCGGCGACCAGGACGTCGAAGTCCTTGACGGCGTAGACGGCGATGACGACCAGCGCGATGCCCGCGAGGGCGGAGGCGACGATCCGCGGCGCCTGGGTGCGCAGCGCGCCGCGCCGGACGAAGTAGCCGATGACGGCGAAGGACGCGGTCGCCAGCAGCACGATGACGCCCAGGGCGCCGACGTTGCCGAACCAGGTGAAGAGCTTCAGCACCGGCGCGGTCGGGTCGTGGTCGGCCGCCGCGCTGCCGTCGGTGACGGCGAAGGCGACCACGAAGCCGAGGGAGACCAGCGTCTGCAGCAGCGAGCCGAAGGCGGGGGCGCCGCTGGTGGGGTTGGTGCGGCCGAAGGCGGAGGGCAGCAGGCCCTCACGGCCCATGGCGAAGGCGTAGCGGGCGACGACGTTGTGGAAGCTGAGCAGGCAGGCGAACATGCCGGTCACGTAGAGCACGTGCAGGACGTCGGTGAAGGCGGACCCGATGATCGACTCGCTGAGGCCGAAGAGCAGTCCCGGACCCTGCTTCTGCGACTCCTCGACGATCTGCGACGGGCCGGCCGCGATGCTCAGCGCCCAGGAGCTGATGGCGAAGAAGACGGCGACGAAGATGACCGCGAGGAAGGTGACCCGGGCGACCACGACCTGTGGCCGGCTGGTCTCCTCGGCGTAGACCGGCGACTGCTCGAACCCGACGAAGCTGGCGATGCAGAAGCACAGGGCGGTGCCGAGGCCCGCGCCGCTGAGCGTGCTCGGGTCGAAGGCGTGCAGCGACAGGCCCTCCTTGGCGGGGCTGCCGACGGCGGCGATGTCGAAGATGACGACGAGGGCGATCTCGATCAGCAGCAGGACGCCGAGCACCTTGGCGTTGACGTCGATCTTGAGCCAGCCGAGCGCACCGACCAGGAGGACGCCCAGGACGGCCGGGATCCACCAAGCGATCGTGGTGTCGAGGTAGGTCTGGAAGAGCCCGGAGATCTCGAAGCCGAAGAGCCCGAAGACCGCGAACTGCATGGCGCTGTACGACACCAGGGCGACGAGCGACGCTGCGGCGCCCGCGGTGCCGCCGAGCCCTCGGGCGATGTAGGCGTAGAAGGCGCCCGCGTTGTGGACGTGGCGGCTCATCTCGGCGTAGCCGACGCTGAAGAGGATCAGCACCACGCCGAGGATGACGAACAGCAGCGGCTGTCCGACGATGCCCATCACGCCGTACGTGGTGGGCATGACGCCCGCGACCACCATCAGCGGCGCGCTGGCGGCGACCACGGACAGGAGCAGGCCGGACATGCCGAGGCGGTCGGCCCGCAGGGCTCTCTCCTCGCCTTTGAACGTACTGATCCCGCTGTTGCCCGTCAGCATGGCGGTTCCTTCCTGGGAGGGGTTGGGGTGGTGCTGGTGCGTCATGTGGGGCGGGCCCTAGGGGGAGCCGGGACCGAGGACGGCCTCGCGCGCGGCGCGGAAGGCCTTCTTGGGGTCACGGTCCGGATAGGCCCACGGGATGCGGGTGGCGTGACCGCCGATCCGGTTGAACAGGGCCGCGGCCTCGGCGGTGCGGCCCTGCAGGAACTGCGCGTGGACAAGGAAGTTGAGGTCGAGGTGGAGGCGCGGGTGGTCGTGCCCGTCGCCGTCGAACTCCAGCCACCAGTCGAATCCGCGCTTGAGCGCCTGCCGGGCCCGCCATCCGTCCCAGTGCCCGGAGGCCGCGGGGTCGGCGGGCAGGGTCCCGGCGGTGGCGAGGACGCGGTAGAGCTCGGCGTGGGCGACGACCGGGAGGACGGCCAGCGGTGAGCCGGCGGGCGCCTCGCTCGCGGCCCAGTCGGCGAACTCGTACACCTCGTGGAAGGCGCCGCCGTCGGCGGCGGCCTGAGGGCGTTCGGCGAGGCAGGCGGCCATCAGGTGGTGCCCGTGGTGGTGGCTGCGGTGGCGGCCGCGGACCTGGTCGAAGGCGCGCATCTGCTCGTCGTCGGTGCCGGTGTGGCGGGCCAGGATCAGCAGGCAGAGCCACGGCGTGGGGTCGGCCGGGGTGAGCGCGGCGGCGGCCTGGCAGGCCTCGCGGGCCCGTTCGGGTTTCTCCTTGCCCGCGACGGCGCGGAAGACCATGGCGCAGGCCAGCAGCGCGGCCGCGTCGGAGCTGCCGGGTTCGGCGAGCTGCCACTCGCGGGCCCAGGTCGCGCTGGCGCCGCCCTCGCCCAGGACGACCAGGCGGTGGCCGCGGCGGTCCCAGTCGTCGCCGGTCCCGGCGAGCAGGCTGCGGGCGGTGGTCCAGCGTCCCTGGGCGAGCGCGGCGCGGGCGTCGGCCAGTGGCTCGTCGTCCAGGGCAGGGTCGAACCGCAGGTCGTCCCGGGAGCGGGAGAAACCGAACGGGGGTGGAGGAGGAGTCATCCTCGGGGTGCCTCCACGGCGCGCACGTGAGGTCCGGCCCGGGGCGGGGCTTCCCGTTCGGCGTCCGGTGATCGCTTGATCACACAAAGCCAACCGGTATGAGCAGGTCCACTTCAAGTCCGGGCCTGTTGTCTCGATGTAGTCCCGCACGCGTGTCCGAGCGCGGGCGTGCGCCCCCGGGCGCGGGAGGCGGATCGGTACGGATCGCGGCGATCGCCTGCGCGGCACGGGCCGTGCCTGATATTCGAACCTACGAACATGAGACGAAGGAGCTATGCCGTGGCGGACGACACCGCGCCGGCACCGTCCCATCCCCTGGCGTCCGTACGGCGCAGCCACGGCTGGAGCTACCAGGACCTCGCCCGGGTCGTCGCCGACAACGCCCGTGCCCTCGGCGTGCCCATGGCGGCCCGGCGGGAGAAGGTGTGGCGCTGGGAGCACTGGGGCGTGGTGCCGGAGAGGGACAGCCAGCGCGCCCTGGCGCGGGCGCTGGGCGTACCCCTGCGGGAGGTCGACGCCCGCCCGTGGCCCGGCTGGTTACCGTCGTTCGACGGCATCCCCGACGGGCTGCCGTGGACCCGGGCGGGCGGTCTCGACGCGCTGGACGCCCTGCTGGACGGCGGCGGACGCGATCCGCGGAGCCACCCCGTGCTGGAGGGTCCGGAGTTCCGCGACGCCGTCGCCGAGTGGACGGCCGGGACGGACGGAGAGCGGAGCGGGCCGCCGCCCGGTGGCGCGGTCGTGGCCGCCGGACTGCACGCGCCGGCGGCGGACGAGGAGACCGTGGCCTGGCTGGAGCGCGGTGTGCTCGGCCTGCGCCGGCTGGACGACCGGCTCGGCGGCGCGGCCGTACAACACCGGGTCGAGGCCGATCTGCGGATCGCTCTGGACCTGCTGCGGCGGGGTCTGCACCGTGGCGCGCTCGACGACCGGCTGCTGCGCGTCGCGGCCGGGCTGGCCCAGTTGGGCGGCTGGGCGGCCACGGACTGCGGACGGCACGGGGCGGCGCAGCGGCACTACCTCACCGGGCTGCGTCTCGCGCACGGCGCGGAGGACCGCCCGCAGGCCGCCAACCTGTGGGCGGGACTGAGCCTCCAGGCCGTGTTCGCGGGCCGTCACGACGACGCCCTCGCGGCGGCCCGGGCCGCGGAGTCCGCCGCGGCGGGGGCCACCTCCCGCACCCGGGCGATGCTCGCCACCCGCCGGGCCCGGGCGCACGCGGGGCTCGGCGAGGACACGGCGTGCCGGCGGTCACTGGAGGAGGCGGGACGGCTGCTCGACACCGCTCCCGGTGACGACGACCCCTCGTGGATCTACTGGTTCGACGAGGCGGAGCTGTGCGCGCAGAGCGGGATCGCGCTGCTGGACCTCGGCCGCGCGCAGGAGGCCGCCCCGCTGCTGGAGAAGGCGCTGGCGATCCAGGACCCCCTCTACCGGCGCGACCGCACGCTCTACACGGCGCGCGCGGCCCTCGCCCGCGCCCGGACCGGAGACCTCGGCACCGCGCGCGCCCTGACCGGAGACGCCGTGGACCTCGCCCGGGACTGCGGATCACCCCGGGTGGCGATCGCCGTCGAACAGGCCAGGACGGCGCTGTCACAGGCCCGTTGACGATCCGGCCCCGCCGGGCCGGAACCACGGTCGGCGGCCGGTCGGACCCGGCACTCGGCAGCCGCGGTTGACGCCGCGGTGTGCCGTGGGCGGAGGCGGTCCGCGTGCCCCGCCGGACGGCCGCGCCCACCGCCGGTGACCGGAGCACCCGCCCGCGGCACACTCCGGCACGGCCCATCACATCACCGGCCCGGGAACCCCGGGCGCCCCTGGGCGATCCACCGGCTCCCGGAAGACCTGCCCGCCGACGAGACGTCCGGCACACGGGCCGACCTCGCCGGGACGCCCCGCAGGGTGGCCGCGCCCACCGTCGGTGACCAGACCACCCGCCCGCGGCACACTCCGGCACGGCCCATCACATCACCGGACCCGAAGCCCCGGGCGCCCCGGGGCCGCAGCGATCCACCGGCTCCCGGGACTCGCCCGCCGAGAGGAGTTCGGACACACCGGGCGCATCGCGCCACGAGCGGCGCGATGCGCCGCAGGCGGTCTGGTGCGGTGCCGCGCGGTGGGCTAGGTTGCCGCGCCATGATGCCGATGGGGACGATGAGACGGGTGTGGACGGCCGTGCTGTGCGGGGCGGCGCTCGCCGCGCTGACGGCGGCCCCGGCCCGCGCGACGGGTGAACGGCCCGGCCCGCGCTGGGAGCTGAAGGAGACCGGCAGCACGGCCCGGTTCCGCGGGCTGGCGGCGGTCGGCAGGGACACCGCCTGGGTGGCCGGTTCCGAGGGCAAGGTGCTGCGCACGGTGGACGGCGGACGCCACTGGGCGGACGTGTCGCCGCCGGGCGCCGCCGAGCTGCAGTTCCGCGACGTCGAGGCGTTCGACGCGCGGCGCGCGGTGGTGCTGGCGATCGGCGAGGGCGAGGCGTCCCGCGTGTTCCGCACCCAGGACGGCGGCGCGACCTGGACGGAGACCTTCCGCAACACCGACCCCCGGGCCTTCTACGACTGCGTCACCTTCTTCGACGACCGGCACGGCCTCGCCGTCAGCGACCCGGTCGACGGCAGGTACCGGATGCTGTCCACCGGTGACGGCGGCCGCAGTTGGCGGGTGCTGCCCTCCGCCGGCATGCCGCCCGCGCTCGCCGGCGAGGCGTCCTTCGCGGCGAGCGGTCAGTGCCTGGTGAGCCGCGGCCCGCGTGACGTGTGGCTGGCGACCGGCGGGGCGTCGCAGTCCCGCGTCCTGCACTCCCGCGACCGGGGTCTCACCTGGACCGTGGCGGCGTCCACCCTGCCGGCGGGCGACCCGGCCAAGGGGGTGTTCGCGCTGGCGTTCCGCGACCCGCGGCACGGCATCGCCGTGGGCGGGGACTACCGCCCCGACCAGGCGTCCCCCGCGGCCGGCGCGGTGTCCCGCGACGGCGGCACGACCTGGACCGGCTCCGGGCGCCCCCCGGCCGCCTACCGCTCGGGCGTGACCTGGCTGCCGTACTCCTCGCGCGCGGCGATCGCGGTGGGCCCGTCCGGCAGCGACCTGAGCCTGGACGGCGGCCGGACCTGGCGGCCGTTCGACACCGGGTCCTACGACACCGTCGACTGCGCCCCGGACCTTGGCTGCTGGGCCGCCGGTGAGCAGGGCCGGGTGGCCCGCCTGGGGATCGGCTCCGGCGGGGCGGCGGTCCCGTAGCCTGGGCCGGTGAACCGCAGACGCCGCAAGAAGCTGAGCCGGGCCCTGGTGACCGCGGCACGGCGCGGCGCCCTGCGGACCGCGGGGGAGCTGCTGCGCCGCGGGGCGTCCCCCGAACACCCCGACCCGGACGGCACGACCCCGCTCTACGCGGCGTCGGTCAATGACGCGCCGGCCGTGGCCGCGCTGCTCCTGTCGGCGGGGGCGCGGCCGGACACCGAGAGCGGCCACGGAGACGAGGGCACCCCGTTGTGCGCCGCCGCCTGCTGGGGCCACGCGGAGACGGTGCGTCAGCTCCTCGCCCACGGCGCCGACCCCGGTCTGCGCGAGGACCACGGCACCGGGCTCACCCCGCTGGAATGGGCGGAACGCGGCCCGCACCCGGAGACGGCCGCGCTGCTGCGCGCGGCGGCGGCACGGAAGGCGGCCGCCGCGGGCCGGTGAACGCGGACGCGCCGGTACGGAGCCGCCGGGGCCCCGTACCGGCGCGTGGCCGGGTCCGTGGTCAGGCGACGGGGCGGCCGCGTCCCCGTCCACGGGTGAGGCTGTAGCCGCCGATGCCGGCGAGGGCGCCGAGCACGCCCCCGGCCGCGGTCCAGATCCAGCGGTCCGACCACCAGCCGCCGCCCCAGCCGTCCTCGGGCTGGGCCAGACCGGCCGGCACCGGGGAGGCACTGGGGTCGGCCTCGTCGTCCGCCGCCTCGTCGGACTCCTCCGAGGCGGAGGCGGACGGCACGGCGTTGGGGTCGAGGGTGGCCCCGGCCTTGGCGACGGGGGTGAGCGGGGCGGCGAGTTCGCCGTCGACGGCCTTGGAGCCGCCCGCGTCCGTCGAGGTGGTGCCGACCTGCGCCTGGACCGGCAGACCGAGGTCCTGGTCCGGGAGCCGCAGCACGGTCAGCCGGATGTAGTACGCGCCCGGCAGCGGGTCGTTGGCCCACGCCTCGGACCACGCGCGGACCGTGCGCAGCCGGCAGCTCAGCTCCAGCTGGGTGTCCTGCGCGGACGCCGTCATGGTCGGCTTGCCCGATGCGCACGCCTGACGGCGCCGCAGGCCGTCGTAGACGTCGAGCTGCCAGGTCTGGCCGCCGTGCCGGGACGCGGACTCCGGCAGGGTGACGGTCGCGGAGACCGTGGGCACCTCGCCCGCGGCGGCGGGGAAGACCCAGTACAGGTAGTCACCGGTGGAGGCGCTGGCCGGGGTGGTCCGCACCCCCGGCCGGAGGTTCCCCGCGGTGCGGAACCCGGTGCCGGGCTGGACGGTCTCCTCGGTGGCCCCGCTGCCGCTCGCGGCCGGGCTGGGGGTGGCGTCGTCGGCGGCGGCGGTGCCCGCTCCGGCGGCGAACAGGGCCGCGCCCGCGAGCAGTACGGCGGCCGCCCGGCGCGCCGTTCGGATGGTACGCATCAGTTGGTCCTCCAGACGGCGACGCGCCAGCGCGAGATCCAGCCCCACAGCACACCGGCGACCAGACCGGTGACGACCAGCAGGGCCAGCAGCCACCAGCCGCGGCCCAGGCCGAAGGAGGCGACGTCGGACGGCTCGTCGGGCGAGGAGACCAGGTCGACGCTGAGTTCGAGCGGCAGGCCCGGGGTGCGCTTCACGGCGTCGGGGGCGGAGAAGGAGTTGCTGACCTCGATGCACACGGTGCGGGCGGCCGCGGCGTCGGCGTCGTCGCGTTCCGGCCAGGCGTAGCGCAGACCGGAGGAGATGACGTCGGTGCGTCCGCTGCTCGCGTCGGAGCCGCGGACGAGTTCCCGGCCGCCGCTGGTGACGGCCCGTAGGAGGACGCCGTAGTCGCGGTTGACGGCGCGGTCGGCGCCGACGCTGACGGAGGCGCGCAGTTCCTGGCCGTCGGTGACGCTCACCCGGTACCAGCGGTGCTCGGCGAACGCCTCGCGGTCGCTGTAGACGCCGGCCCCGAGCAGCGGGGCGTCGGCGCAGCGGTCGGCGCCCTGGGTGACGGTGGGGGTGACGACCACGTTGTCGGCGGAGCGGTCGACGAGTTGCTTGATGCGGTCGGAGAGCTGGTCCGCGTGGTCGACGGCGGTGTACGTGCCGCCGGTGGCCTCGGCGATGCAGCTGAGCTGCTCGCGGATCTTGGTGTTGGGCACCAGGCCGAGGGTGTCGACGACCAGGTGGGTGCCCTCGGCGGCGAGCTCCCGCGCGACCTCGCACGGGTCGAGCGGCTGGCAGGTGTCCTCGCCGTCGGTGATGAGCACGATGCGGCGGGTGCCCTCACCGCCCGCCAGGTCCTTGCCCGCGGCCTGCAGCGCGGGGCCGATCGGCGTCCATCCGGTGGGGACGAGGGTGGCGACCGCGGTCTTGGCCTCGGTGCGGTCGACGGTCCCGACCGGGTAGAGGGCCTCGGTGTCCCTGCAGCCGACCTTCTTGTCCTTGCCGGGGTAGTTGGCGCCGAGGGTGCGTATGCCGAGCCGCACCTCGTCCGGTACGGCGTCGATGACCTCGTTGAACGCCTGCTTGGCCGCCGACATGCGGGACCTGCCGTCGATGTCGTTGGCCCGCATCGAGCCGCTGACGTCGAGCACGAGCTCGACCTTCGGGGGCTCGGGAGCGGTCTCCGGCCCGTCGTCCGCGGCGGCCGGCGCCGCGGCCGGGAAGAGCGCGGTGGCGAGGGCGGCCGCGAGGCCGCAGAGCCCCGCCGCCAGCCGTTTGCTTATGATCATTGGCGGATCCTATGGAAGATCCGCCGCCGCCCCCAACTTGCCTGACGGTTCGTCAACTTGCTCGCGACACCGCGGCATGGCGCGTTCTGCACTTTGCAAAGCGTCGCCAACATGCTTTGCCACGCCCTGACGCCATGACAAACTACGCGGGGATCAGCGGTGTTGGAGGAGATTGACCGTGACTGAAGCGCGGGCGGCAAGCGCTCCCACCGTACTGCGGGTGGTACTCGGCAGACGCTTGCAGGACCTCCGTGAGAGGGCCGGCCTCTCCTACGAGCAGGCGGCCCGCGCCCTGGACGTCACCCACGCCACGGTGCGCCGCATCGAGAAGGCCGAGGTGGGCCTGCGGATCCCGTACGTGGAGAAACTGCTCCTCACCTACGGCGTCACCGAGCCCGCCGAGATCGCCAACTTCCTGGAGCTGGCCCGCGAGGCCAACCGGCCCGGCTGGTGGCACCGCTTCCGCGACGTGCTCCCCGAGTGGTTCAGCGCCTTCGTCAGCCTGGAGGGCGCCGCCGAACTCATCCGCGCCTACGAGCCGCACTACGTCCCCGGACTGCTGCAGACCCCGCAGTACGCCGAGGCCGTGCTGCGCGCGGGCCGGCCGCACGCCTCGCAGGAGGAGATCGAGCGCGGCGTCGCCCTGCGCATGGAGCGGCAGGCGCTGCTCACCCGCGGCGACCCGCCCCTGCTGTGGGTCGTGATGGACGAGACAGTGCTGCGCCGCCCCATCGGCGGCACCGAGGTGATGCGGGCGCAGATCGACCGGCTGATCGAGGCGTGCGGGATGCCCCAGGTGCGGCTGCAGGTGATGCCCTTCGCCTCGGGGCCGCACCCGGCGATGTACGGGCCGTTCCACATCTTCCGCTTCCCGCTGCCGGAGCTGCCGGACATCGCGTACGCGGAGAGCCTGATCGGTGCCGTCTACCTCGACGAACGCGAGGACGTCTCGCAGTTCCGCGAGGCCCTGGACCGGATGAGCGCCCAGGCGCTGCCGGCCGGGCCCACCCGGGAGTTCCTGGAGGAGGCACGGGCCCGGCTGTGAGTCCGGGCGCGTGCCGTCCGTCCACCCGTCAGCGGGGCATCGCGGCCAGCTTCGCCGCCAGGCTCTCCACCCGTTCCCGCCAGACGTCCAGTGCCAGGGCGGCGGGCACCTCGGGGACGCCGGTCTGCGTGAGGACCAGCCGCGCGCCGTGCCCGGTGCCCCGGGTCAGCTCCCAGCGCACGGTTCCCTCGTGCCGGCCGTGGAGATCCCAGGGGTAGGCGAGCGCTTCCCGCGGGCGCAGTTCGCTCACCGGCCCGGCGGCGAAGTCGCCCACCACGAAACCGCGCGGTACGGGTCCGCCGACCTCGGGCGCGGCCACCCCGCCGAGCAGGGTCTTCCACACGGTCTCCACGGGCTGGGTCAGCTGCCGCTCGAAGCGGACCTTCCAGCCGACGGGCAGTTCCTCGGCGGTGCCGTGGTCGAGGCCGAACTCCTTGACGTAGCGCTCGTGGGCCGCCTTCATGTCGCCCGTCGCGGGCACGGGCTCGCCGGCGAGCTCCGGGTCGATGCCGGCGATGCACGCGTCCCAGCCGGCCGCGAAGCTGGCAGCGCCGGGACGGTCGGCGAACGTGTGGGTCAGGATCAGCACGGAGCCCAGGGACTCCGGCACCAGTTCCCAGCGCAGCACGTCCTCGTCCCAGGTGTAGGCGACGACGTGCGGCGGGTCCCATTCGAGGACCTCGCCCTCCATGGGCTCGCCCTCGCCGTGCCGGAACGGGAAGCGGACCTTGCCGCCCACCCGCGGCTCCATCTCCACGTCGGAGGGGAACCACTTCGACAGGTGCCCGGGCTCGGTCAGGGCCCGCCACACCTTCTCCGGCGGGTGCGCGAGCCGCCGCTCCATCCGCAGCGCGGTCCGGCCGTCCGCGGTGGTCAGCGTCTCGCCGGTGTCCGTGGTCATGGCTCCTCCATCTCGTCGGGCATGGCGTCCAAGTGCCGCTCCAGCGCGTCCAGGCTCGTGCCCCACAGCCTGCGGTAGGGCGCGAGCCAGGCGTCCACCTCCCGCAGGGGCTCGGGGCGCAGCTCGTACCAGCGGCGCTGCGCCTCGGCGCGCACGCGGACCAGGCCCGCCTCTCGGAGCACACGCAGGTGCTTGGACGTACCGGGCTGGCTGAGGCCGAGGTGCTCGGTGAGTTCGCCGACGAGACGGGGGCGCTCCAGGAGCAGGTCGAGGATCCGCCGCCGCGTCGGCTCGGCCAGCACGTCGAAGGGTATGGACACGTCTCCCAACATACTCCTGAGGCTATATACCCGCAACGGCATGTACGTGCCCGTGAACGCGGCCGGGCTCCCCCGCGCCCTGGTGCGCGCCCCCGACGGTGGGTCAGAATGTCCGCCGTGACGATCACCACCGCCGAGGCGGACAAGGTCCTGGCCGACAACTTCGCGCCCTGGGTGCAGGACCTCGGGCTCTCCGTCGAGGAGACCGGGGAGCGGCACGCCGTGCTGCGGCTGCCCTGGTCGGACCGGCTGGCACGGGAGGGCGGCGCGCTGTCGGGCCAGGCGCTGATGGCCGCCGCCGACACGGCGACCGTGATCGCGGTGTCCGCGGCCCGCGGCGGCTACGGGCCGATGACGACCGTCCAGCAGTCCACCACCTTCCAGCGGGCGGTCATGGGCACCGACGTCCTCGTCACCGCGCGCGTCACCAAGCTCGGGCGGCGGCTGGCGTTCATCGACATCGAACTGACCCCGGAAGGGGCCGACGAACCCGCGGCGCACGCGACCACCGTCTACGCCTTCCCGGGCTGAGCCGACCGGGAGCGGCCGAGCCGACCGAGGCGGCAGGACCCCTCCCGGCGGATCCCGTTCCTCCCGGTTTTTCACCGTATCGAGTCGGATTCCCCCATGTGCGCGGCGTGGTGGTGCGACAACCCGGCCGCTCCGGGCAACCATTGACCTTTCGTCAGGTAATCGGTTTTCGGGCTGGAGCGACGTGACTCGACGACCCCGCCGGGTGCGCCTGGCCATCTCGGCGGCGCTGGCGTGGAGCGCGCTGCTCGGCGGCACGAGCGGCGCCGTGGCCGCGGTCGCCGGGGACGGACTGCGCTACGGCGCGACCACCGTGCTCGCCACCGGCGTGGACTACCGGACCTTCACCTACCGCGGAGCCCACGGCACGGCCCGCGGGCACCTGCTGACGGTGGACCTGCGCGATCCGGGCGTCTCGGTGGACCTGCTGCACCCCGGCGTCGTCGCCGGCCGAGACACGGTCTCGGGACTCGCGAACGCCGCGGGCGCGGTGGGCGGCATCAACGCCGACTTCTTCAACATGAGCGAGAGCCAGCACCCCGGGGTGCCCGCGACCAGTGCCCCGGTCGGCCCGGCGATCGCCGCCGGGCGGTTCCTGAAGGCGGCGGTGCCCCCGGGCCAGCGCTTCGGGCCCAAACTGCCGCCCGGCACGTCGACCGAGGACGTCCTCGGGGTCGGCACCGACCGGGTCGCCCGGCTCGACCGGCTCCGGCTGGCCGGCTCCGTCACCTTCGACGCGGGCACGGTGCCGCTCGGTGGCCTGAACCAGTACGCACTCCCGGTCGGCAGCGTGGGCGCGTACACCTCGGACTGGGGCGGCGCCTCCCGGCTCCGCGCCGCCTGCGGCGACGACACCCGGCGCGCAGCGCCCTGCAGCGACGACACCTACGAGGTCACGGTCAGCCAGGGTGAGGTCGTGGACGTCGCCGAGGAACCGGAAGAGGGCGAGATCCCGCCCGACACGGTGGTCCTCGTCGGCCGGGAGGCGGGCGCGGAGGCGCTGCGCCTGCTGGAGCCCGGTGACGCGGTGGAGGTCAGGCAGCGGCCGGTGGCCTCCGCGTACGGCGGCGGGTACCGCTTCGCCGTCGGTGGCTACCCGATCCTGCGCGGCGGCCTTCCGCTGGCCGGCCTGGAGAACCGCGTCGCGGCGACCCGCACGGCGGCGGGCTACGGCGCGGGCGGGCAGGTGATGTACCTCCTGGCCCTGGACGGCAAGGCCGAGTCCGGCGCCGGCCTCACGGTCCGCGAACTCGCCTCCCTGATGTCCGGCATCGGCGCCCAGGCCGCCGTCAACCTCGACGGCGGCGGCTCCTCCACCCTCGTCACCCGCGCCCCCGGCGCGCCCCGCGTCAAGGTCCGCAACCATCCGGCGGGCGGCACGGAACGCCTCGTCGCCAACGGCATCGGCGTCTTCGCCGGCGGCTGAGTCCCCCGGCCCCGGGGGCGGCCGCCAGGGGCGCGTCAGCCGCCCAGGCCCGGCGCGCCCCAGAGCGGGAACCAGCGGCCGAGGTCCTCCTCGAGGCGCAGGTCGTTGCCGAGCAGCGCCTTCACCTGGAGCTCCAGCGGGTTGTCGCGCTTCTCCCCCGCCAGCGGGGCGAACGGGTAGAACGAGCCGCGCTTGTAGAGGTAGACCAGCGCCAGGGAGCGCCCCTCGTCGTCGCGGAAGGCGGCCAGGGAGCAGAGCAGCTGGGGGCCGAAGCCGTGTCCCTCCAGCGCCGAGTTGACCGCGTGGAGGTCGCCGACCAGGACCGGCAGGTCCTCGGCCGGGCGCCGGACGACCAGCCAGGTGTACCCGTACGCGTCGCGGACCGACTCCACCGGGACGGCGCCCTGGCCGGTGTCCATGTCCAGGAGCGCCCGCACGTCCTGCTGGACCTCGGCGAACGCGCCGCCCTCCACGGCGGCGAAGCACACCGAGCCCACGCCCGTGGGCCGGAAGCCCGCCGCGGCCTCGAGGGTCACGGCCGCCGAGGGGAGCCCGAACAGCTGGTCCAGGTCGGGCCTGACGGGCTTGCTGCGGCCGAGCAGCGCATCCAGGAACCCCATCAGCGCCGCCCCAGCTCGACGGAGATCCGGCCGAGCTGCTGCAACCGCTGCTCCAGGGTGGGGTGCGTGGACAGCAGCTGGGCCAGGCTCTGGCCGCCGGCGAAGGCGGGGACGAAGTAGAAGGCGTTGAAGGGCTCGGCCTTGCGCAGGTCCTCTGTGGGGATGCGGGCCATCTGGCCGGAGACCTTGGTCAGCGCCGAGGCCAGGACGGACGGCCGACCGGTGAGCAGCGCGGCGGAACGGTCGGCGGACAGCTCGCGGTAGCGGGAGAGCATCCGGGTCAGCAGGAAGCTGACGCAGTAGACGAGCGCGCTGACCAGCGGAATGAGGATGACCACGATCGCGGTGCCGGGGTCGCGGCTGTTGCGCCCGAGGCTGCCCCACAGGCCGATGCGGGTGACCACCCCGGCCAGGACGCCCAGGAAGGAGGCGATCGTCATGACCGCCACGTCCCGGTGGGCGACGTGGGAGAGCTCGTGGGCGATGACGCCCTCCAGCTCCTCCGGCTCCAGGCGTCGCAGCAGTCCGGTGGTGGCGCACACCAGGGCCGCCTTCTCGTTGCGTCCGGTCGCGAAGGCGTTCGGGACGTCGCTGTCGGCGATCGCGACCCGGGGTTTGGGCATGTCGGCCAGGGCGCAGATCCGGTCGACGACGCCGTGCAGTTCGGGGGCCTGCCCGGGCGTGACCTCGCGGGCGCCCATGCTGAAGGCGGCGATCCGGTCGCTGAACCAGAACTGGGCGACGAACAGCCCGCCCGCGACGATCAGGATCAGTGGCCAGGCACCGCGCAGCAGGGCCAGCAGGACGCCCACGAACACGACGTAGAGCAGCCCGATCATGAACATGGTGACCACCATGCGGGTGGTCAGCCCCCGGTCGGGGGCGAAGCGGGTCCTGTCCATGGCCCCTCCCGTTCCTCCGGGCCGCCGGCCGCGGCTTCGTGCTCCGCTGTCGATTGTGCCTCCGCGCGGACGCGAACGGCGGGGGCGGAAGCGCGGCCGGCCCGCAGTCGTCAGCCTGCCGGGTCGAGCGTGAGCTTCCCGTAAGTACGGCGGGCGCGCAGGTCCTCGTGCGCGCGGGTGACCTCGGACAACGGGTACCTGCCGCCCTCCTGGGGCTTCAGCCGGCCGCCGGCCGTCATCGCCAGCAGTTCGGCCATCGGCTCGCGGTACATGCCGGGGCGCCCCAGGCAGTGCATCAGCCAGAAGCCGACGACGGCCCGGGAGCGGCCCATGAGCTGCGCCGCCTGGACCGGGGCCGGGGGGACGCGGGAGGCGAGCCCGTACGTCACCAGACGGCCGAAGGGGGCGAGTGCGGCCAGCGAGGCGTCGAAGACCGGGCCGCCCGTCATCTCCAGCACGATGTCGACTTTCTTGCCGCCGTTGGCCTCGACGAGCCGCTCCTTCAGCCCCGCGGGGTCCGTGGAGTCCGCCTCGATCGCGACATCCGCCCCGAGCTCCAGCGCCAGGTCGCGCTTCTCCTTGGAGGAGGCGGTGGCGATGACCCGTCCCGCGCCGAACTCCTTGGCGAGCTGCACGGCGAGCGAGCCGGTGCCGCCCGCGGCCGCGTGCACGACCACCGACTCGCCCTCGGCCATGCGGGCGGAGGTGCGCAGCAGGTGCCAGGCGGTGAGGCCCTGGACGACCAGCGCGAGCGCCTGGCCGTCGGTGACGCCCTCGGGCACGTCGTGGGCGAGGTACTCCTCGACGACGGCCCGCTCGGCGTAGCCGCCGTTGTCGGTGAGGGCGACGACGCGGCGGCCGTCGGGGGTGCGGCCGACCACCTCGGCGCCGGGCACGAGGGGCAGGGTGGCCTTGGAGAGGTAGGAGTTCTCCACCAGGTGCGTGTCGGCGTAGTTGACGCCCGCCGAGGAGACCTCGACCAGCAGTTGCCCCGGCCCCGGCACGGGTTCGGGCAGCTCGACCTGCCGCAGCACCTCCGGCCCGCCGAACTCGGTGATCTGGATCGCGCGCACCGCGACTCCCTCCGCGTACGTACCTACGTCGTCCGGGCCACGATAGCCCGAAACACCGACCAGTCGGTATGTGACGTTCCCCGGAACACCCGGGGAACGTGGTACCTCGGGCACCGCAGGTCCGGTCCCGACCCGTACCACGGGAGGGCCGGACGCGCCGACGGATGAGCGGTACGGGTCGCCGCACCGTATGGTCGTGCGTGAGTACGGCCGGGGCAGCGCCGGGGAGCGCCTCACGGCAGCGCGGGCGACCGCGGCGACCGGAAGGGCACGAACGGCATGTGGCGGCGCCTACCAGTGCGTCAGATCGTCGGTGTGGCACCGCTGTTGGTGGTGGCCCTGATCATCCTGCGGCAGTGGCCGATGGTGGACGCCGGTACCGACCGGCTGGGTTCCGCCGACGCCGAGTGGCTACTGGCGGCCGGGGCCGCGACGCTGCTCGCCTGGGTGTGCTCGGCGGCCGCCCAGCAGGGCGCCGTGCTGGAGCAACTGCCCGCGGGACGCCTGCTCGCCACCCAGTTCGCGGCCTCCGCGGCCAACCACATCCTCCCCGCGGGCGTCGGCGGGAACGCCGTCAACCTGCGCTTCCTGCTGCGCTGCGGTCTGTCCCCCAGCCGTTCCGCGGCCGCGCTGACCGTGCGGGCGCTGGCGGCCTGCGTGGTGCGGATCGGGCTGCTGGCCGTCCTGCTGGCCGCCTTCCCGCACGCGCTGGACATGCACAGGGTCGTGCCCGGGCGGCCTGACCTCACCCTCGCCCTGGTGGTCGGGGCGGCGCTCTGCCTGGTCCTGGTCGTCCTGCTGTCGGTGCGCCACGTCCGCCGGACGGTCCGCTCGTTCCTCGGCACGGTCGCCACCGACGTCCGGGCGGTGCACTGCCGTTCCGCTCGGGTGGCGGCCCTGTGGGCGGGTTCGCTGGCCTTCCCGGTGATGCACGCCGCGGTGCTGGTCGCGGTCGTACGGTCGCTGCACGCACCGGTGCCGGCCGCGCACGTGGCCGTGGCGTACCTGGCGGGGAGCGCTGCGGCGGCCCTGCTGCCGACCCCGGGCGGAATCGGCTCGCTGGACGTGGCCCTGGTCCTGGCGCTGGTCACCGCAGGCGCCACCGGGGTGGCGGCGACCTCCGCGGTGCTGGCGTATCGCATCGTCACCGTATGGTTGCCCCTGCTCCCCGGTGTGCTGGTGCTGGCCGCGCTGGTCCGCCGGCGGGTGCTGTGAACCGTCCGGGGAGGGAAGTCCAGTGCGCGTCCTGACCGGTCTCATCGGCGCGCTGGTCGTCGCCGGGACCTTCTCGTCGGTGCTGCGCACGCTGGTGATCCCGCGGCCGACCCGGTCCAGCTTCACGCGCCTGGTGCACGCCGCGGTCCACCTGCCCTTCCAGTTCGTCGCGGACCGCTGCCGGACGCCCGAGGCCAAGGACCGCGTCCTCGTCCCGGTGGCCGCGGTGTCCATCCTCGCCAACCTGATCGGCTGGCTGGTCGCGTTCTGGGCGGGCTACGCCATGCTGCAGGCCGCGGTCAGCGACCTCGACCCGGTCGACGCGCTGCGGGAGGCGGGGTCGTCGCTGTTCACGCTGGGCTTCGCCAGCAGCCACCACGTCGACCTCACGGTCATCGACTTCATCGCCGCGGCGACCGGCCCGATCACCATCGGCCTCCAGATCGGCTACCTGCCGACCCTGTACGCCGCGTACTCCCGCCGCGAGGCGGAGGTGACGCTGCTGCAGGCCCGGGCGGGCAACCCGCCGTGGGGACCGGAGATCCTCGCCCGCTACGCCCAGATCGGGCTCACCGACAGCCTCACCGAGCTGTTCCGCAACTGGGAGCGGTGGGCGGCCGAGGTGAGCGAGAGCCACACCAGCTACACGGTGCTCAGCAGGTTCCGCTCCCCGCAGCCCGACCGCAGCTGGCTGATCGCCCTGCTCGCCGTCATGGACGCCGCCGCCATGCAGCTCGCCCTCAACCCCGGGCGCCCGCAGGCCGAGGCCCGGCTCGCCCTGCGGGCGGGCTTCGTCTGCCTGCGCGACATCGCCGCGATCTGGCGGATCCCGTACGAGGCCGACCCCTCGCCGGACGCGACCATCCGTCTGCCGTACGAGGAGTTCGCCGCGGCCGTCGCCCACGCCGCGGCCAACGGCTACCCGCTGGAGCGGACGCCGCAGGACGCGTGGCCGCACTTCCGCGGCTGGCGGGTCAACTACGAAGACCTGGCCTACCGGTTCGCCTACCTCTTCGACGCGGTCCCCGCACCCTGGTCGGGCCCCCGGCGCACCCAGGAGGAGACCGTCACCCCGGTCACCCCCGTCGACCGCAAGCCGGCCGCGGGCGAGTAGCGGCGGCCCGGTCGCCGGCCGGCGCGGCCGGCGCGTTACGGTGATCACCATGTCCAGCAGCCCCGGACCGACGGCCGTCACCCGCCCCGCGCGCCCCGCCGACCTGCCGCACCTGCTGCGGTGGGAACGCGAGTACATCCGTACCGTCGAACCGGCCGCCGAGGCGGCCTGGACCGGGGCGATCGACCGCAACCTGGCCCTGTGGGTGGAATGCCTGGACCGCACCCTGGTGCTGGAGGCCGAGGGGGAACCGGGCGGCTCGATGATGTGGATGCCCACCGACGGCAGGGCGACGCTGGTCGGCATCCACGTGGTGCCCGCCCTGCGGCGCAGGGGCTACGGCCGCCTCCTCCTCGACGCGTTCGCCGCGCAGGCCCGCGAGGCCGGCCACGGGACGCTGGCGCTCGGCGTCCACCGGGCCAATCCGGCCCGCCGCCTCTACGAGGAGGCCGGCTACCGGCACACGGGCGAGGACGGCGACTACCTCCTGATGGAACGCCCCGCGACACCCTGACCGGCCCGCGCAGCGGTCGGGCCGCGTCACGCCGCCCTCACGCCGCCGGTACCGGCTGGGGCGGCACCGGGCCGACGTAGCGGGCGGCCGGACGGATGATCTTGCTGTCCTCGGCCTGCTCCAGGACATTGGCGCACCAGCCCACGACGCGGGCGCAGGCGAAGGTGGGCGTGAACATCTCACGTGGCAGCCCGCACAGCTCCATGACGACGCCCGCGTAGAACTCGACGTTGGTGTGGAGTTCGCGGCCGGGCTTCAGCTCGGCGAGTATCGCCTCGACCCGTGCCTCGACCTGGACGGCGAGGTCGACCAGGGGGCCGCCGAAGGAGCGGGCGATCTCCTTGAGCATCCGGGACCGGGGGTCCTCGGTGCGGTAGACGGGGTGACCGAACCCCATGATGCGGTCGCCGGCCAGGACTCGTTCGCGAATCCAGGGATCGATGCGGTCCGGGGTGCCGATGGCGTCGAGGGTGTCGAGGGCGCGGCTGGGCGCGCCGCCGTGCAGCGGGCCGGACAGCGCGCCGACGGCGCCGGTGAGACAGGCGGCGAGGTCGGCGCCGGTGGAGGCGATGACGCGGGCGGTGAAGGTGGACGCGTTGAAGCCGTGGTCCACGGTGGAGATCAGATAGCGCTCGACGGCCCGGGCGCGGGCCGGGTCGGGCTCCTCACCGGTGAGCATGTGGAGGTAGTTGGCCGCGAACGGCAGGTCGTCGCGCGGTTCGACCGGCTCCAGGCCCTGGCCGAGGCGGTACAGGGCGGTCAGCAGCGTGGGCACGGCGGCGGTCGCGGCAAGGGCGTCGGACAACCGCCGCTCCGGGTCGACGTCGTACAGCGGGCGGAAGCCGCCGGCCGCCCCCAGCAGGGACAGCGCGGAGCGCAGTCCGGCGAGGGGACCGCTGTGCGCGCCGGCGCGGGCGACGGCCGGCAGCGCGTCGCGGACGGCGCCGGGGAGCCGCCGCAGCGGGGCGACGCGCCGGGCGAAGGCGGCACGCCCGTCGGCGTCGGGCAGCGCGCCGAGCAGCATCAGGTGCCAGACGTCCTCGAAGGTGCGGCTCTGCGCGAGGTCCACCGCCGAGTACTGGCGGTAGTGGTAGAAGCCCTCGGTGCCGCGGACGTCGCCGAGCGCGGTCTCGGTGACGACGACTCCTTTCAGGCCGCGGGGTACGTCGGTGGTGACGGGCATGACGGTCACGGTGGTCCTCCGGTCCTGCTTCGACGGCTCGGCATTGATCAGACCATCCATCATTGATTCAATCCTCGTCAACATTGATTGAATCAATATGTGGTGGGATGGAGTCATGACGACGGAGGAACGGCTGAGCACGCGCGAGGCGGCCGAGCGGCTCGGGATCAAGCCGGAAACGGTGTACGCCTACGTCAGTCGCGGCCTGCTGAGCAGCCGGCGCGCCCCCGGCGGGCGGGGCAGCACCTTCGACCCCGGCGAGGTCGACGCCCTGGCGCGCCGCAACCGGCGCGCGGCGCAGCAGCCCCCCGAGGACGACGGCACGGGCACGGTGCGCACCGCCGTCACCCTCATCGACGGCGACCGCTACTACTACCGCGGGGTCGACGCGACCGCCCTGGCCGAGCGGTACGGCTACGAGGAGGTGGCCGAGTGGCTGTGGACCGGCGCCCTCAGCCACGGCGTGCGCTTCACCGCCCCGCCGCAGGCCCTGGCGGCAGCCCGGCGGGCGGTCGCGGCGCTGCCCGGGCACAGCGGCCCGATGGACCGGCTGCGGGCGACCGCCGTAGCGGCGGCCGTGGCGGACCCGCTCCGCTTCGACCTCTCCCCCGAGGCCGTGCTCGGCGCCGCCCGCGGCCTGATCCCCACCCTCGTGCACGCCCTCCCCGCCGCCGGTACCGCGCACCGGGGTGAGGCCCGGCTCGCCCGGGGCCTGTGGTCACGGCTGACCGGCCGGCCGGCCGACGAGGCGTCACTGCGGGTGCTGGACGCGGCACTCGTCCTGCTCGTCGACCACGACCTGGCCGCCTCGACGCTCGCCGTGCGCATCGCCGCCTCCGCCCGCGCGCATCCGTACGCCGTGGTCTCGGCCGGCCTCGGCGCCCTCGACGGCCCCCTGCACGGCGCCGCCAGCGGCCTCGCCCATCGCATGCTGGCCGAGGTGCTCGACCGCGGCAGCGCGGCCGCCGTCGTCGCCGACCACCTGCGCGCCGGCCGCGGTGTCCCGGGGCTGGGCCACCGCCTCTACCGGGCCGAGGACCCCCGCGCGGTCATGCTCCTCCGGCTGCTCGAGGACGTCCCGTACGCCGCCGGCGCCCTCGCCGCCGCCCGCGAGGTGGCCGCCACGGCGGCCCGCCACGCCCCGGGCCACCCCAATGTCGACCTCGCCCTCGCGGTGCTCTCCGTCTCCGCCGGCATGGTCCCGGAGGCCGGCGAGACGGTCTTCTCCGTCGCCCGGACGGCCGGCTGGATCGCCCACGCCCTGGAGGAGTACGCGGAACCCCCGCTCCGCATGCGCCCGAGCGGCCACTACGTGGGGCCGAGACCCCCGCGGCCGCTGCCGATGCCGTAGGTGCTCTGTGCGGGGTGGTGGAGGGTGCTGCCGGTGCCGCCGGTGCTGCCGGTGCCGCCGGTTTTCGGCTGTCCCGCCGTCTCGCTCCCTTCGGTCGCAGAGCGGCGGGCTGCAGACGGAAGGGTGGGCGGCTGGTCCGTCGCGCGGTGTGCGGGTGGGTGCGTGGCCGGGGTTCATGCGCCGGAGCGGGATCCCTCTCCCGTGGTGTCTGTCTCGTTGCCGTCCGCGGGTATAGATGGCTGGTTGCCACGCCCACCCTTCGTGGGTGGCGCGCCCGCCGTAACCCGCGTCTGCGGGTAATTCCCCGACAGGCGACAGACTCGGCTGTTGGTCTGCCAAGATCGGGCTCTGTTCCGCCGAACATATCGGCGGAACAGAGCCCGATCTCCCGTCAACGGCTCGAAAGCACCTCGAATCAGCCGCAGACGCAGGTCACGGCGGGCGCGCCCACCACCGGCAGTAGGCGTGGAAGCGGCCATCCATACCCGCGGACGGCAACGAGACCCCCGCCACCGGAAAGACCACCTGCTCCGGAGCCTGAACCCCCGCCACGCACCCACCCGCACACCGCCACGAGGGCCCCGCCCCCACACTCCCGTCCGCAGCCCGCCTTTTTGCGACCGAAGGGAGCGAGACGAAGCGACAGCCGAAAACCGGCAGGCCGCCCACTCACCGGGCCAACAGCACGGAAGCGCTCAGCGCGCCTCCGGCAGACGCACCTCGTACGCCAGCCCGTCACCGCCCGCCGGGACCCGTTCCACCGCCGCCGCGCGGGCCGCGGCGCGGACGTCGTCCTCGGCGAGGGCGAAGAGCGCCAGCTCAGGGGCCGGACCGGTGACGACGAGCCGGCCGGTCTCCGCACGCATCGACAGCCGCGCCTCGGACTTGGCCCTGCGGACGGCGGTGATCGCTTCACGGGCGGTGGCGAGGACGCGCGGGTCGCCGTCGCCGGCGAGCGCCCGCAGCGCGTCCGCGTCGGGCCAGTCGGCACGGTGGACGGAGCCGTCCTGCCACCACGACCAGACCTCCTCCGTCACGAAGGGCAGGAAGGGCGCGAACAGCCGCAGCAGGACGGACAGGACGGTGGCCAGCGTGGCGAGGGCGGAGGCGTCGCCTTCGTACGCGCGGCCCTTGACCAGCTCGACGTAGTCGTCGCAGAAGTCCCAGAAGAAGGACTCCACGCGTTCCAGGGCACGGGCGTGGTCGAAGTCCTCCAGGGCGTCGGTGGCGACGCGGACGGTCGACGCGAGGGCCGCCAGCAGGGCGCGGTCCAGTGGCGCGGTGACCTCCGGGACGGAGGCGCCGGGCATCGCGCCTGAGGTGAGCACGAAGCGGCCGACGTTGAGGACCTTGATGGCGAGACGGCGGCCGATCTTCATCTGGCCCGTGTCGAAGGCGGTGTCCGTGCCGGGGCGGGCGGAGGCCGCCCAGTAGCGGACGGCGTCGGAGCCGTGCTCCTCCAGGAGGTCGCCCGGGGTGACCGCCCTGCCCCGGGACTTGGACATCTTCTTGCGGTCCGGGTCGAGGATCCAGCCGGAGATCGCGGCGTGCCGCCACGGCAGGACGTCCTGCTCGGCGTGGGCGCGGACGACGCTGCCGAACAGCCAGGTCCGGATGATCTCGTGGGCCTGCGGCCGCAGGTCCATCGGGAAGACCTTGGCGAACAGCTCGTCGTCGGTGCCCCATCCGGCGGCGATCTGCGGGGTGAGCGACGAGGTCGCCCAGGTGTCCATGACGTCCGGGTCTCCGGTGAAGCCGCCGGGCACGCCCCGCTGCTCCTCGCGGTAGCCGTCGGGGACGTCGGTGCCGGGGTCGACGGGCAGTGCCGACTCGTCGGGGAGCAGCGGCTTGTCGTGGACGGGCTCACCGGCGTCGTCGAGCGGGTACCAGACGGGGACGGGGACGCCGAAGTACCGCTGGCGGCTGACCAGCCAGTCGCCGTTGAGCCCCTCGACCCAGCTCTCGTAGCGGACCCGCATGTGCTCGGGGTGCCAGCGCAGTTCGCGGCCGCGTTCCAGCAGCCGCTCGCGCAGGGCCTCGTCACGGCCGCCGTTGCGCAGGTACCACTGGCGGGTGGTGACGATCTCCAGCGGCCGGTCGCCCTTCTCGTAGAACTTGACGGCGTGGACGACCGGTTCGGGCTCGCCCTCCAGGTCGCCGCGCTCGCGCAGCATCCCCACCAGCCGCTCGCGGCCGGTGTGCGCGGTGGCGCCCGCCAGTTGCCCGAACGCCTCGCGGGCCCGCGCCGACTCCAGGGCGGCCGGCGGCACGGGCAGGAAGCGCCCGTCACGGCCGAGGACCGGCCGGGTGGGCAGCCGGAGTTCACGCCACCAGGTGACGTCGGTGGTGTCGCCGAAGGTGCAGATCATGGCGATGCCGGTGCCCTTGCCCGGGTCGGCCAGCCGGTGGGCGTGGACGGGGACCTCGACGCCGAAAACCGGGGTCGTGACGGTGGTGCCGATCAGCTCGCGGTAGCGCTCGTCGTCGGGGTGCGCGACCAGGGCGACGCAGGCGGGGAGGAGTTCGGGCCGGGTGGTGGCGACGACGATCCTGCCGCCGCCGGGGCGGTGGAAGGCCAGCCGGTGGTAGGCGCCGGGCCGTTCGCGGTCCTCCAGCTCCGCCTGGGCGACGGCGGTGCGGAAGGTGGTGTCCCACAGGGTGGGCGCCTCGGCCGAGTAGGCCTCGCCGCGTTCCAGGTTGCGCAGGAAGGCTCGCTGGGAGGCGGCACGGGAACGGGCGTCGACGGTCTGGTAGGTGAGCGTCCAGTCGACCGACAGGCCGAGCCGGCGCCACAGGTGCTCGAAGGTCTTCTCGTCCTCGGCGGTGAGGGCCTCGCACAGTTCGATGAAGTTCCGCCGGGAGACGGGCTGCTGCTGCCTGCCGGGGCGCTCGGGCGGGGTGAGGCCGGGGTCGTACGGGAGCGTGGGGTCGCAGCGGACCCCGTAGTGGTTCTGGACCCGGCGCTCGGTGGGCAGGCCGTTGTCGTCCCAGCCCATGGGGTAGAAGACGGTCTGCCCGCGCATGCGCCGGTAGCGGGCGACGGTGTCGGTGTGGGTGTACGAGAAGACGTGCCCGATGTGGAGCGAACCGCTGGCGGTGGGCGGCGGGGTGTCGATCGAGAAGATATCCTCGCGCGGCCGTGACCGGTCGAAGCGGTGTACGCCCGACTCGTCCCAGCGCCGCGACCATTTCGCTTCGAGCCCGTCAAGGGAGGGCTTGCCGGGGACGTCGTGATGACGAGGCGGGGGGTTCATGCCGCCCCATCGTAGGCAGCCAGGCCGCCTCGGCCGAACGATTTACCCGCCGGATCGTTCAGCTCACCGATGATTCGGTACCGGACCTTTTTGCTAGGCTCGGACCATGGGTCCCACGGCATCCGCGCCCGACTTCACAGGGCTGCTGCAGTACGCCAGCCACGCCATGACGAACCGGCTGGCCGCCGCCCTGGCCGAGGTCGGGCTCACCCCCCGCGGGTACTGCGTGCTGCTGCACGCGCTCCCCGGCGAGCTGACGCAGGCTCAACTCGCCGAGGTCTCCCAGCAGGACAAGACCACGATGGTGGTCACCATGGACGAGCTGGAGCGGGCCGGGCTCGCCCAGCGGCACCCCTCCCCCACGGACCGCCGGGCCCGGATCATCACCGTCACCGAGCCGGGACGGGAGCTCGTCGCCCGCGGCAGGGAGATCACCGCGCGCGTCCACGGCGACCTCCTGGCCGCCCTCCCCGAGGACGAACGGGCGGTCTTCGCCTCCGCCCTGCAGCGGCTGGTGGACGGTCATCTCGCCCCGGCCGCGGATTCCCCGCGTCCGGTACGGCGCGCGCGGCAGTCACGCAAGTAGGCTCGGAACGTGAGCGACAAGGCGGCTTTCGAGCGGGGCACGGACGGTCCCAAGGTGATCGTGGCGGGACTGGACGGATCGGAGTCGTCGTGGCGCGCCGTGGCCTACGCGGCGGGGCTGGCGCGGCGCCAGAACGCGCTGCTGGCGATCGTCTACGTGCAGCCGGTCCTGGCGGCGGGCGCCGCCTTCGGCGCCCCCGTCGCGGAGGCGACCGCCGAGATCGCCGACCAGCTCAAGGCGGAGATAGAGAAGGCCGCCGCCCGCTTCCAGTCGGTGTCCAGCCTGCGCTGGGAGTTCCACACCTTCATCGGCGACCCGTTCGGCGGACTGTCGCAGGCCTCGAACGAGCTCAAGGCCGACGCGGTGGTGGTGGGCGCGTCCGAGAAGGCCGGGCACCGGATCGTGGGCTCGGTCGCGGTGCGGCTGGTCAAGGCGGGGCGCTGGCCGGTGACGGTCGTCCCGTAGGCTCCGCCACCCTCTCGTCCGGCCCTGGCCGGACGGTTCCGGGGCGGTCCGGGGCGGTTCCGCGCGACCCGGCGGTCAGCCCCCGTCGGCGACGTGGATGACGACCTTGCCGCGGCGGTGCTCGTGCTCCAGCGCCTCGTAGGCCGCTCGGGTCTCGGTGAGCGGCACCACGCGGTCGACCCGCGGGGTGAGCTTGCCGCCGTCGATCAGCCGGGAGACCGCCTCCAGGCCCACCCGGTCCGGCTCGACCACGAAGAAGACGCCGCGGGCGCCGTGCGCGCGGGCGAGCTCCGGGTCGGGCGGTGACACGATGCTCACCAGCAGGCCGCCCGGCCGCAGCACCGACCAGGAGCGCTCCTGCGTCTCGCCGCCGACGGCGTCGAAGACGACGTCCACGTCCGCCACCTCGTCCTCGAAGCGGCTGCCGGCGTAGTCGACGACGCGACACGCGCCCAGTCCGGCGACGAAGCCGGCGTCGCGCGCCGCGGCGGTCGCCGTGACCTGCGCGCCGAGCGCGGCAGCGATCTGGACGGCGAATGAGCCGACGCCTCCCGCCGCGCCGTGGACGAGGACGTGCCGGCCCGGGGTGACCCCGGCGTGCCGGGCGAGCGCCTGCCAGACGGTGAGCGCGGCGAGCGGGACCGAGGCGGCCGCGTCGTGGTCGATCCGCCGGGGCTTGGGGGCCAGGATGCCCGCGGGGAGGGTGACGAACTCGGCGGCGGCTCCGTCGTGGACGAAGGGGATCAGCGCGTAGACGGCGTCCCCGACCCTCGGGGTGACGACCCCCGGCCCCACGTCGGCGACCACGCCGGAGACCTCGTGCGAGGGGATGGTGGGGGTGCGGTCGCGGCCCGAGCCGTCGAAGCTGTCCGTCCAGGTCGCGTCCCAGTCGAGCTCCCCGGCGGTCACGGAGGCGGCCCTGACCGCGACCAGGGCCTCGCCGGGATCCGGCTCGGGGCGGGGCGCGGTCTCGTAGCGGAGCTGTTCGGGCCCGCCGCGCCGGTGGGCACGTACGGCGTGCATCGTCGTCACCATCGACCGCTCCCGTGGTCGCTCCGGCGCCTTACCGGCGGGGGCGGGACGGACGTCCCCGCCCCCTCCAGCATCAGGCCCCGTCCGGCTCTCGGCATCCCCTTGCGCGAGGGGGCGGCGGGGGGGACGCGCCGGGGGCGGCGTTCGGAATAGCGCAGCGCTGCCTTCGGTTACGGTCAGTGGGTCCCGACCGACGGCACCCGGAAGCAGGTAAGGGAAGCATGAGCACTGTTGAGCTCACCAAGGACAACTTCGACGAGGTCGTGGGCAACAACGATTTCGTCCTGATCGACTTCTGGGCGTCCTGGTGCGGCCCGTGCCGGATGTTCGCCCCCGTCTACGAGGCGGCCGCGGAGAAGAACACCGACCTCGTGTTCGGCAAGGTCGACACGGAGGCGCAGCCCGAGCTGGCCGCCGCGTTCCAGATCCAGTCCATCCCGACGCTGATGATCATCCGTGACAAGGTGGCCATCTTCTCCCAGCCCGGCGCGCTGCCCGCGCCCGCGTTCGAGGACCTGATCAAGCAGGCCCGCGACCTGGACATGGACGAGGTCCGCAAGTCCATCGCCGAGCAGGGTGCCGACCAGGAGGCCCCGAAGGCCTGACATCTGACGGGGTGTCAGCTATGGTGCGGCCGTATGGGGCGCACCATGGCAGAACTCGTCGAGGGCCAGTGGGACGATCCGCGTCCCGGGCTGCTGTACGGGGAGCGCGGGCTCAGCCGCCATGACGTGGCGGCCGCCTCCGCCGCCCGCGCGGCGCTGCTGGCCGACCTGCTGCCGCACGGCGCCGAACCGCACGTGGGGGTGCTCCTGGGCAACGTCCCGGAGTTCCCGCTGTGGCTCGGCGCCGCGGCGTGTGCGGGGGCCGCCGTCGTGGGGGTCAACCCGACCCGGCGCGGTGCGGAGCTGGCCCGCGACATCACGCACACCGAATGCGCGCTGCTGGTCACCGAGCGCGCGCACCTGCCGGCGCTGCGCGGGCTCGCCCTCCCGCTCCCCCCGGAGCGGATCCTGGTCGTGGACGACCCGGCGTACCCGGCCCTGCTGCGCCCGTACGAGGACGCCGGTCCGCCGCGCGGCAGGCGGATACGCCCCGGCACGCGGCTCCTGCTGTACTTCACCTCCGGCTCGACGGGCGCCCCCAAGGCCGTGATCGTCTCCCAGGGGAGGCTCGCCGACGCGGGCGCCTCCCTCAGCGGCTTCCTGGACCTCGGGCCGGACGACGTCCACTACCTGTGCATGCCGCTCTTCCACGGCAACGCCGTGATGGCCGGTTGGGCACCCGCCCTCGCGGGCGGCGGCGCCGTGGCGCTGCGCCGGACCTTCTCCGCCTCCCGCTTCCTGCCGGACGTGCGCGCCTACGGGGCCACGTACTTCACCTACGTCGGGCGGGCCGTGCAGTACCTGCTCGCCACCCCCGAGCGGCCCGACGACCGTGAGCACCGCCTGCGCCGGGGCTTCGGCACCGAGGCCGGGGCCGTGGACGCCGCCCGGTTCGCGGAGCGCTTCGGTGTGCCGCTCACCGAGGGCTACGGCTCCTCCGAGGGCGGGGCCGCCATACAGCGCTCCCCCGGCACGCCGCCCGGCGCGGTAGGGCGTGCCGCGCCCGGCACGGACCTGGCCGTGGTGGACCCGGCGACCGGTGCCGAGCGGCCCCGCGCCGTCCTCGACGAGGCGGGCCGGCTGCTCAACGGCGACGAGGCGATCGGCGAGCTCGTCAACCGCGGGACCTCCCGCTTCGAGGGCTACTGGCGCAACCCCGAGGCGGTCGCCGTCCGTACCCGCGACGGCTGGTACTGGACCGGCGACCTCTTCTTCCGCGACGCCGAGGGCTGGTTCCACTTCGCGGGCCGCGCCGACGACAGGCTGCGCGTGGACGGCGAGAACCTCGCCGCCGCGGTGATCGAGAACGTCCTGGCCCGCTTCCCCGCCGCCGCGGCCGTGGCCGTGTACGCCGTGCCCGACCCCGTCTCGGGCGACCAGGTCATGGCGGCCCTGGCCCTCCGCGAGGGCTCCGCCTTCGACCCCGGCGCCTTCGCCGTCTTCCTCGCCGCGCAGCCGGACCTCGGCACGAAATCGGCTCCGCGCTTCGTACGGGTCGTGCCCCGCATGCCGGTCACCGCCACCAACAAGGTGCGGCGTACCGCCCTGCGCCGCGAGGGCTTCCGCTGCCCCGACCCCGTGTGGTGGTCCCCGCCCGGCGAGGGATCCTGCGGCTCGGCGTACCGCCGCCTCTCCGACGCCGACCTCGCCGCCCTGCTGGAGCGCTACCGCGCCCAGGACCGCGCCGGGCTCCTGGACCGCTGAGCCCGCAGCCCGCCCGTCCCGCAGGCGGTCGTTTCGTGCGGGTCCGTCCGGGCGGACGCAGCCCATGTGCCACGACCGGTTCGAGCGACCGGACCCGGTTCGTACGGGCGCGGCGGCCGAGGCGCGCCGGCCGCCCAGGGCCCGGATCCGTACGGAGGTGGCGATCGCAGCGACCCGCAATGCCCGCGCCGGCCCGCGCGACGGCCGACGGCGAAGGGGAGCAGCCGGGCCGGTTGCCGCGGAGAGGTGCCCGGTATCGGCGCATCGACCCGGGCGTCCCGGCCGGACACCCCGGCCCCCGGCGGGAGGGTGCATCGGGGCTCACGGCATCCGGAGCACCGCGTGCGCCCGCAGGACCGGCGGGGCGGCACGCTTGGGCCTGGACCGGACGATCCTCGCTGAAGGTTCCGACATCAACTGCCTGACCTGCGCAGACACTCTCTGGAGATGCGGGCCGCCGGGCGGCGGTCCACTCTTGATTCGGACCGGACGGCAGAGGCCGCCCTCGACACGGGTGTCACCTGCCGTCCCTCGGCCGTTCGCCCGGGGCGCTCTTGAGTGCCTCGCGCCGAAGGGCTTAGGTGGTACGGACACTGCCCGGCCGCGGCCGGGCGGACACGGAGAACCGCCTACGACGGGAGGTCCCGGCCATGCCCGGCACCAGTCAGCGGATGGAGACGTCCGAACCGATCAGCGAGACAGCGGCGGAGGATCATATACAGGGCATCTGTTTCAAAACCGGCCCGCCTCGCCGCATAGGCGTGGAACTGGAATGGTTCCTCCACGACCCGCACGACCCGGCCCTCCCGGTGGGCCCCGCACGGCTCGGCGCCGCCGTCGCCGGGCTGCGCGACCTGTACCTCCGCTCCCGGCTCACGTCCGAGCCCGGCGGACAGCTGGAGCTCAGCTCGCTGCCCGCCCCCTCCTTGACCGCGTGCGTCAACGCCGCGGCAGCAGACCTCCACTCCGTACGCCACCGGCTCCGCCGGGATGGCCTGGCCCTGGCGGGCCACGGCCACGACCCGTGGCGACGGCCCCGCCGGCTGCTGGACGAGCCCCGGTACGCGGCCATGGAGGCGTACTTCGACCGGTCAGGACCCGCGGGCCGGGCCATGATGTGCTCCACGGCCTCCGTCCAGGTCTGCCTGGACTCGGGCACCGAGGAGCCAGGCCCCTTCGGGCTCGGCAGACGCTGGCTGCTGGCGCACCTGCTGGGCGCGGTCCTGGTGGCCGCGTTCGCCAACTCGCCGCTCAGCACCGGCCGCCCGACCGGCTGGCGGTCCACCCGGCAGGCGGTGTGGGCCGCGCTGGACCCGGGGCGCACCCTCGCCCCGCCCGCCGGGGGCGACCCGCGTGCGGCCTGGACGGCCTACGCCCTGGACGCCCCGGTGCTGTGCATCCGCGGCGACGAGGGACCCTGGACGGTGCCCGACGGGCTCACCTTCCGCGACTGGATCCGTGACGGCTCGCACCGCCGGCCGACCCTCGCCGACCTGGACTACCACCTGTCGACGCTCTTCCCGCCGGTGAGGCCGCGCGGTTACCTGGAGCTGCGCATGATCGACGCGCAGCCCGGACGGGACGGCTGGATCGTGCCGCTGGCGGTGGCCGTGGCGCTCTTCGACGACGCCGCCGCCTCCGAGGTCGCCTACCGGGCGGTGAAGCCGCTCGCCGACGCGGCGGGCCGGGACCCGGCGCCCCGCAACCCGCTGTGGCGGCGTGCCGCCCGGCACGGCCTGGCCGACCCCGAACTCCACGCCACCGCCATGACCTGCTTCGCCGCGGCCCGCGAGGCCCTGCCCCGGCTCGGGGCGGACCGGGCCGTGCAACAGGCGGTGGACGACTTCACCGAGCGTTACGTCCAGCGCGGCCGCTGTCCCGCCGACGACCTGCTCGACGCATTCCTACGCAAGGAGAGCCGCACGTGACCGCACCCGCACTCGACCCCGAAGCCCTGCGCCGGCGGGCGCTGGACGCCCTGACCACCGCGCGCGAGCGCACCCGGGTGCTCACCACCTGCGTCGACGACCGCGAACTCACCGCCCAGCACTCCCCGTTGATGTCCCCCCTGGTCTGGGACCTGGCCCACATCGGCAACCAGGAGGAGCAGTGGCTGCTGCGGAACGTCGGCGGCCGTGAGGCCCTGCGCCCCGACATCGACCCGATCTACGACGCCTTCGAGCACCCGCGCTCGGAGCGTCCCACGCTGCCGCTGCTGCCGCCCGCGGAGGCGCACGCCTACGCCGCCGAGGTACGCGGCAGGGTGCTGGACATCCTGGAGCGGGCGCCGCTGCACGGCACCCCGCTGACCGACGCGGCCTTCGCCTTCGGAATGATCGCCCAGCACGAACAGCAGCACGACGAGACGATGCTGATCACCCACCAGCTGCGCCGCGGCCCGGTGGCCCTCACCGCGCCCCCGCCGCCGCCCGCGCCCGCGGACACGGCGCTGCTGCCGGCCGAGGTACTGGTCCCCGGCGGTCTGTTCACCATGGGCACCTCGACCGAACCGTGGTCGCTGGACAACGAACGTCCCTCGCACGTACGCGAGGTGGCGCCGTTCTTCATCGACACGGTGCCGGTCAGCAACGGCGCGTACCTCGCCTTCGTCGAGGACGGCGGCTACGAGGACGAGCGCTGGTGGACCCCGGCCGGCTGGGCGCACGTGCGCGAGCACGGCCTGGCCGCCCCGCTGTTCTGGCACCGGGAGGGCGGTGCGTGGCTGCGCCGCCGCTTCGGGGTGACCGAGCCGGTGCCGCGCGAGGAGCCCGTGCTGCACGTGTGCTGGTACGAGGCCGACGCGTACGCCCGCTGGGCCGGACGCCGGCTGCCGACGGAGACGGAGTGGGAGAAGGCGGCCCGGCACGACCCGCGGACCGGACGCTCCCGCCGCTACCCGTGGGGCGACGCCGATCCCGGCCCGGAGCACGCCAACCTCGGCCAGCGGCACCTGCAGCCGGCCCCGGTGGGCAGCTACCCGGCGGGGGCATCGCCACTGGGCGTACGGCAGCTGATCGGTGACGTGTGGGAGTGGACGGCGAGCGACTTCCTGCCCTACCCGGGTTTCGCCCCGTTCCCCTACAGGGAGTACTCGGAGGTCTTCTTCGGCCCCGACCACAAGGTGCTGCGCGGCGGTTCCTTCGCCGTGGACCAGGTCGCGTGCCGGGGCACGTTCCGCAACTGGGACTACCCGATCCGCCGGCAGATCTTCTCCGGCTTCCGCACCGCCCGCGACGCCCGCCCGGAGCAGGCGTGAGGGCCCCGGGCAGACGGGGGCGCGGCTGATGTGCCGGCATCTGGCGTACGTCGGTCCGCCCGTCGCGCTCCGCGAACTCGTCATCGACCCGCCGCACTCGCTGTACCGCCAGTCGTGGGCGCCGCGCCGGCAGAAGTACGGCACGGTCAACGCCGACGGCTTCGGGCTCGGCTGGTACGCGGACGGGGACCCGCTGCCCGCGCGGTACCGGCGTGCCGGGCCGATCTGGGACGACCCGTCCTTCGCGGACGTGTGCCGGGTGACGCGCTCCGGGGCGCTGCTCGGCGCGGTCCGCGACATCACGGAGGGCTCGGTGGCCGACGAGTCCGCGGCCGCCCCGTACACGGCGGACCGCTGGCTGTTCAGCCACAACGGGGCGCTGCGCGGCTGGCCGCACTCGGTCGCCGGGGCGGCCGCCACGCTGCCTCCGGAGGAGCTGCTGGCCTTGGAGGCGCGCTGCGACTCGGCCCTGGCCTGGGCGCTGACCCTGCACCGGCTGCGGGCCGGGGCCCCGGCGGACGAGGCGCTCGCCGACACCGTCGGCCGGCTGGCCGCGCTGACCCCCGACTCACGGCTCAACTTCCTGCTGACCGACGGCCGGGCGATCGCCGGCACCGCCTGGGGCGACACGCTCTGGTACCTGGACACGCCCGGCCGCTCCCTCGTCGTGGCCTCCGAGCCGTACGACGACAGTCCGCGCTGGACCGAGGTCCCCGACCGCCACCTGCTGTACGGCGATCCCACCGAGGTCCTGCTGATCCCGCTCAAGGAGCCGCACCTGTGAGCCCGTTCACCCTCACCCGCACCCTGCCCGCCGACGCCACCGCGGCCGCGCTGCGCGCCGACGTCGCGTACGGGCTGACCCGCAGCCCCAAGCAGCTCCCGCCCAAGTGGTTCTACGACGCCCGCGGCAGCGAGCTGTTCGAGGAGATCACCCGGCTGCCCGAGTACTACCCGACCCGCGCCGAGCGGGAGATCCTGCACGCGCGGGCGCCGGAGATCGCCCGGGCGACCGGTGCCCGCACCCTGGTCGAGCTGGGCTCCGGTTCCTCGGAGAAGACCCGGCTGCTGATCGGCGCGCTGGGCACGCCGCTGACGTACGTGCCGATCGACGTCAGCGAGTCCGCGCTCACCGGCGCGGGCGAGGCCCTGCTCGCCGACCACCGGGACCTGTCCGTGCACGCGCTCGTCGCCGACTTCCAGCACGGGCTCGCCCTGCCGGAGACGCCCGGCCCGCGGCTGGTCGCCTTCCTCGGCGGCACGATCGGCAATCTCCTCCCGCAGGAGCGGGCCCGCTTCCTCTCCACGGTCCGCGCGCTGCTCTCCCAGGGCGACGCGCTGCTGCTCGGCACCGACCTGGTCAAGGACGAGGAGACGCTGGTGGCGGCGTACGACGACGCGCAGGGCGTCACGGCCGCCTTCAACAAGAACGTCCTGTCGGTCATCGACCGCGAACTCGGCGCGGACTTCCACCCGGACGACTTCGACCACGTCGCCGTGTGGGACCGCGAGGAGGAGTGGATCGAGATGCGGCTGCGGGCGCGCGCCGACGTGACCGTGAAGGTCCCCGCGCTCGACCTGTCCGTGGACTTCACCCGCGGCGAGGTGATGCGCACCGAGGTCTCCGCGAAGTTCCGCGAGGAGGGCGTGCGGGCCGAATTGGCGGCCGCGGGTCTCGCCCTGCGGCACTGGTGGACCGACACCGGGGGCCGGTTCGCGCTGTCGCTGGCCTTCCCCGCCTGATCCGCCCCGTCCGCGGTGGGCGGCCCCCCCCTCGGGGGCGCGCCCCCCCGCCCGGCCCCGCCCCCCCACCGGGCAAATTTAGCCCACAAAAAGAATTGGTAACATTTTTATATTTCGCGGTGTGCCCC